>CBJLOV010000225.1:0-6244 GCA_966424745.1 uncultured bacterium
CGCCCGAGGCATCGACGCCACGGCGCGGCAAGCGATCGAGCACCTGCAGGCCGATTGTCTTGATCGGATATGGCGGCACGTCGACGTCGACGGTCTCGACCAGAAAGTCATGCCTGCCGTCGATTCGCCCGGCTCGCCGGGCCTGAACTTCGATCAACTCGCGGCGCTCATCCGACGTCTGCGCGCGTCGGCGAGGATCGTCGGCGCCGACGTCACCGTCTTCGATCCGGAACTCGATCCGGACGGACGCTATGCGCGCGAGCTGGCGCGGACGCTGGCCGAGGGGTTCGCCGCATCATGAAACGACCGTCCGGAGGCAGGCGCATGCGATCGAAGGCGGTGTACTTCTCCGCTCTGCTGCTCGCAAGCGGCGCGGCGCAGGCGCAGACGGAAATCCACGCGTTCACCGAGGTGATCGAAGGCCATCGGGTCGGCGGCGTGACGATCGACCAGATCGGCAACGTCTATGTCGCCGATTTCGGCGATACGGTATGGAGGATCTCTCCCGAGGGCGAGCGCCGCGAGCTGGCGTCAGGCCTTTACGGCGCTTCCGGCAATGCCGTCGATCATGAAGGCAATCTTCTGCAATCGAGCTACTACGGCGCCTACGTCACGAAGATCGATCGCGACGGGCGGGCCACGCCGTTCGTTGCCACCGGTTTGAGCGGTCCGGTCGGAATCGCCGTCGGCAAGCAAACGGGCGACGTCTATGTTGCCAACTGCCGCGGCAACACGATCTCCCGGATCGCACCGGACCGAACGGTTTCCACCTTCGCGGCCAGCACTCTGTTTCATTGCCCCAACGGCCTCGTCGCCGACGACGGCGGAAACCTCTACGTCGTCAATTTCCGCGACAACCGGATGCTGAAGGTCGATCCGCAAGGGAGGGTCGCGCTGTTCGCGACCGTCTCGCGGAAAGGGCTGGGGCATTTGTGTCTGCGCAAAGACCGCTTCTACGTTACCGCGTACGAGTCGCACGAGATCTACGAGGTCGATCTGAAGGGAACCGCGAAACGGCTGCTCGGAAACGGCGAGCAGGGCATCGTCGACGGCATCGATGCGCAGGCACGTCTTTCCTTTCCGAACGGAATCGCCTGCAACCCCTGGGTTCCATGGCTTTACGTAGACGAAGATCTCGACGGCTCGGAAACCGCGCTGCCGCGCCGCATGATCGTGCGCAAGATCGTCGTCAAGGACGACAGGTAGACCGTGCCGTCGATCCGTTCGCGCAGGCAACCGGGTTCGACGCGTGAAGCGACGAATGGCGGTCAGCGTCGGTAAGCCTGCGCGAGCGTATTGAGATGCACACGCTCTGCATCGCGCAGGAACGGCGCGATCAGCAGCATCACCTGATAAATGCCGTGGGTGAGGTCTTCCTGGCCCGGCGCGATCCTGCCGAGCTCGCCGCTGCCGCGAACGGCGTTGAAGTTGAGCCAGAACGTGGTCACCAGCAGGACGTTTTCGGCCGTGGCGCGGATTTCGTCGGCGGTCGCGCGCACGATGCCTGCCCGCGCAAGTCCCGTGAGCACGTTGCGCGTGCTCGTTCCGGCGCGCGCCAGGATGCGCGCGAAGTGCGTGCGCAGCTTGCGGTTGCGCGAAAGGATGTCAACCAGATCGCGATAGAGGAAGCGATAGTCCCACATGCACTCGAACACCATGTGCAGTTGCAGCCACACGTCTTCGAGATTCGGCAGGCGGTCGTCGGGCACGAGCAGGGCCTGGTCCATGCGCGCCTCGAAGCGCGCGAAGATGTGCTCGACGATGTTTTCCTTGTTGCGGAAGTGGTAGTAGAGATTGCCCGGGCTGATTTCGAGCTCGTCGGCGATGTGGTTCGTGGTGACGTTCGGTTCGCCCTGCGCATTGAACATCGCGAGGCTGACTTCGAGAATGCGCTCCTTCGTCTGCCGCGCCATCAGAGGCAACCTCTTCCCAAATCGCAGCGGGCGAAGGCATTTCGCGCGCGCGCGGGACTCAGGAGCCGGAGTGTATGTGCGGAATACATGGGCATTCCGAGCTGCGCACGTGCGCGAAATGCCGAGCGCCGTGGCTTTGAGGGCAGGTTCAGCCGCCGAGCTTCTTCACGAGGTCGACGTACTTCTGCTGGGCGTCCTCGACCTTGGTGCCCTTGAGCTTGGCCCAGGCCTC
Organism: uncultured bacterium; assembly: GCA_966424745.1. Lineage (GTDB taxonomy): Bacteria > Pseudomonadota > Gammaproteobacteria > Xanthomonadales > Rhodanobacteraceae > Rudaea. The sequence continues at coordinate 2,146 of CBJLOV010000225.1, forward strand.
GTACTTGGCGGTGCCGACGAAATCGAAAAAGCCGGGCTTCGGGCCCGAGACATCGCCTTCGGAACCCTGCTTGTAGAGCGCGTAGAGCTTGAGCAGGGTATCGTTGTCCGGACGTTCCTTGAGCAGCTTGACGTCCTCGCTTGCCTTGTCGAATTTCGCTTTCAGATCGCTCATAAGTTTCCCCGCGGTGCGTCGCGGAATTCTACGCACCCGTTCGCCGCCCGGTCAACGCGAATGCCGCGCCGAAGCACCTCGCGATGCAACGCAGCAAGCATTCCATGCGCGGCGTTGCAATACTCGCGACGGGACCAACGACGGGGTGGCACATGACATATTTCGTGACCGGAGCGACGGGATTCATCGGTCGCAATCTCGTGGAAAAACTGTATGCGCGCAAAGGGACCATTTACTGCCTGGTGCGCAAAGGTTCGCTGGAAAAATTCGAATCGTTGCGCGAACGCCTCGGCGACGACGGCAAGCGCCTGGTCGCGGTGCAGGGCGACGTCGGCAGGGCGCAGCTCGGCATCGCGCCGGCGCAGCGCAAGGCGCTGGCGGGCAAGGTCAAGCACTTCTTCCATCTGGCCGCGATCTACGATCTGACCGCGGACGCCGAAAGCCAGCATCGCGCCAACGTCGACGGCACGCGCCACGCGGTGCAGTTCGCCGGGGAGATCAAGGCCGGCTGCTTCCACCACGCCAGCTCGATCGCCGTCGCCGGCCTGTATCCGGGCGTGTTCCGCGAAGACATGTTCGACGAAGCCGAGGACATCGGCGACAACCCGTACTTCAAGACCAAGCACGAATCCGAAGCGATCGTACGCAAGGAGTGCGCGCGGCCGTTCCGCATCTATCGTCCCGCCGTCGTGCTCGGCCATTCGCAGAACGGCGAAATCGACAAGATCGACGGGCCGTACTACTTCTTCCGCGCGCTGAAGAAGCTGCGCCAAACCCTGCCGGCCTGGATGCCCGTGCTCGGCATCGAGGGCGGGCGGGTCAACATGGTGCCGGTCGACTACGTCGTCGCCGCGATGGACCATATCGCGCACAAGCCGGGTCTCGACGGCGGCTGCTTCCATCTGACCGACCCGGCGCCGCTGCGCATCGGCCAGGTGCTCAACATCTTCGCCCACGCCGGGCACGCGCCGCAGATGTCGATGCGGCTCGACGCGCGCATGTTCGCCTTCGTTCCGGCGGTGGTGAAGCAGGGCCTGGCCAACCTGCCGCCGGTGAAGCGTTTCGTCAACGTGGTGCTGCGCGATCTCGGCATTCCGGCCGCGGCGCTCAAGCTGATCAACTACCCGACGCGTTTCGACTCGCGCGAGACCGAACGCGCGCTGCGCGGCTCGAAGATCAAGCTGCCGAAGCTCGAAAGCTACGCGTGGCGCTTATGGGATTATTGGGAGCGCCATCTCGATCCCGACCTGTTCGTCGATCACTCGCTGAGCGGCAAGGTCAAGGGACGCACCGTGCTGATCACGGGCGGTTCTTCCGGCATCGGCAAGGCGGCGGCGCTCAAGATCGCCGGCGCCGGCGCCAAGGTGCTGATCTGCGCGCGCGGCGCGGAGGAACTGGCGGCGGCGAAGAAGGAGATCGCCGACGCCGGCGGCGAATGCCATACGTACGTCGCCGATCTTGCAGACCTGAAGTCCGCGGACGAACTGGTCGCGAAGATCGTTGCCGAGCACGGCGGCATCGACATCCTGGTCAACAATGCCGGCCGTTCGATCCGGCGCGCGATCGCCTCGAGCTACGACCGCTTCCACGACTTCGAGCGCACGATGCAGCTCAACTATTTCGGCTCGCTGCGCCTGATCATGGGCTTCCTGCCCGGCATGGCCGCGCGCCATCGCGGACACGTGATCAACATTTCCTCGATCGGCGTGCTGACCAACGCACCGCGCTTCTCGGCCTACGTCGCCTCGAAGGCCGCGCTCGACGCGTTCTCGCGCTGCGCGCAGGCGGAATATTCCGACAACGGCATCAACTTCACCACGATCAACATGCCCCTGGTGAAGACGCCGATGATCGCGCCGACCAAGATGTACGAATCGGTGCCGACCCTGACCCCGGATGAAGCCGCAGACCTGATCGCCGAAGCGATCATCGAGCGCCCCGTGCGCATCGCCACGCGCACGGGCATCTTCGCGCAGCTGCTCTACGCCGTCGCACCGCGCCTGTACGAGGTGATCATGAACACCGCGTTCCGCATGTTTCCCGATTCGGCGGCGGCGCAGGGCATGAAGGGCAGGGCGGTCGAGCAGCAGCCGACGAGCGAGCAGGTCGCTTTCGCCGCGATCATGCGCGGGGTGCATTGGTAGCGAATGCCGTCTTCCGCGGTCTCGACGGAGTTTGGGGACATCGCCTGCACCGAAGTTCGCGGATGACTTTTCGGCCATGTCGAATCTGTCGACGCGGGTAAAATCCTTCGCTCATTTCTGAGGGTCAATTCATGCGTATTCGTCGTTCTGCCCTATTCGCGGCGGTTGCCGCCGCTGCAGCGACTTTCGTCGGCGCGTCGCCTTGGGCGAAAGAGCCCGCCGTCGTCCACGGCATCGATCTCGCCGGCATCGATCACACGGTCAGACCGGGCGACGATTTCTTCGACTACGCAAACGGCGCCTGGATCAAGACGAATGAAATTCCGGCGGACCGATCGAACTGGGGTTCCTGGGGGATATTGTCGGAACTCAACAACCAGCGCGTACGCGAGTTGATTGAAACGGCGGCCGCGGCGAAGGCCGCGGAAGGCTCCGATGCGCAGAAGGTCGGTGATTTCTACGCGAGCTATATGGACGAGGCCGGAATCGAGGCCAAGGGGCCGGCACCGCTCAAGCCCGCTCTCGATCGCATTGCCGCAATCAAGGACAAGGCATCGCTCAGCGCCTATCTGGGCACGACCCTGCGCGCCGACGTCGACGTGCTCAACGCGACCAATCTCTACACGGACAATGTCTTCGGCCTCTGGGTCACCCAGGCGCTCGACGACCCGGGCCGCAACGTGCCCTACCTGCTGCAGGGCGGGCTCGGCATGCCGGATCGCGACTATTACGTCTCCGACTCGCCGAAGATGGCGGAGCTGCGGAGCAAATATCGCGCGCATATCGCCGCGCTGCTGAAACTGGCCGGTATCGCCGACGGCGATGCCAAGGCCGAACGCGTCTTCGCGCTGGAAATGAAGATCGCCAAGACGCACTGGCCGCGCGTGGATTCCGAGGACGTGCACAAAGCGAACAATCCGTGGCAGCGCGGCGAATTCGCGCGCAAAGCGCCCGGCCTGGACTGGGATGCCTACTTCAAGGCGGCCGGGCTGACCGAGCCGGCGCGGTTCATCGTCTGGCAGCCGAGTGCGATCACGGGCATATCTGCGCTGGTCGGCAGCGAGCCGGTCGACGTCTGGAAAGACTATCTCGCCGTGCGCCTGATCGACCGCAATTCCGAGCTGTTGCCGAAGGCGTTCGTCGACGAGAATTTCGCGTTCTACGGCACCGCGCTGAACGGTACGCCGCAGAATCGCGAGCGCTGGAAGCGCGCGGTCGCGGCGACCAACGGCGCGGTCGGCGAAGTCGTCGGACGCCTCTACGTCGAGAAATATTTCCCGGCGGAGTCCAAGGCGAAGATCGAAGCGATGGTGCAGGACCTGATCAAGGCCTACCGCGCACGCATCGAAAAGCTCGCCTGGATGACGCCGCAGACCCGGGAAAAGGCGCTCGCCAAACTTGCCACGCTCAAAGTCGGCGTGGGCTATCCGGACAAGTGGCAGGACTATTCCGCGCTCAAGATCGTGCGCGGCGACGCGTACGGCAACGAGCAGCGCGCGCAGGAGTTCGCTTACAAACACGCCGTCGCCAAGCTCGGCAAGGCGCCCGATCGCGGCGAGTGGGTGATGACGCCGCAGACGATCAACGCCGTGAACCTGCCGCTGGCGAACGCGCTGAATTTCCCCGCGGCGATCCTACATCCCCCGTTCTTCGATCCGCAGGCGGACGCCGCGGCGAACTTCGGCGCGATCGGTGCGGTGATCGGCCATGAAATCAGCCACAGCTTCGACGATCAGGGCAGCCAGTTCGACGCGCAGGGGATGCTGGCGAACTGGTGGACG
>CBJLOV010000226.1:0-6226 GCA_966424745.1 uncultured bacterium
TGCACTGCCTGTCGAACTTTTCGTTCCAGCGCGGCGCGTCGACCGCACTCGAATTGTTCGAGCGTGCGAAGAAACTCGGCTACCGTGCGCTGGCGATCACCGACGAATGCAGTCTCGCCGGCATCGTGCGCGCCTGGGAAGCCTCGAAAGAAACCGGCGTCGCGCTGATCGTCGGCAGCGAAATCTGCCTCGATGACGGGCTGAAACTCGTGCTGCTTGCACCCGATCTCACCGCTTACCAATCTCTTTGTGCCTTGATCACCGATGGACGACGCGATGCAAAGAAGGGAACGTATGAATTGCGCAGGGAGGATGTGGCCGCACATACGCGAGGCCTGCTCGCCCTGTGGATTCCCGGCGAGGCCCCATCGCCTGATGATGCAAAGTGGATAAAGCGGCATTTTCCACAAAACGCATGGCTCGCGGCCGAACTGCATCGCGGCCCGGACGACGCCAAGCGCCTGCGCCAACTGCTCGGCTTTGCCGCGCGGCATGAACTGCCTGCCGTCGCCGCGAACGACGTGCACATGCACGTTCGCCGTCGCCGCGCGCTGCAGGACACGATCACCGCGATCCGCCATCGCACCACCCTGCGCGCCGGCAGCGGCCATCTGTTTCCGAACGGCGAGCGTCATCTGCGGTCGCGCGAAACGCTTGCCGGACTTTACCCGAAGGCCCTGATCGAAGAGACGCTGCGCATCGCGGCGCGCTGCACGTTCGATCTGAAGCGCGATTTGGATTACGAGTATCCCGCCGAGATCGTACCGCAAGGCCATACACCAACGACTTGGCTGCGGCATCTGGTCGAACAAGGTGTCCGCTGGCGCTGGCCCGAAGGCGAAACCGCAACGGTCCGCTCGCAGATCGAAACCGAAATCGCACTGATCACCGAACTTCAATACGAGGCCTTTTTTCTCACCGTCCACGACATCGTGAGCTTCGCGCGCGGCAAAGACATCCTGTGCCAGGGCCGCGGTTCGGCGGCGAACTCGGCCGTGTGTTTCTGTCTCGGTATCACCGAGGTCGACCCCTTACGCTCGACCCTGGTCTTCGGCCGCTTCCTTTCGCGCGAACGCAACGAGCCGCCCGACATCGACGTCGACTTCGAACACGAGCGGCGCGAGGAAGTCATCCAGTACGTCTACGCCAAGTACGGCCGCGAACGCGCTGCGCTTGCCGCGACGGTGATCAGCTACCGGACCAAGAGCGCTTTGCGCGACGTCGCCAAGGCACTGGGCTTTTCCGCCGATCAGGTCGATCAGCTCAGCCGTTCGGTCTCGGTGCACGACGACAGCGACGCCCTCGCCGCCCACCTGGCCGAAGCCGGCTTCGATCCCGCTGCGCCGGCGGTACGCCGTGCGATTGCGCTCGCGCGCGAACTGCGCGGTTTTCCGCGCCATCTCTCGCAGCACGTCGGCGGCTTCGTCATCTGCGATGCCCCGCTTTCCACGCTCGTGCCGGTCGAGAACGCGGCGATGCCCGAGCGCACGATCATCCAATGGGACAAGGACGATCTGAGTGCGATGGGCCTGCTCAAGGTCGATTGCCTCGCGCTCGGTATGCTGACCTGCATCCGCAAGTGTCTCGATCTCCTGCGTGCGCACCGCGGCCGCGATCTGACGATGGCGAAGATTCCCAAGGAAGACAAGAAGACCTACGCGATGATCCAGAAAGCCGACACAGTCGGCGCGTTCCAGATCGAATCGCGCGCGCAGATGGCGATGCTGCCCCGTCTGAAGCCTGAGGAATTCTACGACCTGGTCATCGAAGTCGCGATCGTGCGGCCGGGACCGATTCAGGGCGACATGGTGCATCCATATTTGCGCCGGCGGCAAGGTAAAGAGGCGATCAGCTATCCCTCGCCCGAGATCGAAGGCGTGCTCAAACGCACGCTCGGCGTACCGCTGTTCCAGGAACAAGTCATGCAGATTGCCGTCGTCGCTGCCGACTTCACTCAAGGCCAAGCGGACGAACTGCGGCGCTCGATGGCCGCATGGAAACGGCGAGGCGGCCTCGAACATTTGCGCGAAGACCTGCTGACCGGCATGGCGAAAAAAGGCTATTCAGCCGATTTCGCCAAGCGCATCTTCGAGCAAATGAAAGGTTTCGGCGACTACGGCTTCCCCGAATCGCACGCGACCAGCTTCGCCAAGATCGCCTACGATTCATGTTGGCTCAAATGCCACGAACCCGCCGCTTTCGCCTGCGCCCTGCTCAATTCACAGCCGATGGGTTTCTATTCGGCAAGCCAGATCGTGCAGGATCTGCGCCGCCACGGCACGGAGGTATTTCCTGTCGACGTGCGTTACAGCGATTGGGACTCCTCGCTCGAAGATGCCCATGGCCGACGTGCGACAGCGGCGAACGAGCAGCCCGCGCTGCGCCTGGGACTGCGCGAGATCCGCGGCTTCGGCGAAGAAGCCGCGCGACGCATCGAAACGGCGCGCGCGCAGAAGGCGTTCACCTCGGTGGTCGATCTGTGCGCGCGGGCTCAGCTCGACCAGCGCACCCAGGGTCTTCTTGCGCAGGCAGGCGCGCTGCGCGGCATTGCCGGTCATCGCCATCGCGCGCGCTGGGCCATCGCCGGTGTCGAGGCAAGCCTGCCGCTGTTCGGCCGCGACAGTCCGGACGAAATGCGGGCCGTATTCATGCCGCCGACTGCGGGAGAAACCGTGCTCGCCGACTACGCGAGCACGGGCCTGAGCCTTGGGCCGCATCCGATTGCGCTGGTGCGCCGTCAGCTCGATGCGCAGCGCTGCTATCGTTCGAGCAGGCTGCGCAAGATCAAGGGAACCCGGCCGGTGCGTACGGCCGGGCTCGTGATCGGCCGCCAGCGACCGCAGACCGCGAGCGGCCTTACCTTCGTCACGCTCGAAGACGAGGACGGCCAGGTCAACGTCATCGTCCGTCTCGACCTCGCCGAACGCCAGCGCCGCGCGTTTCTCGAATCGAGGCTGATGCTCGTCGACGGCATGCTCGAATCGGTCGACGGCGTGCAGCACCTGATCGCCGAGCGCCTGCAGGACTTGAGTCCGCTGCTGGGCGCGCTCGACAGCCGCAGCCGGGATTTTCATTGAGCCAGGAGACGCTCCGCATGGGCGAGATCCTCGGCCGTGTCGACTCCGGGCGGGAACGGCTCCGGCGCGAGGCGCACCGCGATGCGATGGCCGTGCTCCAGCGCGCGCAGTTGTTCGAGCGATTCGGTGCGCTCCAGCATGGTCGGCGCGAGCGCCGCGAAGCGGCGCAGGAATCCCGCGCGATAGGCGTAGATGCCGATATGGCGCAGAAACTCGATGCCCTGCGGAAGCGGCACTTCTCCGGATCGATCCCCGATCGCCGCTTTCGCGAACGCATCGCGCGCCCACGGCAACGGCGCGCGGCTGAAATACAGCGCCGACTCGTCGCGCGCGCGCACGACCTTGACGCAGTTCGGATTGAACAGTTCGGCCGCGTCGGCAATCGGTGTGGCCAGCGTCGCCATCGGCACGTCGTTCTGTGCAAGCGCGACGGCGACCGCGCGGATGCCGCTCGCCGGCGCGAGCGGTTCGTCGCCCTGCAAGTTCACCACGATGGCGTCGTCCGCCCAGCCCAGTTGCTCTGCGCATTCGGCGAGACGATCGCTGCCGGAAACGTGATCGGCGCGCGTCATCGCGATCGTCGCGCCGGTGCCGTCGAGCGCGGCGGCGATGCGCTCGTCGTCCGTGGCGACGACGACCTGCGCCGCGCCGGCGGTCTGCGCGCGGCGCACGACGTGGCGGATCATCGGCTCGCCGGCGAGCGGCAGCAGCGGCTTGCCGGGCAAGCGCGTGGACGCGTAGCGCGCCGGGATGGCAACGAAGAAGGCGGGCGTCATGCGTAGGGTCTTCCGTCCGGGATATCGTGTCGGGCGAGGCATGATAATGCACGGCGCCGGGCGCAGGCCCTACTCGGCCTTTGTGGCCAGGGCCGGGGCATGCCGCGGTGTGGAACTTCCCCCTTTCCGCCCGCGGTGATGTTCCGATGCTTCGACAGGCTCGGCGCTCGGCACGGGATACGCTTCGCGTATCGAACCACGAACGGCCATCGCGGCATGCGCTCGTCCTTCGATATCTCAGGACGAACGGGCCCACTCAAATTGAGACCCTGGCCAGGGCCTGCGAAAGTTGACACGGGTGCCGCCGCACCCACAATGGCGCGGCCCTGTCCCGCGCCGGCACGCCGTGCGCTTAGAACGGCAAGACCGATTCATCGATAACCATGAGGAAAGCAACGACAATGAAGTTCATCGCCACCGTGTTCACCGCGCTTGCTTGCGTCACCCTGGCGCACGGCGCGGAAACGCATACCGCCCACTCCGCCTCCGCCAAGCATCGCACGGCTTCCACCGCGCATCACCCCGCGTCCGGCACGCATCACACCACGGCCGCCGCGAAGAATCATCCGGCAAAGAAGAGCACGGCCGCACCGAAGCGTCATCAGACCGCATCCAGCAAGACCAAGAAGCCGACCGTCAAGAAGGCCGGCGGCAGCGGCCACCGCACCGCGCAGAACGGCAAGAAGTACGCAGGCTGAGTTCAGGTCGCCGGCCGCGAACGCGTATCGCCCTTCGCCGGCCGAAGGGCGATACGCGGCCAACCGGCAACGAGTTCCCGCTCGCGCCGGCGGGCTACGGCTGCAACAGCCGGTCGATATGGCGTTTGGCTTTTTCGTCGGCGACCATCTTGCGCACATCGGCGCGCAGCTGCGCGGCATCGAACACGATGCCGTCCTTGATCGTGTATTCGACGCCGCCGACGCGGTGCACTTTGCCGTCGTCGCCGAGGCGGATGTGGCCGGTGCCGTAGAGCACTTTGAGGTTGGCCAGCGGATTCTCGGCAAGCACGACGAGGTCGGCGAACTTCCCTGCCTCGACCGAACCGAGCCGCTGCTCCTCGCCGAGCGCCTGCGCGCCGTACAGCGTCGCCGAGCGGATCACCTCGAGCGGGTGGAAGCCGGCTTCGCGCAACAGTTCGAGTTCCTGGATCGTACCGAAGCCGTAGAGCTGGTAGATGAACCCCGAGTCCGAACCGACCGTGACTCTGCCGCCGCGGTTCTTGTAGTCGTTGACGAAGGCCATCCAGCGCGCGTAGTTGCCGCGCCAGGCGACCTCGTCCTCGCTGCCCCAGTCGAAGAAGAAGCTGCCGTGGTGGTCGCGGTTCGGCGTGTAGAAATCCCAGAGCTGCGGCAAAGTATACTCTTCGTGCCAGTCGGCCCGGCGCGCGCGCATCAGATCGCGCGCGGCGTTGTAGATCGTGAACGTGGGATCGATCGTGAAGTCGAGCTTGAGCAGCTCGCCGATCACCGCCTCGTATTTGTCGCTGCCCTTCTGCGCGGCCTGCGCCCACAGACGTCCCGCCTGACCGAAACGGTCGGCCTCGTTGTTGTAGTTGTACGCGGGCGGATAGTTCTGCACGGTGCGGTCGTCGAACAGCGCTTCGGGCAGGCCGTACCAGTGCTCCATCGAGGTAAGGCCCCAGCGCGCCGTGGTCAGCACGTTCATGCGCGCCACGTCGGTCTGCGAATGGTGGCAGGCGCTGCGCATGCCCTGTTTCTTGAGTTCCGCGAAGGCAGCCTCGAGCACGTCCGGGCGGTAACCGAAACACTTCATGCCGACGATGCCCTTGGCCTTCATCTCGCGCACCCACTGGCGCGCCTGCTCGGGCCGCGTCATCGGTTCGCGTTCCTGGAACCCGAACGCGGCGTAGGGAAAGATGCGCGGCGCGGCGATCGCATTCGCGGCGCTGCGCCGTGCTTCGCTCACGCACCAGTCGACGCCGTTGAGGCAGCCCGGCTCGCGCACCGTGGTGATGCCGTGGCCGAGCCAGAGCTTGTAGACGTATTCGGCCGGCGTGCCTTGCTCGGCACCGCCGATATGGCCGTGCATGTCGATGATGCCGGGCATCACGTAATGGCCGGCCAGATCGATCTCGCGGCCGCCCGCGGCGAGCTTGGGGCGCTTGTCCGCATCGATCGGCGCGCCGGGATTGCCGACCGATTGCACCTTGACGATGCGGTTGCCTTCGATCACGACGTCGGCGGGCCCGAACGCCGGGCTGCCGGTGCCGTTGATCACGGTCACGCCGCGCAGGATCAGTTGTGTATACGGCCCCTCGCCTTCATGGCGCGGCGGCGCGGGCGCCACTTCGGCCTTGGTCGGCGGCGGCGCTGCGGGAGCCGCAAGCACACCCGCCTGGGCAAACAGCGCGAA
>CBJLOV010000227.1:0-6208 GCA_966424745.1 uncultured bacterium
AAGGCATCTTCAACTTCTCTCTGCTCCTATCCGTGTTATCCGCGTAATCCGTGGCAAAAATGCGTTACCAACCTTGCCGCAAACGCCAACGCACGTGTTCAGCGAGGCGCGCAAGTGCGCGTTCGCGTTCAAGATAACGCATTTGCGCGTCGGCGAGGTCGGTCCGGGCGAAACGCACGCGGTCGCCGGGCTTGCGCTGGGCGAGGTGCGGCAGGTCGATCGCGATCACTTGGGCGATGCGCGGGTAACCGCCGGTCGGCGGCGCTTCGGCGGTCAGCGCGATCGGAACGCCGCCGGGCGGCAGCTGCACGGTACCGGCGACGGTGCCTTCGGAAACGAGTTCGATCGGTGCCGCGAGATTCAGCGCAGCGCCTTCGAGACGGCAGCCGACTCGGTTCGAGTCGATGCCGATGCGAAACTCGGCGCCGAACAGCGCGCGCTGCGAATCGGCATCGAGGCGCTCGAAATGAGCGCCCACCATCGCCCGGATCGGTTTGGCCGTACCCGCGTCGAACCACGGAGCCGGGTCGAGCGACCAGCTGGGCGCGACCGGGTTTCGGCTTTCGGCATCGTCCGCCCGGACCAGCGCCGCAGCGATTTCCCTGGCTCCGCCGTTTTCTCGAGGCGAGCCGACGCGCAAGACGTCGTCCGCGGCGAGCGCGCGCGGGATCGGCCCGAGGCCGGCATTGAGGTCGGCGCTGCGGCTGTCGAGCACGAAAGGCAGATCGATGCCGCCGGCGACGGCCAGATATGCGCGCGTGCCGCGGCGCATGCCGCCGAGGTTCAGTTCGCTGCCTGCGCGCAGCGCGACCGGGCGCCACAGCGGCACGATCTCCCCGCCGCAGCGCGCCTCGATGTCCGCACCGGCGATCGCGATGAGCGCCTCCGCCTCGAAACGCAGCCGCGGGCCGCGCAGGGTGATTTCGAGCGCCGCATCGGCCTGCGCGTTGCCGACGAGCAGATTTGCCAACCGCAGCGACACCGTATCCATCGCCCCCGCGCTGCCGACGCCGATCGCGCCGGAACCGGGGCGGCCCGTGTCCTGCACGCTGGTCAATAATCCGGGTGAAAGAACGCGGATGTTCATCTTTGCAACGGCCTCGCGCAGAAGCGCGCATCGCGCCCGGCTCTCATCCCCATCGGCACGGAAAAGCAGGGCGCGCAGCGAACGAGTGTTCTTGCGCGCTGGGCGCGCGAAAAGCGCGCCCCGATGCAGGAAAGCGGATACGGGTCAGCCATGTGTCCGGATCCGCGCAAATTCGCCGGCGTCGATCGCGCGGAAACGCACGCGCAGGCCCGGGGCGAGCAGAGCGGGCGGATCGCGTCCGGCGTCGAACAAGGTCAGCGGCGTGCGCCCGATGATCTGCCAGCCGCCCGGGAGCTCGCGCGGGTAGATGCCGGTCTGCGCACCGCCGATCGCGACCGCGCCTGCCGGCACGCGCGTGCGCGGATTCGCGCGGCGCGGCGCGTGCAAAGCCGGGTCGAGGCCGAGCAGATAGGGAAAGCCCGGTGCGAAGCCGAGCATGGCGACGCGGTAGTCGCCGCGCGTATGGCGCGTGATCACCTCCGCTTCCGCGAGCCGGACCAGATGCGCGACGTCGCCGAGGTCGGGGCCGTGCTCGCCGCCGTAGCAGACCGGAATATCGACGACGCCGTCCGCCGCGTTGGTTTGCTTGCCGGCGCGGCGTGCCGCGGCTGCCGGAGCCAGTGCTTGCAGTCTCCGTGCGAGACATTCGCCGGGCGCTGCGGCGGATTCCGGTTCGCTCCAGGCCAGCGGGTCGTAGTGCACGGCGACGCTGGCATAGGCAGGCACGATGTCGACGATGCCGGGCAGATCCGCCTCGCGCAGGACATCGGCCAGGGCGTGCGTGCGCGCATTCAGTTCGACGTCGATGTCCGTGCCGAGACGCAGCAGCAAGGCATGGTCGCCGAGCCATTCGATATCGACGCGGCTCATCGCAGCAGGGAGCCGCCGATCTGTGCGAGCAACGCCTCTCTGCGCGCGGCGAGTGCCGCGGCGGTATACGGCAGGCGTTCGCCTACGCCCCAGACCGGCTTCGGCCACGCGGCGTCGCCGGCATGGCGGGCCACGAGGTGCACGTGCAACTGCGGAACGACATTGCCGAGGGCGGCGACGTTGAGCTTGTCCGGCCGCGCCACCGTGCGCAGCGCCTGCGAGCACAGCGTGATCTCGTCGAGCAGGCGATGCTGTTCCGCGTGCGCGAGGTCGATCCAGTCGCGCATGCCGGCGCGTCGCGGCACGAGGATGAGCCAGGCGTAGCGGGCATCGTCCATCAGCAGCACGCGCGCGAGTTCGAGGTCGCCCAGGACATGGGTGTCCGCGAGCAGTTGCGGGTGCAGTTCGAAGGACGTCCGCGTCATCGTTCGTCGCCCAGATGGCGGGAGAAGAAGGCGAGCGTGCGTTCGAGCGCGAGCTTCGCGCTGTCCGCCTCGTAGCTCGACGCGGTCGCGTCGCGATTGAAAGCATGGTCTGCGGGATACGTGTAAATTTCCAGCTCGCGCTGCGCCGGCGGCACCTCGTCGGCGAAACGCAGTTCGGCGCGATGCCGCGCCACCGCCTCGGGCGGAATCGATTTGTCGCGCTCGCCGAAATGGAAGATCGCCGCCGCACGCAGCGGTTCGTGCAGGAAATGGACGTTGCGCGCACCGTAGTAGCTGACCGCGGGCAGGCCGAGGCGCATCGCCGACAGCATTGCCGCGGTGCCGCCCCAGCAGTAGCCGACCACGCCGATCCTGCCGCTCGACGCGATCGATTGCGCGGCGCTGGCGACGTCCTCGATCACGCGGTCGAACGGCGTCTGCGCGACGAGTTCGCGCGCACGCACCCCGCCCGCCGGGCCGTAGTCGAGTTCGACGCGATGTTCGACATGATCGAAAAAAGCCGGTGCGATGGCGACGTAGCCCTGTTCGGCGAAACGGTCGGTCACGCTGCGGATATGCGCGTTGACGCCGAAGATTTCCTGCGCGACGACGAGGCCGCCGCGCGCCACGCCCGCCGGCTCGGCGAGGTAGGCGCCGATGCATTGCGTGCGCGTCGTGCCGAGTTGGATGAATTCGCCCACGATGATGTCCTCGAATGGCCGGCGCCGATTATCGACTATCCTCGGCCGCCGTCGGCCCGATGTCCATATGGTTCGCGGTGCGCAGCGAGCGGCGAGGCGGGCGGAAGCTGCGTCGCAGATGTGCGCGGCGATGCATGCAGGGCGCATGTTCCGCCATCTCTCGCAGAGGCATTGTCTGCGGCTCCGCGATTTGCCCGCGGCGACTCCTCGCCGGGAGACACGGCATCTTGCGGGATGGCTGCAAGCGATCGGGTTCTACAGCCCGCGCACCTGATTGCGCCCGGCCTGTTTGGCCGCGTAGAGCGCGCGATCGGCGGCGTCGATGAATTGATCGAGCGCGTGGATGGCGGGCATCCTGCGCAGCACGGCCACGCCGATGCTGATCGTCGTCGGCGGGTCGGTGCCGGCCATGCGCGCCGCCACCGTGCGGCGTACGCGTTCGGCGAACTGTGCGCTGGCGCTTTCGTCCCGGTCGGGGAAGGCGAGAATGAATTCTTCGCCGCCGAAACGGCCGAACAGGCACTCCTCGGTGAGTTCGGCGCGGATGACGCGCGCCGCCTTGACCAGCAGACGGTCGCCGGCGAGGTGGCCGTAGCGGTCGTTGACGAGCTTGAAGTGGTCGAAGTCGATCAACAGCAAGGTCAGGTCGCGCTGTTTCTTCTTGCAGTCCGCCAGCAGTGCGGCGAGTTCGCTGAGCGTGTGCGAGCGGCTGTTTGCGCCGGTCAGGGCGTCGGTGATCGTCGCCTTGTAGAGCGAGCTTGCCTGCTGCTCGAGTTTGCGGTTGGCCGCGCTCAGGGCCGCGTGCTGATGGTCGAACTGTTCGTTGCGCGCGGCCAGCTCGCGATTGAGGCGCCGCAGCCGGATCAGCAGCGCGGCGAAGACCGCCAGGGTCGAAAACAGCGCGAGGATGGCGATGAGGCCGTAGTAGCGTTCCCAGCGGCTGCGCTCGATGCGTTCGGCCTGCAGCTCGTTGGTGCGCGTGGCGAGTTCCAGCTGCTGCTGGCTCTGTTCGCGCACTTTGCGTATCTCGATCGCCGCGAGCAGGCGCGAGGAGCGCACGCCGAGCAGTTCCTCGCGCAGCCCCGCATGACGATGCGTGTATTCGTGCGCGGTCGCGGGGTCGTTCTCGGCTTCGGCCAGACGGTCGCGCAGGAAATAGGCCTGGGCGAGATAGGGCCGCAGGCCCGCCGCGTTGAGGCGCGGCGACACCTCCTCGAGCAGACGGTGAGTGCCGGCGAGATCGCCGTGGGCGAGGGCGATTTCCGCCAGTGCGAGCTCGCTGCGGGCGATCAGCTCGCGCTGGTCGATCTCGTGGCCGAGCGCGAGCGCTTCGTTGAAATGCGGCGCGGCCTCGTCGGGCCGGCGCAGGCCGAGCAGGGCGCGGCCGACTTCCAGGTGCTCGAAGCCCACCGACGGATGGTTGCCGAGCACTTCGCTGATCGCCAGAGCCTCGCCCGCCGCGGCGAGCGCTTTTTCGAATTCGCCGTGGTCGTTGAGAAAGCCGGCGTAGGCGCCCTGCACCGAGGCATAGAACCCCGGCTGCGCATAACGGGTCGCCGCGCGCACCGCCTTGTCGAAATAGCTCTGCGTCGTCTGCACATCGTCGAGTTCGCGGTAGAGCAGGGCGATGTTGCGATAGGCGACGTCGAGGCGGACGTCGATGCGTTCGCGGATCGCGAGCGCCTGCAGGAAGTAGTCGAGGCATTGGGCGAAGTCGCCCTTGTCGCGCGCGATCGTGCCGAGATTGGTCAGCGCGGCCGCTTCCCCGGCGGCATTGCCGGTCTTGCGCCGCAGCGCCAGCGCTCGCGTCTGGTGCTCCAGCGCGGTGTCGACGTGACCGCGGCGGCGATCGAGCACGCCCTGGTATTCCTCGGCGGCGGCGGTAAGGCCGTCGTCGCGCGTGGATTCGGCGAGCCGCATGAGTTCGTCGTTGATGCGCTGCCCGCGCACGTAGTCGCCGCTGCCCAGGATGGTCTCGATGCGCGCAATCAGCGAAGTGCCGCGCGCCCGGGAGTCGGCTGCGGCGCGTGCGTCGTCGCTCATGGCCTGCCAGTAGCGGTCGGCAAGATCGTCCGCGGACATCGCGGAATACAGCAGGGCGAGGCGGTACTCGGCTTCGATGCGTCCGCGCAGGCCGGCGATCTGGAAGGCGACGCGCGGGAGGACGCGCAGCGTCCTTTCGGCCGCCGCGGCGATCTGGTTGGCGGTGACGATCGCCTGGGCGCGCGGGAGCGGACCGGCGCAAAAGCCGTCGGTGCTCGCCGCGAAGAGGGCCGCCGCGAGGAAAATCGAGAGCCGCGCCTTGCCCGACGCGGCAAGCGCGAAACGCAACGCGGCGATCAGGCCGCAGTGCCGTGCCCGGATTGAATCCATTCGCCATCATCCCAAACGGAGGCAGGGGGCTCCTTGTGCGACCGGCCCGGAAGGGCCCCTGGTGTCCCGATCCGACCGCGATTCGCCTGGGGGAACGGAGAATCGTCCAAGGCCGAATGTCGTCTCAAGTATAATTCCCCGGTTTCAAAATGTGATCAAGTTCATGTCTTCGAGTTCGCAAAAAGTCGGTTTCGTCAGCCTCGGCTGCCCCAAGGCCCTGGTCGATTCCGAGCGCATCCTGACCCAATTGCGCGTGGAAGGTTACGAAATCGTGCCCAGTTACGACGCGGCCGACGTCGTCGTGGTCAATACCTGCGGCTTCATCGATGCGGCGGTCCAGGAGTCGCTGGATGCGATCGGCGAGGCCTTGGAGGAGAACGGCAAGGTCATCGTGACCGGCTGCCTCGGCAAGCGCGCCGAGGTGATCCGCGAGGCGCATCCCGACGTGCTCGCGATCACCGGCCCGCAGGACTATGCGAGCGTGATGAACGCCGTGCACGCGCAGCTGCCGCCGAAGCACGATCCGCATTTGGATCTGATTCCGTCGTTGGAGAAAGATAAGCAGTCTCGTCGGCATGCTGCCGACGAGGACGTTTCCGTGGGCATCAAACTCACGCCCAAGCACTACGCCTACCTGAAGATTTCCGAAGGCTGCAACCACCGCTGCACGTTCTGCATCATCCCGTCGATGCGCGGTGACCTCGTCTCGCGGCCGGTCGACGAGGTGCTGATCGAGGCCGAGAAGCTCGTGC
>CBJLOV010000228.1:0-6202 GCA_966424745.1 uncultured bacterium
TGGCTCGAACAGGGGCTGACCAGCAGGGTGCGCGCGGCGCCGGGGAGATGGCGTTCGGCGAATTCCTCGGCAGAATCCGGGATCGGGATGTCCCAGCGCACTTGGGTTTGCCGGAGGCCGAGCGGCTCCAGAAAGCTCGCCATCGCATCGAGCACATGCTCGCCGTTGCGCGCGGCGATGCGACGATTGACGAAGAGGCCGTGCAGGTCCTTCGAGCGTGCGCGGTCGTAGCCGATGCGCAGCGGCGCACGCACGCAAGCACTGATCAGGTTGGCGCGCAGGGCGACCTGCATGTGCAGCAGCGCGTCGAACCGCCGGCCGGCGAGCTTGGCGCGCAATTCGCGCAGACCGCGCCAGCCTGCGCCTTTGTCGAAAACGAGAAACTCGACGCCCGGCAGGTCGCCGACCAGCTTGTGCTCGAGCTTGCCCACGATCCAGGTCAGGTTCGCTGCGGGTGCCTGCGCTTGCAGCGTGCGGACGATCGGCACCACGTGCGTGACGTCGCCCAGTGCCGAGGTGCGCAGCAGGCAGAGCGATTGCGGCAGGCGGAGCGTGGCGGGGGCGATATCGGACATCAGGCTTGCTAGACTTATGCGCGGTACGGCGAGACAAAAGGAGCGTGAGTCAGGCAATCATGACGGACGTAGGCGAAAACGGCGTGCGCCAGCAGCAGACCGCCGACGGCGCGATTCTGTTCGATGCCGGCGCGCTCGCGCAAGGCGGCGATTTCGATCCGCGCTGGTTCGATGCCGAATTCTGGCGTGAACAAGATCGCGCCACCGCCGCGCCGGGCGGACGCGGCGGCATCGCGTTCGTGCATACGCAGCACGGCGACTGGGCGCTGCGTCACTACCGTCGCGGCGGTCTTGTTGCTCGCGTCATGGGCGACCGCTACTTGTGGAACGGCGCCGAGCATACGCGCAGCTTCACCGAGTTTCGTCTCCTGCACCGTCTCGTTGCGCGCGGCTTCGACGTATCGAGACCGATCGCGGCGCGCTACCAGCGCCGCGGCGCGCACTATCGCGCCGATTTGATCACCCGCTTCATTCCCGATGCGCTCACATTAACCTGGCAGGCGCAGCACAGCGGCATCGATGCACCGACGGCGCGGCGCGTGGGCGAAGCGGTCGCGCGCCTGCACGCGGCTGGCGTCTATCACGCCGACTTGAATGCGCACAACGTGCTGCTCGACGCGCGCAAGGTCTGGCTGATCGATTTCGATCGGGGCGAGTTGCGCGCGCCGCAGAGCGCGTGGCGGCTGGCCAATTTGTCGCGCCTGAAACGGTCGTTGATCAAGATCGGCTCGGCGCGCGACGGCGAAGCGGTGTTCGATCGCGAAATCTGGCAACCCCTGATGGCCGCGTACGAAAGCGCTTTCGAAGCGTCGGCAAAGGATGCGAACGGATGAATCTGTCCTTGCGGTTTCTCGGGGTGGGGGCAGCGCAGGCCGTGGAGCTGGGGTCGTCGGGCGCGGTGCTCGAGCGCGACGGCGAGCCGCTGCTGCTGATCGACTGCGGCCCGGAAACGTTGACGACCTATGAAAAGGTGTACGGCGCGATGCCGCGCGCGGTCTACATCACGCATACGCACATGGATCACGTCGGCGGGCTGGAACGGCTGTTCTATCGCGCGTATTTCGACCCGGCGCTGCGCGGGCAAGTGCGGCTCTACGCCCATGCTGCGCTGATCACTCATCTGCAAAGCCGCGTCGCCGACTATCCCGACGTCATTGCCGAAGGCGGCGCCAATTTCTGGGACGGCTACCAGCTGGTTCCCTGCTCGCGCGGCTTCTGGCATCGGGACATCTGGTTCGACGTGTTTCCGACCCGGCATCACATGCCGATGACGTCGTTCGCGGTGGCCCTGCGCGGCAGTTTCGTCTGGACGGGCGATACCCGGCCGATACCGGAAATGCTCGCGCAATATGCGGCGCACGGTGAAACGGTCGCGCACGACTGCGGCCTGGCCGGCAACCCGTCGCACACGGGAGTCGACGATCTCGATCGCGAATATCCGGCCGAGTTGCGTTCGCGCCTCGTTCTCTACCACTACGGCAGCGAGGCCGACGCCACGGCGCTTGCGGCGCGCGGTTATCGCATCGCCCGTGGCGGAGAACGGCTTGCATTGGCAGCGGCGCATCCCGATGTCATGATCGAGGCGTGAGCGTACGGCGTACCACGATGGGCGGGAACATTCCGATTGAACCGGCTGCGGCCGCGGCGGGCGTTGCCGCGCCGGCGGACACGCTCGGGCGTCCGTTGCGCGATCTGCGCATTTCGGTGATCGACCGCTGCAATTTCCGCTGTCCGTATTGCATGCCGGAAGATCAGTACGCGCAGGACTATGAATTCCTGAGCAAGGACCAGCGCCTGCGCTTCGAGGAAATAGGACGCCTGGCGCGCGCTTTTGTCGCGCTCGGCGTGCGCAAGCTGCGCCTGACCGGAGGCGAACCGCTGCTGCGCCGCGATCTGCCGCATTTGATCGAACAGCTTGCCGCGATTCCCGGGGTCGAAGACATCGCGATGACGACCAACGGGGTGCTGCTGCCGAAGTTTGCCCAATCGCTGCGCGACGCGGGTCTGCATCGCCTGACCGTGTCGCTCGACACGCTCGACCCGGAGACGTTTCGCCGCCTTTCCGGCGGGCGCGGCGAAGTGGCCGAAGTGCTGGCCGGCATCGCCGCCGCCGAGCGCGCCGGCTTCGGCCGGATCAAACTCAATTGCGTGGTGATGCGCGGCGTCAACGATGTGCAGGCGGTCGATCTCGTCGAGCGCTTCCGCGGCAGCGGCCATATCGTGCGCTTCATCGAGTACATGGACGTCGGCACGGTCAACCACTGGCGCGGCGATGCCGTCGTGTCGAGCGCCGACCTGATCGCGCGCATCGGCGAACGCTGGCCGCTCGAGCCTTTGCGGCCGAACTATCGCGGCGAAGTCGCCGAGCGCTACCGGTTCGTCGATGGCGGCGGCGAAGTCGGTTTCATCAGTTCGGTGTCGCAGCCGTTCTGCGGCGATTGTTCGCGCGCGCGCCTGTCGGCAGACGGCAAGCTGTACACCTGTTTGTTCGCGCGCCTCGGCTACGATCTGCGCGCTCCGCTGCGGGCCGGCGCCAGCGACGAGGAACTGGCCGCGCTGATCGGCGCACGCTGGACGCAGCGTCGCGACCGTTACAGCGAGCAGCGCGCCGAATTGCGTGCGCGCGGCGAGCAGAAGCACGTCGAGATGTTCGCCGTCGGCGGATGAGCCGAGGGTATGAATTCACGCAGACGTATGCCGAAATCGAAGAACGATCTGACCCACATAGGTGCCGACAATCGCCCGCGCATGGTCGACGTCGGCGCGAAATCCGCGAGCGCGCGCACAGCCACCGCGCGCGCCCTGGTGCGTTTTCCGCAAGCCGTCGCCGCCGCGCTGCGCCAAGGTGGCATGCGCGCCAGGAAGGGCCCGGTGATCGACACCGCGATCATCGCCGGCACGTTGGCGGCCAAGCGCACGCACGAACTGATTCCGTTCTGTCATCCGCTCGCGATCGAGCGCTGCGACGTCGCCGCCGCCTTCATCAGCGAGACGGATCTCGAAATCCTCTGCACCGTGGCGATTACCCACAAGACCGGCGTCGAGATGGAAGCGCTGACCGGCGCCGGCGTCGCCGCGCTGACCGTTTACGACATGTGCAAGGCGCTGTCGCACGAGATCGTCATCGCCGAATTGCGTCTGCTGGAAAAATCGGGCGGCAAGCGCAGGGTGCGCGCGGGGAGGGTGGTCGGGTGAACTATCGCGTGCTGTACTTCGCGACGCTGCGCGACCAGGCCGGACGCGAGGAGGAATCGGTCGCTTCGACTGCGCCGGACGTCGCGGCATTCTATGAAGAACTGCGCCAGCGGTACGGCTTTTCCATGCAGAAGGAAAGGTTGCGTGTCGCCGTCAACGGCGAGTTCGCCGCCTGGAACCGTGTCTTGGGAGACGGCGACGAGGTCGTTTTCATTCCGCCCGTGTCCGGAGGTTGAATTGAGCCGATTCGAGATCAGCGCCGAGGCCATCGACGTTGCCGCGCTGGAACGTGCGCTGGCCAGCGCGCATGCGGGGGCGAGCGTGAGTTTCGGCGGCTGGGTCCGCGATCACAACGAAGGCCGCGCGGTCACGCGGCTCGACTATCAGGCCTACGCGCCCCTCGCCCAGGCCGAAGGTGCGCGCATTCTTGCCGAGGCGCGCGAACGCTTCGCCATCGTGGAGGCGTCGTGCGTACACCGTGTCGGTGCGCTCGCGATCGGCGATCTCGCTGTCTGGGTCGGTGTCAGCGCCGCGCACCGCGGTGCCGCATTCGACGCTTGCCGCTACATCATCGACGAAGTGAAGCGGCGCGTGCCGATTTGGAAGAACGAGCATTACGCCGGCGGCGAATCCGGGTGGCTGCATCCGGACAATACGCCGGTGGAGGGACCGCCGCCGCGTTAGGTTTGGTGGGCGCCGAGAGCGTGCAAGAGCAAAGATAAAACGAATGCCGGCTTGCGCCGGCATAGGTTTATAGGGGGAGGTGGCAGTCCCGCCAGCTGCATCCCGGCACCCGAATCATTCACTACCGTTGCTGCCTTCCGGCCCTGGCGGGGTTTGCAAACTATCGTCGCGAGAGAACCAACGGGACCGCCATAGACGGACGATGCCGGCTCGTTACGGCATCGATTTTTGAACTGGCGGAGAGGGCGGGATTCGAACCCGCGAAGCGGGTATAAGCCGCTTACACACTTTCCAGGCGTGCTCCTTCAACCACTCGGACACCTCTCCGCACGCAAAACCCTTCAACGCGAATTCGTCCTTGAAGCGGCTTCCGCTCGGCCTCCGGCCTCGCCCTCGCATCGCTGTCGCGATGTTCGACCGCTTGGACATCGCTTCCGCGCCGGCCGCTATTGTACCTTGCGGCAGGGCGCGCGAGGATACAGGAGGCGCGCGCCGGGCACAAGAACGAAACCGCTTGGTATGGCCGGCTCAACTTGAGACAATCGCGGCTTGTCGAACGCGCTCTCGCACTATCTCCCAACGTATGTCTTATCAAGTCCTTGCGCGCAAATGGCGGCCGAAGCGGTTTTCCGAACTGGTCGGGCAGGAACACGTGGTGCGCGCGCTCAGCAACGCGCTCGATTCCGGGCGCATGCATCACGCCTTCCTGTTCACCGGCACGCGCGGCGTGGGCAAGACGACGATCGCACGCATCTTCGCCAAATCGCTGAACTGCGAAAAGGGCCAGTCCTCGAACCCGTGCGGCGAATGCGCCGCCTGCGTCGACATCGACGCCGGGCGCTTCATCGACCTGCTCGAGATCGACGCCGCCTCGCGCACCAAGGTCGACGATACGCGCGAGCTGCTCGACAACGTGATCTACGCGCCGACGCGCGGGCGTTGCAAAGTATACTTGATCGACGAAGTGCACATGCTGTCCGGCCACAGCTTCAACGCGCTGTTGAAGACGCTCGAGGAGCCGCCGCCGCACGTGAAGTTCCTGCTCGCGACGACCGATCCGCAGAAACTGCCGGTGACGGTGCTGTCGCGTTGCCTGAAGTTCAACCTGAAGCGGCTCCTGCCCGAGCAGATCAGCGGGCAGATGCGGCGTATCCTGGATGCCGAGCAGATCGTGTTCGAGCCGGAGGCGCTGACCGAACTCGCGCGCGGCGCCGACGGCTCGCTGCGCGACGGCCTCTCTCTGCTCGATCAGGCGATCGCCTACGGCGCGGGCGCGGTGCGTGCCGGCGAGGTCCGCGCGATGCTCGGCACGATCGAGCGCGGTCAGGTACATGCGCTGATCCGGTGCGTGCATGCCGGAGACGGTGCCGCGCTGATGGCCGAGGTGGACCGGCTCGCCGAATTTTCGCCCGACTTTTCCCAGGTGCTCGACGAGGTCGCCGGAGCCTTGCACCGCGTGCAGCTGAAACAGCTCGTGCGCGATTACACTGCCGCGGAAGACGGCGACGACGCGGGCGTCGCTGCGCTGGCCGCGGCGTTGTCGCCCGAAGAGACGCAGTTGTATTACCAGCTCGCCATCGTCGGCCGGCGCGATCTGCCGCTGGCACCGACGGCGCGAGCGGGGTTCGAGATGACCCTCCTGCGCATGCTGGCGTTCCGGCCGGCGGACGCGGGCGGACAGATTGCCTCCGTGCCGACGCGGACGGCGCGGTCGTCCGCTGCGGAGCGCTCCCCGGCGCCGGCTGCGG
>CBJLOV010000229.1:0-6199 GCA_966424745.1 uncultured bacterium
ATCCGTGTAATCCGCGTAATCCGTGGCGAAAAAAGCTCTCGCCGCAGATTCAAGCGCGCCGCCGGCTTCTCTTGGCGCCGCGAACGGGATTGTCGCGCGCCGCGCGCCAGAGTGCAGCGAGTTCGCACTGGTTCGCGTGGACGCGGGCGACGAGCTCGGCGTCGTCGATCTCGCCGGCGAACCAGGCGCGCGCCGGTTCGGCGAACACGCTGCGGCCCACCGCGAAGCCGCGGCAGGTCACGCTGGACGCGGCGGCGGCGAAGCCGGCGGCGAGGTCGGCGTAGGGTGCGTCGGCGCCGAGCAGGAGCACGCCGCGGCACCAGGGATCGTTGCGTTCTATCAACGCATCGAGCGCGGGCCAGTCGGCAGCGGCCGGCGGCGCCAGCTTCCACCACTCCGGTTTGATGCCGTAGGCATAGATGCGTTCGATCGCGCGGCGCACCAGGTCGCTGCGCTGTTCCGCTTTCGCGCGCGGCGGAGCGATGACTTCGATCAACAGTTCGTGGCCGCTCGCGCAGGCCGCGTCGTAGAGCGTACGCAATTGCCGCCCCTGTTCGGCGCGCTGCACGGCGTCGTCGGGATCGAACACGACCAGGCACTTGATCGTGTGTTCGTGCGGCCAGGTAACGAGATGGGTGCCGATCGAGCGGCCGTACTCGAAGGCGAGCGGCGTCGTGTCGGGAAGCTCGACCGGACGGCCGATCCACCAACCGCGTCCGCTGGCGGCGTTGAGCGCGTCCTGGCCGTAGCGATCGTCGATCAGCACGCCGATGCGGCCGTGGAGACTCGCCGTTCGTTCGGTCTGCTCGGTCGCGCGCAGGAGGAGGCGCTTCAGCAAGGGCAGGCGCAGCATCGGGTTGACGCCGTGGCGGCGGGCCAGTTCTTCGAGCGCGCTGCGGTGGTCGAAGGCGAACACGTGCAGGTCGTGCCAATGCGGCCGCGCCACGCTCACGCGATGCAGGTGGGCGAGGTCGGCGTCGAGATCGGGCTGGCGCGAACGTGTCGGATCGTCGGCGGCCTGGGCGAGAAAATAGTCGAGTTCGGCGCGGCTCGGCATCGCCGGCGCGCAGCCGTGGCGCGAGACGACGATCGCACCGCAGGCATTGGCATAGGCGCAGCAGCGTTCGATCGGCTCGTCGCGCAGCCAGCCGAAGAGAAACCCGGCCATGAACGCATCGCCGGCGCCGAGGACGTTCAGCACTTCGACTTGAGGGGCCGGGAACAGCGGCGCGCTGGCGATGCGCGCCGGTATTTCTCCGGCAAGCACGTTGCAGCCGAGCGCGCCGCGCTTGACGACGAGAACGGCGCGGCTCGCCGCGCGCACAGCGCGCAGGGCGGCGGCGAGATCGTCGTCGCCGCCCGCGATGCGGAACTCTTCCTCGGTGCCGACGATCAGGTCGAATTCCGCCAGCACGCCGCGCAGATGTTCGGTGACCTTCGCATTCGCGACGAAACGCGTGGCACCGTCGCTGCGCGGGGCCAGGCCCCAGAGAACCGGACGGTAGTCGATGTCGAGGACGCGGCGCAGGCCGTATTGGCGCGCCAACTGGAGTGCCCGCCAGCAGGCGCCGAGCGTGCCGGGCGTGGACAGGTGCGTGCCGGTAATGGCGAGCGCGCGCGCCGATGCGATATGGGCTTCGGCGACGTCGTCCGCGTCGATCGCCATATCGGCGCAGTTTTCGCGGACGAACAGCAATGGAAACGTATCGCGGTCCTTGATGCCGAGCAGGACGAAGGCGGTCGGGCGGTCGGGGTCGACGCGCAGGCGGGAAACGTCGCAGCCTTCGCCGGCGAGGGTTGCGGCGAGGAAGCGGCCCATCTGGTCGTCGCCGACCCGGCTCAGCATCGAAGATTTCAGGCCGAGCCGCGCGCTGCCGAATGCGGCGTTGGCCGAGGAGCCGCCGAGGTACTTGGCGAAGCTGGTGACGTCTTCGAGGCGCGCGCCGATCTGCTGCGCATAGAGATCGACGGCGACGCGGCCGAGGAAGATCACGTCGAGAGGCCGCGCGGCGGCAGGGGTGGCACGGTCTGTCATGCGCGTATCGTAGGCTCGCGAGAATGCGCGTCGGAGGTAGGAGAATAGGATTTGCCTTCCATTATTGCAATTCGCATTGCATCAATTGTAAATATGGAATATTTATTCCATTTGTCGCAAACTCCAAAAACGTTTGAAAACCGCGACGAGCGAAGATAGTTTCGTATTGCCCGATGCCGGCGCGGACGAGTGTCCGATCGCATTGGGGCACGAGGCATAACCCGCCGGGCATATCCGAGCTAGCGTGGGTTCTCGACCGGATTTCAGCAGCGATCAACGCAGGAGCACGCCTTTGGCCGTCAGCAATGCAGTGGATCAGTTCATGCAGCGCGTCGCCGACGAATTCGAGTCGCTGCCGCGCCAGTTGCAAGGCGTCGCGCGCTATCTCGAACAGCATCGCTCGAGCATCATGCTGCAGAAGGTCAACGACATCGCCGCCGGTTCCAACGTCCATCCATCGGCGGTGGTGAGATTCGCCCAGCGCTTCGGCTATTCCGGTTTCAGCGAAATGCAGGCGGTGTTCCGCGATGCCTACCGCGAGCGCGCCGAGCCTTCGGGCAGCTATCAGCACCGCATCCGCCGCGTCATCGCCGAGCGCCCGGAAAAACTCGACGAAACCCAGATCGCGCGCAGCTTCATCGACGCCTGCCGCGTCGGTCTGGACGAACTCGTCGAGCGATTCGATCCGGCACGTTTCCGCGCGGCGGTCGATCTGCTGGCGTCGGCCGAGCACATCTACATCGTGGCCGTGCGCCGTTCGTTCGCGATCGCCAGCTACATCGCCTATGCCCTGGGGCACACGCAGAAACGCGTCCATCTCGTCGACGGGCTCGGCGGCATGCATCGCGAACAGATCCACAGCATCGGCAAGGGCGATGCGTTGATCGCGATCAGCTTTCCGCCCTACGGCAAGGAAACGCTGTTCTGCACGCGCCTGGCGCGCCAGCGCAAGGCCAAGGTGATCGCGATCAGCGAATCCGACCTGGGGCCGCTGGCAGGGCATGCGAACGTCCTGCTCAAGGTCGACGAGGGCAGCGTGTTCGCGTTCCGCGCCCTGACCAGCACGATCTGTCTGTGCCAGGCGCTGTTCGTGGCCCTGGCCTACAGGCTCGAACTCAAACCGAACGAGACCGCGCACACGGGGGACTTCGATGCGTGAGGTCGCCTTGTTCGGCGCCGGTCGCATCGGCCGCATCCACGCCGGCAATCTCGCTGCGCAACCCGGTCTGCGCCTGCGCTGCGTCGTCGACGTGGATGCCGCCGCAGCGGACGCACTCGCGGCGGCGCACGGCGCGGCGTCGGCGGACGTCGAATCCGCCTTGGCGGACCCGGGCGTGGAAGCGGTCGTCATCGCCGCGAGCACGGCGACGCACGCCGACCTGATCGTCCGCGCCGCGCGCGCGGGCAAGGCGATCTTTTGCGAGAAGCCCGTCGCCACCGGCCTCGACGGCGCGCAAGCCTGCGCCGCGGCCGTGGCGCAGGCCCGCGTGCCGTGCATGATCGGTTTCCAGCGGCGCTTCGACCCGACCTTCGCGGCGTTGAAACGGCGCCTCGACGGCGGCGAGATCGGCGCGCCCGAAGTCGTCGTCCTGACCAGCCGCGATCCGGCGCCACCGCCGCTCGAATACCTCAAACAGTCGGGCGGCGTGTTCAAGGACATGCTGATCCACGACTTCGATGTCTGCCGATGGCTGCTCGACGACGAAATCGTCGAGGTCTATGCCACCGGCGCCTGTCTGAGCGCCAACGCAGGGCTGGCCGGCGATCTCGATACGGCGGCGGTGACCCTGCGTTCGCGTCGCGGCCGCCTGTGCACGATCAATACGTCGCGCCACGCGGCTTACGGCTACGACCAGCGCATCGAAGTGCTCGGCGAGGGCGGCATGCTGCAGGCGGCCAATCATCGCCCGACCGAGGTGACGGCGTATCTCGCGAATGCGATCAGCGCCGACGTGCCGGAACCGTTCTTTCTCGAGCGCTATCGTCGCGCTTACGCGATCGAAATGGCCCGCTTCGCCGAGGTGCTTGCGGGCGAGGCACGGCCGGCGCCGGACCTGGCTGACGGCATCAAGGCCCTCGAACTGGCCGAACTTGCCACGCTTTCCTGGCGCGAGGGGCGGGCGCTGTCGTGTTCGGTTTGAGCGGCGCTTGCGTTGAAAGTGCGCCGGGCGCGTGCGAGAATCCGGGCGGATCAATACAAGGTGGCGCGCGGGTAACCGGCGGCCGAGTGTGCGACATGTCAACGCGAACTGCTGCGAACTGAACCCCGATCGCTGAGCCCACCTTTGCAAAGGCGCTTGGCGCCTTTTTTATTGTTTTATTTTTGCCGTCCATGACGGCGAGAATCAAAAGGCGGCCGCTCATGGCCGCACTTCCCGACAAGAACATCGCCATGATCAATATCACTCTTCCCGACGGCAGCCAGCGCCAGTACGAGCACGCTGTTTCCGTGGCCGACGTCGCCGCCTCGATCGGCGCAGGGCTTGCGAAAGCCGCGCTGGCCGGCAAGGTCGACGGTCGCATCGTCGATACCAGCTACCTGATCGAATACGACGCCAATCTCGCGATCATCACCGACAAGAGTCCCGAGGCGCTCGACATCCTGCGCCATTCGACGGCGCACTTGCTCGCGCAAGCGACGCAACGCCTGTTCCCCGACACCCAGGTCACGATCGGCCCGGTGATCGAAAACGGTTTCTACTACGACTTCGCGCGCAAGACGCCGTTCACGCCGGAAGACCTCGAGAAGATCGAAGCCGAGATGAAGAAGATCGTCGCCGAGAACCTGGCGGTGACGCGTTCGGTCATGTCGCGCGACGAAGCGGTGAAGTTCTTTCGTGACAAGAACGAGGAATACAAGGCGCAGATCATCGAGAGCATTCCCGCGAACGAGGAGCTGTCGCTGTATTCGCAGGGCGAGTTCATCGATCTCTGCCGTGGCCCGCACGTGCCGAATACGAACAAGCTGCGCGCGTTCAAGCTGATGAAGGTCGCCGGGGCGTATTGGCGCGGCGATTCGAACAACGAGATGCTCCAGCGCGTCTACGGCACGGCCTGGCTCAATGACAAGGACCTGAAGGGATACCTGACCCAGCTCGAGGAAGCCGAGAAGCGCGACCATCGCAAGATCGGCAAGGCGCTCGACCTCTTCCATGTGCAGGAGGAGGGGCCGGGCCTGGTGTTCTGGCATCCGAAGGGCTGGTCGATCTGGCAGGTCGTCGAGCAGTACATGCGCCGTGTCTACCGCGAATCGGGCTACCGGGAAGTGCGCTGCCCGCAGGTGCTCGACGTGTCGCTGTGGCAGAAATCGGGCCACTGGGACAACTACAAGGAGAACATGTTCTTCACCGAGTCGGAGAAGCGCACGTACGCCTTGAAGCCGATGAACTGCCCGGGCCACGTGCAGATCTTCAACCACGGCCTGCACAGCTACCGCGATCTGCCGATCCGCTACGGCGAGTTCGGCGCCTGTCATCGCAACGAACCGTCGGGCGCGCTGCACGGCATTCTGCGCGTGCGCGGGTTCACCCAGGACGACGGGCACATCTTCTGCACCGAGGACCAGATCGAGGCCGAGGTGACGGCGTTCCACCAACAGGCGCTCAAGGTCTACGAGGACTTCGGCTTTACCGACATCCAGATCAAGATCGCCCTGCGTCCCGAACCGCGCCTCGGTGACGATGCGACTTGGGACAAGGCGGAAAACGCGCTGCGTTCCGCGCTGCGCGCTTGCGGCGTCGAGTGGCAGGAACTGCCGGGCGAGGGCGCGTTCTATGGTCCGAAGATCGAATACCACCTGCGCGACGCGATCGGCCGCACCTGGCAGCTCGGCACGATGCAGGTCGACTTCATGATGCCCGGCCGCCTCGGCGCGGAGTACGTCGACGAGCACAGCCAGCGCCGCACGCCGGTCATGTTGCACCGGGCCATCGTCGGTTCCATGGAGCGCTTCATCGGCATCCTGATCGAGCATCACGCCGGGCAGTTCCCGGCCTGGCTGGCGCCGGTGCAGGCGGTGGTGATGAATATCACCGACGCGCAGGCCGATTTCGTCCAGGAAACGGCGCAAGCCCTTGTCCGGCAAGGTTTCCGTGTCGACGCGGATTTGCGCAACGAAAAAATCGGCTATAAAATACGCGAACACACGCTGCAGAAGATTCCGTA
>CBJLOV010000230.1:0-6188 GCA_966424745.1 uncultured bacterium
CCGCCCCCCTCGCGTGATCCCGCGACTGCGGCACGACCTGGCCGACATACGCCGCACTACACGTGGGGCGGGAGAAGCGAAGCGCATCCCGCCTTCTCGACCGTAGCCGCCTTCTCAGTCGTAGCGGCCTTCTCGGTCGTGCAGGCCAACGGCGGGATGCGCCGCTGCGCGGCTTCTCCCGCCCTACGTGGGTTTCGATTCCGCGGTCTTTCCCTGTGCCGTTTGCGTATGACCGCGGAGCGGCGGCACGATCGGTCGTTTCTGTCGACGACGACTGTGTTCGGCACGGCGACCGACGTCGCCCTCGGCGAGCTCAGCCTCGAATGCTTCCACTCTGCCGACGAAGCGACGCGCGACTTTCTGCGGCGGCGCAAATAACCGCGGCGAAATCCTTTTAGCCGCGGTCGAGCATTGACCTTATGATGTAAGGCTGTTGTTGCAGAGACCGTTGAATGAGCGAAGCAAACTACCTGCGCCGCATCCTCACCGCGCGCGTCTACGACGTCGCCCGCGAAACCGAACTCGACCATGCGCCGAACCTCTCGGCGCGCCTGGGCAATCGCGTGTTCCTCAAGCGCGAGGACAACCAGCCGGTGTTCTCGTTCAAGCTGCGCGGCGCCTACAACAAGATGGCCCAGTTGAGCGCGGAGCAGCGCGCGCGCGGCGTGTTCGCCGCATCGGCCGGCAACCATGCGCAGGGTGTCGCGCTCGCGGCGAAGCGATTCGGCCTGCATGCCGTGATCGTCATGCCGGTGACGACGCCGCAGGTGAAGATCGACGCCGTGCGCGCGCACGGCGGCGACGCGGTCGAGATCGTGCTGACGGGGGAGTCGTACAGCGACGCCTACGCCGCGGCGGTGAAAATCGGCGCGGAGCGCGGCCTCACCCTGGTCCATCCGTTCGACGACCCCGACGTCATCGCGGGGCAGGGCACGGTCGCGATGGAGATCCTGCGCCAGCATCAGGGGCCGATCCACGCGATCTTCGTCCCGATCGGCGGCGGTGGCCTGATCGCCGGCGTCGCCGCCTACGTGAAAGCCGTGCGGCCGGAAGTGAAGGTCATCGGCGTGCAGACCGAGGATTCCGACGCGATGGCGCGCTCGCTCGCCGCGGGCAAGCGCGTGGAACTGAGCGAAGTCGGCCTGTTTTCCGACGGCACCGCGGTCAAGCTCGCCGGCGAGGAAACCTTTCGTCTCTGCCGCGAGCACGTCGACGAAGTGCTGCGCGTCGACACCGACGCGCTCTGTGCGGCGATCAAGGACGTCTTCGCCGACACGCGCAGCATGCTCGAACCCGCGGGCGCGCTCGCGGTGGCGGGGGCCAAGCAGTACGCCGAGCGCGAAAACTTGCGCGGACAGACGCTGATCGCGATCGCGAGCGGCGCGAATCTCAATTTCGACCGCCTGCGCTTCGTCGCCGAGCGCGCCGAAGTCGGCGAGGCGCGCGAAGCGCTGTTCGCGGTCACGATTCCCGAAGAGCGCGGCAGCTTCCGCCGCTTCTGCGCCCTGCTCGGCGCGCGCAGCATCACCGAATTCAACTACCGCATCGGCGATCCGAAGGAAGCGCGCCTGTTCGTCGGCGTGCAGATCCGCGACCGCGACGAACCCGCGCGCATCGCGCAGGCGTTTGCCGACGGCGGCTTCAAGGCGCTCGATCTGACTCACGACGAACTCGCCAAGCTGCACCTGCGTTACATGATCGGCGGCCGCGCCGATCTCGCCATGCACGAGCTGCTCTACCGCTTCGACTTTCCGGAACGTCCCGGCGCGCTCGCGCGTTTCCTCGACGCGCTCGACCCGGCCTGGAACATCAGCCTGTTCCACTACCGCAATCACGGCGCCGACTACGGGCGCATCCTCGTCGGCATCCAGGTGCCGCCGTCCGACCGCACCGCGTTCGCGGACTTCCTCGCACGGCTCGGCTATGCGTATCGCGACGAGAGCGAGAATCCGGCCTACCGCTTGCTGTTGCGCAGCCCCGGCGAATAAGCATCGGTCCCAGGCCGGCGCAATCGGGCGATGAAACCATTGCGCGGCAATGCCCGAACCGAAGGCGGAAGCTCAAGGCACCGCAAGCCCGATGCGGCAGCGTTTCTGTACAGCGGCGATGCTTCGGCTGCGCAAGCGGGGCTTACGATCCCGGCGCCAGCCATCCGAGCACGTCGACGACGATATCGGTCGTTCCGGCGGAGTTGAACAGGGTGACTCGGCCATTGCTGCCGACTCCGGAGACCACGAGGTTCGGCCGTGTCTGCCCCGGGATGAAGTTGAGGTTCGACGCATTCGGCTGCGAAAACCCGGAAGGCCAGACCGTGACGTAACCCGTCCCGCTCGGCGAAACCGCGGTGACGTTCAGCACGACCGCGGCGACGCCGCTCGCGGGCACGCCGCCGCGGCCGCCGACGTCGAGATCGAGCGCAGCCTGCGCGGTCATTGCGCCGCCGCCGGCGAAACGGCCGTCGATCGTGGCGGAGCCGGGGCGCGTGTCGAGCAGCCGCGCCGGCGCAATCGAGGTCAGCTGGGCGCCGCTCGGAAACCAACCGGTGACATCGGCGATCAACTGAGTGTTGCCCGCGGAGTTGAACAGCGATACCGCGCCGTTCGCGCCGACGCCGGTGATCACGAGGTTGGGCACGGTCTGCGCCGGTACGAAATTGAGGTTGGAAGCGAGGGGCTGCGGTTGGCCGCTCGGCCACGCGGTGATGTAGCCGTTCGCGGTGGGATCGGTCGCGGTGACGTTCATGACGACGCTGCCGACGCCGCTGGCCGGCACGCCGCCGCGCCCGGTGACTTTGAGATCGAGCTTCCGAGCGCCGCCCAATGCGCCGTTGCCGGCAAATTGGCCGTCGACCGTCGCGTAGCCGGGCCGCGTGTCCAGGATGCGCGCCGGAACGAGAGCGGCCACCTGCGACGAGGCGCTGAAGTACCAGGCGACGTCGGCGATCAGATCGGTGCTTCCCGCCGAGTTGAACAGCGACACGTCGCCGCCGCTGCCGAGCTTGGCCAGGGCGAGGTTGGGCACCGTTTGCCCGGCGGTGAAGTTGAGATTGGAGGCGAGCGGCCAGGCGGTCCCGGTCGGCCACGCGGTGACGAAGCCCGCTGCGGTCGTGTTGGTCGCGGTGAGATTGAGCATGACCGCGGCGGCGTTCGCCGGCACGCCGCCTCGGCCTCCGACGAGCAGGTCGAGCGTCGCCGCCGCGCCGAGCGCGCCGCCGCCGTCGAAGAGACCGTCGATCGTGGCGTATCCGGGGCGCGTGTCGAGAATGCGCACCGGAAACGCCGGCGGAGGCGCAGTGCCGAAGTCGTTGCGCACGCATTGCGCCGATGGACTGCTGTTGTCGTAGGCGATCACCGGACCCAGCGGCATCACGTCGAAGTCGCTCAGCGCCGCGCCGAACAGCGAATGCGAGTCGATGCCGAGGTCGCTCCATGCGTGCGTGCTGAACATGCCGTCGTCTGCGGTCAGCGGCACCGAGCCGCCGTCGGAAAGGAACATCCCGTACTTCTTCAGCGTGCGCAGGATGACCTGCGCGGCCGGGTTGTAGCCGGAGATGTTGAAGCCCGCACGCAGGCGCAGATGCGCGCCGTAGGGGATGGCATCGGGCGACGGCGAACTCGGCGCGCCGTTGTGGCTCGCCGGGTACACGTAGGCGCCGCGGCGCATGCGGCCGTTCGGCAGCACGAAACGGATCGCGTGGCCGAGGTCGCCGCTTCCCTGCATCGCCGCGTAGACCTCGTCGGGTCCGAAGATCAGCGGCGCCATCGGAAAGCCGGCCGCGTCGGCGCTCGTGCAACCGTCGCCACGACCGTTTTGCGGATACACGAGATCGAGCCGCCATTTCACCAGGCACAACGAATGCAGGCCGCCCGCGTCCACCGTCGTCTGGTAGGACTCGTACAGCGTGCTGCCGTCGACGACGAACAGGTGGCAGTCGTTGTTGGCGATGTCGCAGCTGTAGTTGCTCGATCCTTCGATCGCTCCGGCTGCCGGCAGCGGCACGGTGACGCCGGTGTCGCAGTCGGGCAGGTAGTACCCCGGTTCCTGGACCAGCGCCGTCGGCGTCGTCGACTGGCCGGCGGTGTAGAGCGTGTGCATGGAAAAATCGATCTGGAACTGGGTCGTTCCGGTTCCCCAGCCGATGCTGGCGGCGATCATCTTCGCGGAGTTCGGGTCGGGAGACTGGGCGGAGACGTCCTGATTCCAGATCGCGCCGGACGGGAAGCGCGGCGTGGCCTGCGCAGCCGCCGCGAAAATCCCCATCAGCATCAAACCGCACAATGGGCCGAGCGAATATCGCATTGTTCGAATCCAAAAACGAAGATTTGCCGCGAGTTTATGCCCGGCCGGCAGCGGCCGCAGCACGCAACCGCGCGGCGCAGGATAGACCGGGCGCGATTTCCATTTTGTGCGCGAGCCCGCAATGATGCGTCCGGCGCCGCTCGTGTCGATGCCGGACCGGCTCGATCCGGGTTGCGGCGCGCGGTTAAACCCTGTGCGGTCATCGCACATCGAACGCTGCGTCCCGGACGGACAAGCCCGAACGCCGTGCCGCCTCGAAAGAGCGCACAGGCGGGGCCTTCCGGCAAAACCTTTGTTTGCGCGCAGGAGGATTTCGAATGTTTCGCTTCACCCTTGCTCTGTCGATCGCCCTGCTCTTCGCGTCGGCAAGTGCGCATGCCGACGCGGAATCGGCGAAGACGACCGCGTTCGTGCACGTCAACGTGGTGCCCATGGATCGCGAGCACGTGCTGCGCGACCAGACCGTGCTCGTCCGCGACGGCCGCATCGTCGCGGTCGGGCGCAAGCTCGAAGTGCCGGCCGCCGCGGTGCGCATCGACGGTCGCGGCACCGCCTGGCTGTCGCCCGGCCTCGCCGACATGCACACGCATTCGCAGACCAAGAACGACCTCGCCGTCTATCTCGCCAACGGCGTGACCACGGTGCTGAACATGGGCGACGCGCGCGCGGGCTTCGTCGACAAGATCGTCCCCGCGGTCAACCGCGGCGAACTGCCCGGGCCGCACGTGTACACGGGCTTTCTCGTCGACGGCTCGCCCAGCTACAGCGGCTTCGTCGTGCACACGGCCGAGGACGCGCGCGCTTTGGTCCGGCTGGCGAAGACGAACGGCTACGATTTCATCAAGGTCTACGTCGACCTCTCGCCCGAGGCGTACTCCGCGCTCGCCGAAGAAGGTCCGCGGGCGGGCCTGCCGCTGATCGGCCACGGCGTCTACAAGGTGCGGCTCGAGCATCAGCTCGAGCAGGGGCAAGCGCTGGTCGCCCACGCCGAGGAATTCTTCTACACGTTCTTCACTCCGCCCGGCGCCGAAGAATCCGATACGCCGCCCGATCTCGGCCGCATTCCCGAAGCCATCGCGCTCGTCAAGCGTCATGGAACGACCGTCACGGCGGATCTCGTCACCTATGCCGCGATTGCGCATCAGATGGGCCATCCCGACGTCCTGGCCGGATTTCTCGCGCGACCCGATTCGTATTTCATTTCGCCGAACGACCGGGTCCAATGGCAGAAGAGCGACTATGTCGGCAAGACCGCGAAGCTCGAAGCCAAGCTCGAATTCCTGCGCCGCTTCGTCAAGGCGATGGCGGACGCGAACGTCGAGCTCGTCGCCGGCACCGACGCTCCGGTGATCCCGGGCGTGACTCCCGGGTTTTCGCTGCACGACGATCTCGACGAACTCGTGGCGTCGGGCCTGTCGCGCTATCAGGCGCTGTCGGCCGCGACGCGCGCTCCGGGCGCGTTCATCGAACGCACGAAGCACGGCGACCGTTTCGGTCTCGTCGCGACGGGCTGCCGCGCCGACCTGATCCTGTCCGCGCAGAATCCGCTCGACTCGCTCGCGACGCTGCGCAAGCCGCTCGGCGTCATGGCCGCGGGACGGTGGCACGACGCCGCGGCGCTCGATGCCCTGAAGGATCATGTCCGCGAGAGTTACCGGCAGGCGACGGCGGGCTATTGAGCGTGAATTCGACACGCGCGATTGAAGCCGATTGCGCACTTTCCCCCCTTCGCCCATTCTGCGTAGATCGAGAACCCATTCGCCTCCGACGCTTTTATCAGCGGATGAAACCGGGATGTCGTTGTAAGAGCTTCGGCCACGGATTACGCGGATTGCACGGATAAAGAAAAATGCCGCTTTACTTTTGCTCTATCCGTGTAATCCGCGTAA
>CBJLOV010000231.1:0-6123 GCA_966424745.1 uncultured bacterium
CGGTCGGCCGTGAGTAGTGACGACGAAGCCGGCCGTACCGAGGCGCGCAACGCCGTCCGCGGTCGACTGAGTATGGACGTCGGCGCGTTGGTG
Organism: uncultured bacterium; assembly: GCA_966424745.1. Classification (GTDB taxonomy): domain Bacteria; phylum Pseudomonadota; class Gammaproteobacteria; order Xanthomonadales; family Rhodanobacteraceae; genus Rudaea. The sequence goes on from CBJLOV010000231.1 coordinate 94, forward strand.
AAGAAGGATGACACGGTGTAGGCACCAAGACGCACTTCTCATTGAATCATGCCGTGCGTCTAGTTTCTCGGTGCTTGGCGCCGTTTGCCCCGGCTTGTTTCCGCTTCGCCGTCCCACGGCGCCCCGTCGGCGAACGCGTTCACCAACAGGTCGATGATTGCGCGCACGCTGCGGCTGACGTAGCGCGTCTGCGGATAGACCGCATAGATCGTGTCGGCGGTCGGCGGCGAGTCGGGCAACAGTTCGATCAGCCGGTTCGCGCGCAGCGCCGGCGCGGCGATGAACAGCGGCAGCGCGGCGATGCCGAGACCGGCGACCGCCGCATCGCGCATGCTCTCGCCGTTGTTGAGGTGGATGCGGCCGCGCACGACGATCTGGCGCGGCGGCTCGCCTTCGTTCAGCGGCACGAACTGCCAGTACGGCGCGACCGAGGCATTGCCGTAGCAGATGCAGTCGTGATGCTGGATGTCCTCGATCGTCTCGGGCGTGCCGTTTTGCCGTGCGTAGTCCGGACTGCAAACGAGCACGCGCCGGCTGCTCGCGACGGACCGCGCCATCAGCGAGGAGTCGTAGAGACGGCCGATGCGCACGCCGAGGTCGTAGCCGCCGGAGAGGATGTCGACATAGCGGTCGTCCAGCTCCATGGTCAGATCGAGCGCCGGATGCTCGCGCATGAACGCGTACAGCACGGGGCCGAGATACGCAGTACCGAAGGTCATCGGCGCGGCGATGCGCAGGCTTCCCGCAAGTTGTCCCGACTCCTCGCCGGCTACCTCGTCGACCGCCTGCTGCATGCGCGCGAGCACCTCGCGCATGTGCTCGTAGAAACGCTGGCCCGCGTCGGTGAGGGCGACGCCGCGCGGCGACCGATGCAGCAGTTTCGCACGCAGCTCGTTTTCGAGCCGCGCGACGCGCGCGCTGAGCTGTGATTTCGCCACGTTGAGCCGCGTCGCGGCCGCGTTGACGCCGCCGTTCTCGACGACCTGGATGAAGGCGCGGATATCGCCGAAGTCGTAGTCCATCGCCTATTGAACCACGAACGCAAGGGTGTTCGGCAAACCAGAACATCGGGTTCGCGTTTGCCCGGCTAGGCGCGGCGCAGTGCGCTGCCTAGAGTACGCGCCATCGCAACCACCTGGAGCACGCCATGCACATTACCCGGCTTTCGCAAGAGCGCGGCCTCGCCGACTTCGGCTGGCTCAAGAGCCGTCATACCTTCTCCTTCGGAGATTATTTCGATCCGGCGCACATGGGCTTCGGCCCGCTGCGCGTGATCAACGAGGACCGCGTCGAACCGGGCAAGGGTTTCGGTGCGCATCCGCATCGCGACATGGAGATCCTTTCCTGGGTGCTCGACGGCACCCTCGAACACAAGGACAGCATGGGCACGGGCGCGCAGATCCAGCCCGGCGAACTGCAGCGCATGACCGCCGGTACCGGCGTCGTCCATTCGGAGTTCAATGCGTCGTCGACCGATCCGGTGCACTTCCTGCAAATCTGGATCATCCCCGAAGCGCGCGGCCTCGAACCGGGCTACGAGCAACATCGCTTCGCGCCGGCCGATCTCGCCGACCAATGGCGCCTGGTCGCCTCGCGCAACCCGCGCGACGGCGCACTGAAGATTCACCAGGACGTCGATCTCTACGCGACTCGTCTGAGCGCGCAGCACGAGCTGACCTTCGTGCCGGCCAAGGCGCGCAAGCTCTGGCTCCAGGTCGCACGCGGCTCGGTCGAGGTCGAAGGCGAGACGCTGGAGGCCGGCGACGCCGCGGCATGGACGGACACGGAGAAGCTCACCGTGCTCGCGCACGAAGACGCCGAGCTGCTGTTGTTCGACATGACGCCGTAATTCCCTCTTCCGCCGGGAGGAGGTTGGGGTGAGGGTCCGCAATCGCAGCGCTGTTGCGAACGCTGCCCCCCATCCGACACCCGACGCCACCTTCTTCCGACGGAAAAGAAAAACTTGATCCGCAGCCACCAAGGAAACGCCATGCCCACCGCCACCGCAAAACCCGCCAAGACCCTGCTCAACGGCAACGACCACACGCTGATCCTGATCGACTTCCAGTCGCAGATGGCGTTCGCCACGCATTCGATCGACATCGCCGCGCTGCGCAACAACGCCGCGCTGATCTCGAAGGCCGCGAAGGAATTCAAGGTACCGACCATCGTCACCACGGTCGCCGAGAAGAGCTTCTCGGGGCCGACCTTCAGCGAAATCGCCAGCGTGTTCGCCGACCAGAAATTTCTCGACCGCACATCGATGAATACCTGGGAAGACGAGAACGTGATCAAGGAAGTCAACCGCATCGGCAAAGGGCGCCTGGTCCTGGCCGGCCTGTGGACCGGCGTGTGCATCGTCGGCCCGGCGCTGTCCGCGCTCGACCAGGGCTTCGAGGTCTACGTGATCACCGACGCCTGCGGCGACGTCAGCGACGAGGCGCACGAGCGCGCGGTGCAGCGCATGATCCAGGCCGGCGTACGGCCGATGACATCGGTGCAATACCTGCTCGAGCTGCAACGCGATTGGGCGCGCACGGCCACTTATGACGAAACGGTCACGACTGCGATGGCGCACGGCGGCGCTTACGGTGTCGGCATTGCGTATGCGAAGACGATGTTCAACGCCAAAGAAAGTCACTGAATCGCAAACGGACGTACGCCATGCTAAGCGGCGGCGTGGCGAGCGAATCCGACACGCCGTCGCCTCCCATTTTCATCATCAACTTCAAGGAATGTTCATGAGCACGATCACCACCAAAGACGGCACCGAAATCTTCTACAAGGACTGGGGCAAGGGCCAGCCCGTCGTTTTCTCCCACGGCTGGCCGCTGTCGGGCGACGCCTGGGACGTGCAGATGCTCTATCTCTCCAGCCGCGGCTACCGCACGATCGCGCATGACCGCCGCGGCCACGGCCGTTCGGCGCAGCCCTGGAACGGCAACGACATGGACACCTACGCCGACGACCTCGCCGAACTGATCGAGAAGCTCGATCTGCGCGACGTCGTTCTCGTCGGCCACTCGACCGGCGGCGGCGAAGTCGCCCACTACATCGGCCGCCACGGCACCGCGCGCGTCGCCAAGACGGTGCTCGTCGGCGCGGTGCCGCCGCAGATGCTGAAAACGGCGGCGAATCCGGGCGGCCTGCCGATCGAAGTGTTCGACGGCATCCGTGCGGGCGTGGTCGCCGACCGCTCGCAGTTCTACAAGGATCTCGCCGCCGGCCCGTTCTACGGCTTCAACCGCCCGAACGCGAAAACGTCGCAGGGCCTGATCGACTCGTTCTGGCTGCAGGGCATGGCCGGCGGCCTCAAGGGCCAGTACGACTGCATCAAGCAGTTTTCCGAAGTCGACTACACCGAGGACCTGAAGAAGATCGACGTACCGACCCTGGTCGTGCACGGCGACGACGACCAGGTCGTGCCGATCGACGACTCGGGCCGGCTCTCGGCCAAGATCGTCAAGAACGCGACGCTCAAGGTCTATGCGGGCGCACCGCACGGCCTGGCGAGCACGCATGCCGATCAGCTCAACGCCGATCTGCTCGCGTTCATCGAAGGCAAGCTCTGAAGGCCCGCGGCGATGAAGATCTATGCGATCTCGTTGGCCGCCGGCATCCTGGTCGGCGTGATCTACGGCCTGCTCAACGTGCGATCACCGGCTCCGCCGGTGATCGCCCTGGTCGGACTCGCCGGCATCCTGCTCGGCGAGCAGCTCGTGCCTCTGGCCAGGCAATGGCTCGCCCGGGCGCCGGTCAGCGCCGAAGTGATTTCCTCGCATCTGCGTTCGCATGCGTTTGCCAAGCTGCCGACTCAGGCGCCGGACTGCGGCATGTCGGCGAAACAGCAGGAACAGGACCGCATCGGATAATCGATTCAACTTGACGAGACTCCTCATGACGCAACCCGCAGATCTCATCCTGCACAACGCCGACATCGCCACGGTCGATCTCGGCAGACCGCGGGCACAGGCGCTCGCCGTCGCCGACGGCAAGTTCATCGCCGTCGGCGACGACGCCGACATCGTGTCGCTGGCCGGCGCGCAGACCAAGATCGTCGACGCGCACGGCCGCACGGTGATTCCGGGCCTGATCGACTCGCACCTGCACGTGATCCGCGGCGGCCTCAACTACCACCTCGAACTGCGCTGGGACGGCGTGCCCTCGCTCGCCGACGCGATGCGCATGCTGCGCGAACAGGTCGCACGCACGCCGGCGCCGCAATGGGTGCGCGTGGTCGGCGGCTTCACCGAGCACCAGTTCGCCGAGAAACGCCTGCCGACGCTGGCCGAATTGAACGCCGTCGCGCCCGACACGCCGGTGTTCATCCTGCATTTGTACGACCGCGCCCTGCTCAACGCCGCGGCGCTGCGCGCGGCGGGCTACACGCGCGACACGCCGAACCCGCCCGGCGGCGAGATCGTCAAAGATGCGAACGGCGAGCCCAGCGGCCTGCTGCTCGCCAGACCGAACGCGATGCTGCTCTACTCCGCGCTCGCCAAGGGCCCGAAGCTGCCGTACGAATACCAGCTCAATTCGACGCGCCATTTCATGCGCGAGTTGAATCGCCTCGGCGTGACCAGCGTGATCGACGCCGGCGGCGGCTTCCAGAATTACCCCGACGACTACAAGGTGATCGAGGATCTGCACGCGCGCGACGAGCTGACCCTGCGCATCGCCTACAACCTGTTCACGCAGAAGCCGAAAGAAGAAGTCGCCGACTTCGCACGCTGGACCGCGAACAACCGTTATCAGCAGGGCGACGATTTCTACAAGCTCAACGGCGCCGGCGAGATGCTCGTGTTCTCGGCCGCCGATTTCGAAGATTTCCGCCAGCCGCGGCCGGAGCTGCCGGCCGGCATGGAAAGCGAACTCGAAGCGGTGGTGCGCGTGCTCGCACAGAAGCGCTGGCCGTGGCGTCTGCACGCGACCTACGACGAATCGATCGGCCGCGCCCTCGACGTGTTCGAGAAGGTGCATCGCGACATTCCGCTCGACGGTATTCACTGGTTCTTCGATCATGCCGAGACCGTCGGCGAGCGCAATCTCGAGCGCATCGCCAAGCTCGGCGGCGGTATCGCCGTGCAGCACCGCATGGCCTATCAGGGCGAATACTTCACCGAACGCTACGGCGCGAACGCCGCCGAACGCACGCCGCCGTTCAAGCGCATGCTCGAACTCGGCATTCCGGTCGGCGCCGGCACCGACGCCACGCGCGTGGCGAGCTACGATCCGTGGACCGCGCTGTATTGGCTGACCACGGGCAAGACCGTCGGCGGCATGAGTCTCTATCCCGCGCGCAATCGCCTCGATCGCTTCGATGCGCTCGACCTGTACACGCGGGCGAACACCTGGTTCTCGAACGAAGAAGGCCTGAAGGGCCAGATCAAGATCGGCCAGCTCGCCGATTTCGTCGTGCTCTCCGAGGACTATTTCAGCGTGCCCGAGGAAGACATCCGCCGCATCGTCTCGCTGCTGACCGTCATCGACGGCAGGATCGTCTACGCCGACGGCGAGTTCAAACCGCTGGATCCGCCGATCCCGGCGCCGATGCCCGACTGGTCGCCGGCCAACTTCGGCAGCCGCTACTGGAAATCCGACGCCGCCCGCGCGGCGATGCGCGGCGCGCCGCCGCTGCATGCCTGCGGCGTGCACGCGCATGCGCGCGCGCCGGCGACCGGTCTCGCCGACGCGGACGGTTTCTGGGGCGCGCTCGGCTGCTCGTGCTGGGCGTTCTGAGATGAAGACCTATACCCGCCGCGACGACATGCCCGCCTGGGTCGCCGCCGTCCTCGCCGCGCCCGCGACCTGGTGGATTGCGCGCATCGCGCTGACTTTGCCCTATTGGTGGAGCGGGATCGACAAGGCCCTGCATGCGCAGGCCGCGCTCGCCGAAATCGCCGCCCTGGGCATGCCGATGCCGCCGCTCGCCTATGCCGCCACGCTGATCGTCCCGCTGGGCGGCTCGCTCGCGGTAATCGGCAACCGCTCTGCCTGGCTCATCGCCGGCGCCCTCTACCTGTCCGCCTT
>CBJLOV010000232.1:0-6061 GCA_966424745.1 uncultured bacterium
CTCGTCGAAGCGGGCAAACTCGATCTGGACACCGATGTTTCCCGCTACCTGGGCTGGAAGCTGCGCAATCCCGCGTTCCCGAACCTGCCGATCACCTTGCGCATGCTGACCTCGCACCGGTCCAGCCTCACCGATGCCGCCGGCTACTGGCAGACACCGCTGGACGGCCGCCTGCGCGATACCCTCGACGATGCGCGCGCTTGGGATGACGAACACCCGCCGGGGACCTACTTCCGCTACACCAACCTCAATTTCCCCGTGGTGGCGCAGGTGATGGAGCGCGTCACCGGCGAGCGCTTCGATCGGCTCATGCGGCGCCTGGTGCTGATGCCGCTCGGCATCGAAGGCTGTTTCGGCTGGGCCACCTGCGATGAGGCGACCGCCGCCCGCGCCGTGGTCCAGTACGACAGCAGCGGCAAAGCGGTGATGGACGACAATCATGGGCGCAAACCGAATTGTCCGGTCCGGCCTGCACGCGACGGCCGTTGCGATGTGCCGCGCTATCGCCCGGGCGAAAACGGCGCGCTGTTCGGACCGCAGGGCGGGCTGCGCATTGCGGGCATCGGCCTCGCCCGCATCGGCATGATGCTGCTCGGCAACGGCAGGCTCGCTCTCAACGGCACGCGCTTTTTGCAGGCGGAATCCGTGCGCGCGATGACCACGCCGCTATGGGAGTACGACGGCCGCAACGGCCTCACCTATGAAGAGGACAGCGACGACCACCAGCCGGGATTCTTCTGCCGCTGGGGCATGGGCATCCAACTCCTCGCGACACCGGCCGAGGGTTGCCGCGACGATCCGTTCGGTGATCGCGTTGCCCGCATCGGCCACTCCGGCACGGCGTATGGCGTGCAGGCGGGCCTGTGGCTGGATCGCGAACGCGGCACCGGCGTGGTGTGGTTCGCGACCGGGATGCCGGAACGCCGAACCGGCGGGCGCTCCGCGTTCAGCGGCGTGGAAGAAATGTTCGCGCGCGGAAAGTGAACTCGTTCTTCACCTGACGCGCAGGTGCGTTCGGGCGCAGTCGATCGATAGCGGAATGTAGTCTGTGCAGCGCGCGAGCAACGCCGGATCAGCCGGCTTCACGGCGTTTCAGCGCCTGGAATTCGTCGAACACGCGCCGCCAGATCAGGCCCGGCCTGCCCTCCCCGACCTTCCTGCCGTCGAGCTGCGTAACCGGCAATGCCTCGCGCGTCGAGCTCGCAATCCATATCTCGTCCGCGCCGAGCAACTCATCGCGGCGGACTTCGCGCACGTCGAGCGGGAGGCCCAACGCATCGAGCACGTCGCCGACGACGAGGCGCGTGATGCTCGGCAGGCGCTCCAGGCTGGCGGGCGGCGTGGCGATGCCGTCGTCCTTGACGACGAAGACGGCGCTCGAACTGCCTTCGGCGAGACGATCGCCGCGGACCAGCACGGCTTCTTCCGCACCGCGGCGCTGCGCTTCCATCCGCAGCATCACCGGCCCGACCAAGGCGACGGATTTGATGTCGCAGCGCGCCCAGCGGATATCCTCCAGCGTGACGGCGGCGATACCGTGCTCGGAGTGCCCGGGTCGCGAAGGAGCCAGCCGCCAGCAGAAACCGAAAACCGTCGGCGGCATGTCCGGCTCGGGCAGGAAGTCGCGGCCGCGGCCGGTGCCTCGGGTGACTTCGAGATAGATGCCCAAGTCGCCGCCGCCGTTCGCGGCGATGAGCTCATGCACGAGCTCGGTCCAGCGTACGCGCGAGTAAGGATTGGCGATGCCCAGCGCGTCGAGGCCCGCCTGCAGGCGTTCGAAATGCGCTTGCAAACGGAACGGCTTGCCGGCGTAGCTGGGCAGCACCTCGTAGATGCCGTCGCCGAACAGGAAGCCGCGATCGAACGGCGAGATGCGGACGTCGTCGGTGGCGACGATGGCGCCATTGAACAGGGAATGTGGAAGTGCTTCGGCCATGTCGGCGATACGATGTGAAACGGTCGATGAAGTCGGTTGCGCTCAAGCCACCGCAATCCCGGCGGCGCGCAGGCGTCGGCGCAAGGGATCGAGCTTGTCGCCGTAGCGTGCGCTGCGCGCGGTGTCGCGGCGCAGCGGCTGGCGCACCTGCGCGGCGCTCGGCGCGCTCAGCACGGCGCGCGGCGTCTTGTGGAATTCCAGGCAGGCGGCGTCGAACGGCAGATCGCAGAAATCGAGCAGGCGGCGAATCTCGGCCTCCGGTTCGGCCAGCAGATTTTCGTACTGGAGATCGAGCACGCGCTCGGGATACTGCCCGCGCCAGAAGCGGGTGAGGCGCAGGAAGTCGATGCAGTAGTCGGCCAGTTCGTCGAGATCGCAGGCGAAAGCACTTTTCTCGCTGAAAAGCTGGCGGAAGCAGGCCAGGCAGGTCTCCACCGGGTCGCGCCGGATGACGACCACGCGCGCTGCGGGCAGCATCGCCAGGGCCGCGCCGACCAGATACCAGCTCGTCAGGCTTTTGTCGGTGAAGCGCGGCCGGCTCTCGCGCCAGCGCGCCGTTCGCGCGAGGTATTCGCGGCCGAGGCGCTGCCAGTCCTCCGCACCGGCATCGGGTACCCACAGCGGAAATGCCGAATTGCGCCGCCGGGTCTCCGCGTCGACGACCTCGGTCATGTCCTTGATCTCGTTGGCACCCTCGACCTGCGGATGCGAGGCAAGGATTTGCTCGACCAAGGTCGAGCCGGAGCGCGGAACGCTGACGATGAAGATGACTTCGCCGCCGAGCCGGTCGTCCAGCGGCGGCGGCGTTCCGGCGGCGAACACGCGCTGGATCTCCTCGACGCGTTTGCGTTCGCCCGCCGCGTCCCATTTCACCCGCCGGCGCCGCGACGCATTGGCGGCGCGGAACGCTTCGAAGGCCTGCGCGTAGTCGCCCTGGTTCTCCAGCGCCTTCGCATAGGTGAAGCCAAGCAGCTCGCGCGAACGGGGCGGTAGATCCGGCTGGACCAGGGCGCGCTGCAGCGATGCGGCATCCGCCGCGTCGAAATGGACGGTGTTGAGATTCGACAGCCCGAACCAGCCTTCGGCATTGCCGGGATCGCGGCGCAGCACGTCGCGGAACCCCGCGATCGCGGCGTCGACCTCGCCGAGGCTCGCCTGCGCCTTGGACAACGACAGCCGCGCGGAAAGATGTGCGGGATCGAGCTCGAGCGCGCGACGCAGCGCGGCGACGGCGGCGTCGGTGTGCACCTGCTGCACGAGCGCTTCGCCGAGATTGAACCAGGCCGACGCCGAGCGAGGCGCCAGCTCGCAGGCATGGCGCAGATGCTTCACCGCATCGACGGTTTCGCCGCGTTCGTGCAGGGCGATGCCGAGGCAGACGTGGATGTCGGCGTCGTCGGGATGCGCCGCCAGCACGCGCCGGAAGCAATCGATCGCGCGCGCATGATCGCCGAGGCGCTGTACCGCCATGCCGAGCATGCGCGTGGCGGCCAGGTCGCCGGGCGCCAACGCGAGCACGTTGGACAGCGCGTGTTCGGCGGCGGCGAAATCGCGGCGTTCCCACTCCTCGCGCGCGCGCGCCAGCATGCGTGCGGCCGTGCGCGAAAGCGGAGGTGGCGGTACGTCCGGCGCCGCCGGCGGGTTGGATTGAAGCGTCATGTCGTCACCATCTTGGCGTCGGTCCTGAAGCCGCCGCGCTTCGAGGACCGATTCTTCGAATCAAGAAGACGGCAGGCTACACAAGATGCCTTCAGTCCACAAAAAAAGCGCCGGGCAAGTCCAGCCCGGCGCGGAGAGACGCCGTGCGCCGATCAGAAGTCGTACGCCACGGAGAGCCTGACGTACCTCGGCGGCGTCGAGTCGAAAACGCGGCCATAGTCGACGTTCGGATTGGTCGTCGATCTGAAACTGTCTCCGTAGTACAGCGGCGTCTGGTTGTTGAACACATTGAAGACGGCCAGGTTGAAGTCGAGCTTGTGGTCCGCCCAGTCCGGCCGATAGTCGACGTTGAGACCGAGTTGATGGTTCCACGGCAGGCGGCCGAGCGAGCCCGGCGGCACCGGCTTGCCGCCGCACCAGTAGTACGTATTGGAGCCGTGCAGGGCCACCTGGTCCGTGCCGTAACGGCCGCGGCACATGCGCGGCGTGCCGGAGGCGACGTACAGGTTGCCGCCGAACGTCCATTCCGAGGTCAGCGCATACGCACCGAAGACCTTGAGCTGATGCTTGCGGTCGTTCGGCTGGACGCCGCTGGAATGCTCCATTCTCTCCGGGAAGTCCCAAGCGGTGGTGAGCGATTCGTAGGAGCCGCCCTGTGCGGAATACGTGCTCACCGGGCCTTCGGTGTTGCCCCAGGTACGCGAGAACACGTAGTCGATCTTGGCGAACCACTTGCTGTCCCAGGCATGTTCCAGCGACAGGTCGATCGAGTAGTAACGGCGCTTCGGCCCCTCGGTGAAGCCCTGGTCCGCTTTGGTGAACTTCACCGGAACGAGACCACCGGTCGGCGACTTCATCAGCAAGTTGTTGGTCTCGCCCGGATTGACCAGGACCAGACTCTGCGCCCATTGGTCGCACGTGTCCGCCGTCATCCAGGCATAGCCCTGCCGACGTCCGGCCGCGCATTCATTCTGGATCGCGTCGTAGTCGTCGATGATGCGGTTCATCCTCTGGTACGTGCCGGTGGCGCCGAACGTCCAGTTCGTACCGAGCATATCGAATTGCTGCTGCATGCCGAAGACGAAGTTGTCGGAGAACTCGGCCTTGATGTTCTGCGCGGCGGAGATGCGCGGATCCTTGGCCTGGCCGTATTCGCTGTCGATCGACACGCCGCTCGACGGATTCTGCGGCAGCGGCGTGAACCCGATCGGCTCGCCGGTGGTCGGATTGATGCCAGTGTAGGTGCCGTAGACGCCGGCATTCGTCACCGGCGCGGCGATCGACAGCGCGACGTTGGCCGGCAGCGCCAGATAGTAACGGCCGGCGTTGCCGAACACCTTCAGGCTGGAATCGCCGTGCACGTCCCAGCTGAAGCCGAGTCGCGGCGCCCACTGCGGCTTGGTCTCGCGGATATAAGGCTCGCCCGAGGCATCGTAGTTGACGAACGAGTCGTCGCGAATGCCGAGGTTCAGCAGCAGGTTCGGCGTGATCTGCCAGTTGTCCATGATGTACGCAGCCCGCTGCGCGACGCGCACCGAGGCGGCCGAGATGTCGACGTGCTTCTGCACGTAGTAGCACTGCACCTTGCCGGCAGCGTCGGGATGGCACTGCGTCGACGGCGCGACAAACGGCGGGACGTTGGGATCGACGCCGAACACCGGCTGGCCGGGGGTGCTCACGCCGTACATCCATTGATAGCCGGTTCCCGGGTTCACCGAACCGTCGTTCAAGTCCCAGGAATTGATGTTGTCGATGCCGACCTGGAAATCGTGCTCGCGCCATTTGTACTCGAGGCTCAGGCGATAGTTCGTCACCGTTTCGCGATGGCCGGGATCGGCGATCGACGAATTGACCTGCGAGTTGGAAATGCCGCCGGGCGGCGAGAACGCCGGATCCTGATTGGAGGCGCTGGCGACGTGCGGCAGCGAGGGATTGAAGCCCGGATACGCCGGCTGCTGCGTGTAGTACTCGCCGTGCATCTTGCCGAACGTCGCATTCAGGGTCAGATTGTCGGTGAGATAGGAAGTGTAATTGGCCACCCACATCCGGAAAGCGGTCTTGGAGGTCTGGTCGAGGCTGTTGAAATCGCCGCGCTGCCGGGTGGCGTAGTCGAAATCGTAGATCGTGCCCCAGGTCTTGTGCTCGTTCTGCAGGCCGGTGAGGCTGAGGACGTTGGCGTCGTTGATGTTCCAGTTGATCTTGGCGTAGACCTTGGGGTCGTGCACGGTCAAGTCTTCGCTGGTGGCGCTGCTGCTGAACGTCGAGGTTTTACCGTAGTGGGTCTTGTCCTGCTCGACGCCGAGGAAGAAGAACAGCTTGTCTTCGAGGATCGGGCCGCTGACATAGGCATCGTAGATCGTTTCGCTTTGGCCGTTGTTCTTGCGGAACGCGGCCAAGTCGCCCGCCTTGCTGCCCGCTTTCGTCACCAGCGGATTGGCGTAGTAGTAATTGACCGGGTCGTCGCGC
>CBJLOV010000233.1:0-6054 GCA_966424745.1 uncultured bacterium
CGTCATGCGAATTTTCTCGATGCGCCTTCCGCTGTCCGCCAAAATCCTGCTGTTGCTGCTGCTCGCCGTCTTCGCCGTGGGCTGCCACCGCGACAAGAAGCAGGACGATGCCGAAGTGCTGCCGGTCGATCAGATGTACGCCACGGCAAAAGAAGCCCTGACGGTGGGCAACGAGGCCAAGGCGATCCGCTACTACCAGCGCCTGATCGCGCGCTTCCCGTTCGGCCCCTACACCGAGCAGGCGCAGATGGAACTTGCCTTCGCCCAGTACAAGGACGGCAAGAACGACGAGGCGCTGTCGACGATCAACCGCTTCATCAAGACCTATCCGACGCAGAAACACGTCGACTACGCCTACTACCTGCGCGGCATGATCAACTTCGACCGCGACCGCGGCTTCCTGGCCAACTACGCCAACCAGGATCCGACCAAGCGCGAAATGGCCAGCACCCTGCAGTCGTTCGAGGATTTCGGCGAACTCGTCAGCAAATTCCCGGACAGCCGCTACGCGCCCGACGCGCGCCAGCGCATGATCTACCTGCGCGACAACCTCTCCCGCGCGCAGATCTACGTCGCCAAGTATTACTACAAGCGCGGCGCCTACGTCGCCGCCGTCAACCGCAGCAAGGACGTGCTCGAGCGCTTCGACCGCACCCCGGCCGCCGGCGACGCGCTCGCGATCATGGCCCTCTCCTACAAGGCCCTCGGGCAGGACAAGCTGTCGAGCGATTCCGAGCGCGTGCTCAAGCTCAATTATCCCGACCACCCCTACTTTGCCGGCAACTGGCCGGACTACGGGCACTGGTGGGGCCGGCTGGTGCCGTTCCACGGCTGAGGACCCGGGGCTCGGCGCTCCGGGCTAAGCGGAGCCGCAGGACACCGTCGTTCCCGCAAAGGCGGGAATGCAATGCTTTGCGCTTGTTCCATCAACACGCATTGAAGGCGAGAACCGGGTTCCCGCCGCCGCGGGAATGGCGATCGCGCAGCCCCGCGCCGCTCTCTCCCGCCTCCCTTCCGGCACTTGCGACCCTTTGCCGTTTCGGCGCATCTATAGGGTCGTGATCGGATCATCCTTCGAACTCGATGTTCCTCAATCGCTGATCGATCGTGCGCGAATCGGCGAGATGGCGGCGTTCGAGCAAATCTACCGGCGCTTCGAGCGGCCCGTGTTCAACCTCGCCCAGCGCATGCTGGGCGACGCCGACGCCGCGCGCGAAATCCTTCAGGACGCGATGCTCAAGGTGTTCCAGCGCATCGGCCAGTACCGCAACGACGCGCCGTTCTGGGCGTGGCTGCGCCAGATCGCGACGAACGAGGCGCTGATGCGCCTGCGCCGCGACAAGCATCTCGACGACCGCGCCGAGGTGCCGGAGGTGATCGACGAATCCGCACCGCCCTGGGTGCGCGCGGATTCGGCCGCGCTCGAACGTGCACTCGAACGCCTGTCCGCGCTCACGCGCAGCGTGCTCTGGCTCTACCACGTCGAAGGCTACGCACACCACGAAATCGCCGAACAGCTCGGCAAGACGGTCAGTTTTTCCAAGTCGCAGGTCGCGCGCGGAACCGCACGCCTGCGCGAACTGCTCGACGGCGCCCCTCCCGGCCCGGTTTCGAGCCCGACGGGATACGCAGCGGCGAACCTGCGCCGCGTCGAACCTCCCGTGGCGCAGACCACTTTTGTTGAAAGTCCGCTGTAGGAAGCCCGTGTCATGTCCGATCGAACCCAACAACACGGTACCGATGAATCGAACGCCGCGCCCGTCTCCCTCGGCGACGCGCTGCGCGCGTTGCCGCAACTCGCCCCGGCGGAAAGCGCATGGGCCGAAATGGCGTCGCGCCTGGCACGCGAATCCGCGATCGCGAGCCGGGAAACGCGGGCCCGCCGGCCCGGCCCGCGCCGATACGTCTGGCCCGTCGGCATCGCCGCGGCGTTCGTGCTTGCGTTTTCCGCGACGGCGATTTTCCGTTACCGGCCCGTGCAGAAACCGGGGCCCGATGTCGCCGTGCACTCCGCCGCGACCGATCCGTCCCCGGGCGCATCTTCTGTACACAATGCCGCAAATTCCACAAATTCGCATGAAATACCGCGTCCACAAGTCGAGACCCTCGCTCTCCTGCAGACGCGTTCACGCATCCTCGAGCAGTGGCTGCGCGACACCAGCGCCGCATCCGCACCGCAGTCGGCGCAGGACCTCGCCGCCAGCGCGGAGATCGAGGACATGATCGGCCTCGTCGACCTGCAGCTCGGCGCCGCCGATACGGCCGACGCGAATGCGGCGCTGCCGCTCTGGCGACGCCGCGTGGCGCTGCTCGAGGACCTGTCCGCGCTGCGCTACGGCACGAACGCGTTGAGCCTGCACAACGGCATCGCCGCCAACGGCGCGCCGGCGAACGAAGTGAATGCGGCTCCCGCCGTCTGGAGAAATTAGAGAATCGCCATGAAACACACTTTGTATACTCTCCCGATCGCCGCCGCGCTGGCGCTCGGCGTCGGCCCGGCCGATGCCGCCGATCCGCCCGCGACGAATGCCGCCGTCAAGGCCGACGTCCGCGCCGAGATCAAGACCGATGCGCGAGTCGACGCCAAAATCGATATGGAACAGACGCGGCGCGAGCTCGATCGAATGCGCGAGCAGATGCGCGAGCTGTCGAAGAAGATGGCCGAGATGTCGGCGCAACTCGGCGATGTCGGCCCGCGCAGCTACGCCTACCGCTACATCGGCGACCAGGATCGCGGCATGATCGGGGTGGTGCTGTCGAAGAACGAACGCGGTGCGCACGTCGACGCCGTGACGCCGGGCGGCCCCGCCGACAAGGCCGGGATCAAGAACGGCGACCTCATCCTCAAGGCGCGCGGCGACTTCGAAGCCCCGTCCGGCGGCGATTCGGCAAAATTCCTCAACGAAGCATTGCGCAATCTCAAGGTCGGCCAGGAAGTCACCCTGACCCTGCAGCGCGGCGACAAGAATATCGACGTCAAGGTCAAGGCCGAACGCCGCGAACCGTTCAATTTCGCGTTTTCGTTCGACGGCCCCGACGCCGACAAGATCCGCGCCGAGGTCGATCGCGCCGTGCACTATGCGCAGATCGACAAGGAGCAGGCTTCGCAGATCCGCGAACAAGTCCGCGAAGCGACGCGGATGGCGGCCGAGCAGGCGAGGATGGTCACCGAGCAGAACCGCGAAGCGATCGAGCAGGCGCGCGAGATAGCCAAGCAGACACACCTCGACGCGTCGCATCAGATCAACTATTCGACTCCGTGGTGGGGACTCAATCTCGCCAGCCTCAACCCCGATCTCGGCAGCTACTTCGGCGCCGACCACGGCGTACTGGTGCTTTCCGCCGACGCCGAAAGCGCGAAGACGCTCAGGGCCGGCGACGTACTGCTGACGATCGACGGCAAGAAAATCGTGCGCCCCGAAGATGCGATGCGCGTATTGCGCGAGACCGGCATCGGCAAGGAGGTCAAGGTCGAGGTATTGCGTCAGCACAAGACGCAGTCGCTCAGCATGAAGGCGCCGGAGTTCAAGAGCATGTTCATTCCGACTCCGCTTACTCCACTTACTCCATTTACTCCGCCCACTCCGCCTACGGCGCCGACACCTCCGACTCCACCCACTCCGCCGACGCCTTCCACGCCTCCAACTCCGCCGACGCCGCCTATGCCGCCGTCGGTCGCCTAGCTCCGCGAAGAGAAGAAGTCGGAGCGGACCCGGCGGACCGAAAAGCCGGGTCGCGAATCGAAGACGCCCTCGTTCATGGATTCGACCCGCGCACATAGCGCGCCAGCACCGCGTCGATCGCTTCGGAATCGACCTGCTCGCCATTGCCCGCGCGCGCGGCGAGCTTGAACAGCTCGTCGATGCGAGCCTCGCCGTTCGGTTCGGGACTCGTAACGAAGTGTTGCGATCTGCCTTCGATGCGCAGCCACGCCGAGCGCACGTCGCTCCAGTAGGCTCGCGTCCGCCGCCAATACTCGCGGCCGGCGCCGAAATCGTAGTCGCCGATGCGCGCGTAGCTGTTCGTGCCGGTCTCGCGCGCCAGGGCTCTCGCCTTGCCGTCCGCGTCGATCGCGAATTTGGTGTTGTCCTGCTCGTGCACCCAGCCGCCCGGCGTCAACGTGTGCCGATTCACGACCTCGAGCGCCTGATAGTCGTTGCGCTTGGTGTACTCGCGTCGTGGCAACGGCCGCCAAGTGCGATCGGACTGCCAGGCATCGACCGCGTTCGCATGCGTCCAACGGCCAATGCCGGCATAGCGCGGCGCTTCGTCCACCTCGTACACCGTCTGCGACCACGCTCCGCTGCGGGCCTGCGCCGCTACCGGCTCGTTCTCGAAGCGGCCCGCGCCGCGGAAGCGCAGCAGCGTGGCAGGCTCGTACTGCCAGTCCTGACGCCAATGCTTGACCACGGCGTGCTCGTCGCCGAGCACGAGGAGGTGCTGCAGCGAAATGTGCTCGCCGGTATCGGCGATCACGAGCACGAGTTCGGTACCCCGCTGCGCTGTGCCGCGTGCGGCGAATAGCCGGGAGCGAGCGCCGCGGTTTCGTCGAAAGCGAAACCCGCACGATATTCGCCCGCCATGGCGAGAATGCTGCGCCGATCGCATTCGAAAGGCGTGAGTCCCGGCTGCGCACAGGGTGACGGGTCGGTGGCCGGTGCCGGCATCGCCAGCGGCGCCGATGCGGGAGCCGGTTGCGGATGCGGCGAGGGCCTCTCCTGCGTGCCTGCGCAGGCGCCGAGCAGGGCCGTCATGACGGCACCGGATACGAGGGCGTATTTCCTGCGTTCGGAGTGGGTATATTTTTTCATTTCGGCGTTACCGCGACAGAACGCTCTTCGACGGAATCAGACCGGAGCGGCGCACAGGGCGGCGCGTTCATCGGCGGCGATCGACGAGGCCAGCTGGCGACCGAGCTCGGACAGCGCCGCCGGCGCGCGCAGTCCGAGCACCTGCAGACAGGGCAGGTGCAGAAGCGGAAAGCGCACCGTGCGCGCCTGCCAGGAGCCGCGCAGACGGCGCAGCGCACAGCGCATGAATGCCGCATGCGCACGCCAGCGCGACGGCGCCGGCGCGGCGATGCGTGCGATACGGCAGTCGCCGAGCATTGCATCCCAAGCGAGGTAGTCGGCGTCGGGCAGAAGATACAGACGCGCGATGCAGGCCCGCTGCGCGTCGAGAAACTCGAGCCACTCGCGCGGCCCGTGCACGGTGATCGCGCCGTGCGCCTCGACCGACACGCTGTTCGAAAACGCGGCCAACGCCGGATGGTCCAGCAACAGCACGCCGCCGGACACCAGGCGTGCCCGCGGAAACAGTCCGTCGCCGCCGCCCGCGCGATACAACCACAACACCGTGCCGAGGCGCGACAGCCAGGCGGCCAGCCGATACCAATCGATCTGTATCTGCGCGCGCTCGCTTGCCGGCGCAGGAGACCGATAGACGAAGTTCGAAGCCGGTTCCGATTCCGAACTGCCATGCATTCCCGTGTCGTGGAAGCCCTCGCTCATCATTGCTCTCCTCGTTTCCCGGATGGCCTGGACATTTTTCCGCTCACGGCGACAGACTGACCTTGACGCCCGCGCCGACCGCCCGGCCCGGCGCGGAGTAGCGATCGACCGTCGCCGGCATGTAGCTCGCGCCGCGCACGTCGCCCCAGCGCCAGTAGTGCTTGTCGCCGAGGTTGCTCAAGCCGAGATAGAGCTGGTGCGAGTCCGCGACACGTCGAGCCCGTAGGTCAGTTCGTGCTGCGCGCCGACGCCGGCGAATTTATTCCGCGCCGTTGCGTTGAAGCCGGCGACGTCCTGCTCGAAATCGAAGCGGCGAAAACGGCGCAGCGGATTGACCGGATCGCCGCCGCTCGGGGTCGCGCGGCTCTCCCAGGGGCCCTGCTGCGCGCGGCTGCTCTGCAGATAGGCGTGCCAGTCGAGACTGTCGGCAAGCGCCTGTTGCAGCGGAATTTCCTGGCCTGCCGAAACGCGCAGGCGCCGACGCATGTCTCGGCGCGAACGGATTTTCTCAAAAAGGATTTTCTGGCGGCGCATGTTTCCAGCA
>CBJLOV010000234.1:0-6034 GCA_966424745.1 uncultured bacterium
GATCCGGTGTGGGCGGTGCAAGTGCTGAGCGGACAAACCGCGTCCGGCGCCTACTACCGGATACAAGTGCCCGACGGCTGGAAACCGGGCGGCAGCCTCGTCCTGTTCCAGCACGGCCTTTCTTTCGATCCGCCGGCGCCGAATCCCGATTTGGGCCCCCTCGCCACCCTGCAGCTCAGCGAGGGCTATGCGGTCGCGGCGACGAGTTACAGCCAGCGCTCCTGGGCGCTGTTCAACGCGCCGAACGACAACGCGCAACTGCTCGATGTATTCAAACAGAAGGTCGGCGCGCCCGGTGCGATCATTCCCTGGGGCGGCTCGCTCGGCGGCCTGATTTCGCTCAAGCTCGCCGAAGACGCGCGTTTCGCGCCGGTGCCCGGCGTGCTTTCGTTGTGTCCGCCCGCGGCCGGCTCGCGCGTATGGGATTTCGGCATCGATGCGCGCTTGGCCTACGACGTCGTCTGCAAAGACGTGAACAGCGCCGGCCAGCTGCCCACCGGCAAGGCGCCGCTGACCTGGGCCTACGACCTCAGCGATATTCCCGACAACTTGTCCGATCTGCAGGACGAGGTGCAGCTCGCGCAGACGCTGCTGCCGGTGAACGTCTGCACCGGCGTCAGCCTGCCGTCGCCGCTGCAGAACGACGCGATGCTGCGACGCCTGAACGAGCTGGAAAATTTCGGCCA
Organism: uncultured bacterium; assembly: GCA_966424745.1. Taxonomy (GTDB): domain Bacteria; phylum Pseudomonadota; class Gammaproteobacteria; order Xanthomonadales; family Rhodanobacteraceae; genus Rudaea. The sequence continues at coordinate 687 of CBJLOV010000234.1, forward strand.
TATCACGACGAGCAAGTTCTTCCTGACCGATATCGCCTACGCGACTTACGGCCTGTCCGATCTCGTTCGCGCGCCGGACAAGCTCAACGGACTCAACCCGTTCACGACGACCGGCGTGGTGTATCCCGATCCGGCCATCGACGCCGGCATCGCGCGCATCGGCAACAACCCGTTCGCGACGTTGTACTTGCGCTGGGCTTCGGATTTCCGCGGCCGCGTCGATCCCGCGACGAAGGTCGTTTCGCTGCAGACCAGCGAAGACGAACTCGTCATCCCGGCGAACCAGTCGGTGCTGCGCGCGACCCTGCCCGCGGGGCAGTTGACCAGCGCGATCGTGAACGAGGCCTCGCCCACCCATTGCGGATTCACCACCGCCGAGGGCGTCGGCGCCTGGGAAGCGCTGCGCGCATGGATGGCCGGCGGCGCCCAGCCGGCGATCGCCGATCTGCAGAACGCCTGTCAGAGCGCGGCCGCCGGCGGCAGCGCCGGCCCCTGCCGCGTCGATGCGAGCATCGTGCCGCCGAGCTTCGACAGCCGGGTCGCGGCGCGGCCGGCTTCGAACGCGCCCGGCGTCAACGAGACGTTCAGCGGCCTGTGGTACGACCCGGCACGCAGCGGCGAAGGCATCGAGCTGGAAATCCTGCCGAACAACAAGGCAATAGTATACTTTTTCACTTATCCTCCGGCCGGCGCCGCGGGCCGGCAGGCCTGGCTGTTCGGCATGGGCGACGTCGTCGGCAACGGCATCGAATTTGCCGACGTGCTGCTGCCTTCGCGGAATGCGCAGGGCGCGGTGACCTCGCAGCACTGGGGCCGAATCGCCCTGACCTTCGACAGCTGCGGCAGTGGCGGCATGCGCTGGGACGGCCCGGCGGACTGGGGCTCGATGGAAGTGCCGCTGCAGCGGCTCTCTGCGCTGGAAGGCCTCGGATGCCTGCCGATCGGCGCCGGCACGCGGGTCATCACGCCGGCGCAGACGTCGGGAGCCTGGTACGACCCGGTGACAACCGGCAACGGTTTCCTTATCGAGCAGTCCGATCCGGGCACGTTGCAGGTGATGTACTTCCAACTGAATACCGACGGCACTCAGTTGTGGACGATCGGCACGGCCAAGGCCGACGCCGGAGGCGGTTATTCGGGACAGCTGGTGCAGCCGGTCGGTACCCAGTTCGGCAGCGGATTCGACGGCAGCAAGATCGACAAATCGCGCCAATGGCAGTGGCAGCTGAGCAACCTCGCCTGCGCCACGGCCGATGCGTCGCTGGTGCCGCTGTTCCCGTCGGGTCCGGGACTGAATTTCTCCCTGCACCGGCTGACGACGCCGGCCGGCGTGCCGGCGTGTCCGTAGACGCGGGAGGGCGTCAGAAGCTTCCGATCAGCGCGAGCGCACCAGCGAACGCCGTCGCCGCGCCGCCGATGCGGCCGAGCAGCGGAGCGCGGTGCCGCATCGCCGCGCCGAATGCCAATCCCAGACCCTGCAGCGCGAGTGTCGAGGCGAGAAAACCGAACGCGTAGCGCAGCGGATCGGCGGATGCCGGCAGTTCGTTGCCGTGTGCGGCTCCATGGAACGCGGCGAAGGCGCTGACCAGCGCCAACGCGGCCGGAACCGGCAGACGCTGCGCCCGGAACGCAAGCAAGCCCAGCACGAGCAACGATGCCGCGATGCCCGATTCGATCGCGGACGGAGCAATGCCGAGCGAGCCTGTCATCGCCCCTGCCGCCCCGAGCGCCATCGTCGACACGAAGGCCAGCGGTATCGCCCACACCGCGCGCCCGCCGAGCTGGGCGGCCCAGACGCCGACGATGAACATCGCGAGCAGATGATCGATGCCGGACAACGGATGTACAAAGCCGGCGACCAGACCGCCGTAGGCGGCGTGACCCGGATGAGCGCATACCGGCATGCTGACCGCGATCGATGCGATTGCGCCGAGAAACGCAGTCGACGAAGTCCGGCTTCCGATTTTCGGCATCGAGGGTGAAGACGTGAACTTCTTGCTCTTTCTCATCGCGCAGGCTCCGGCAGAGGACGGGAAGGCAGGCCGCCGGTCTCGACGATGAAGCGCGCGACCGCGTCGAGACCGTGGTTGATCTTGAGGTTGCTGAAGACGAAGGGGCGCGCGCCGCGCATCCTGCGTGCGTCGCGGTCCATCACTTCGAGCGAGGCGCCGACCAGCGGCGCCAGATCGATCTTGTTGATCACGAGCAGGTCCGAGCGCGTGATGCCGGGGCCGCCCTTGCGCGGAATTTTGTCGCCCGCGGAGACGTCGATCACGTAGATCGTGATGTCGGCGAGTTCGGGCGAGAACGTCGCGGCGAGATTGTCGCCGCCCGATTCGATGAAGACGATTTCCAGGCCGGGGAATTTCTTGTTCATCTCGGCGACCGCGGCGAGGTTGATGCTCGCGTCTTCGCGGATCGCCGTGTGCGGGCAGCCGCCGGTCTCCACGCCGGCGATGCGCTCGGGCGCGAGCGCACCGGCGCGGGTGAGGAATTCCGCATCTTCCTTGGTGTAGATGTCGTTGGTGATCGCGGCGACGTTGTACGCGTCGCGCAGCCGCTTGCACAGCCGTTCGGTCAAGGCGGTCTTGCCCGAGCCGACGGGGCCGCCGATGCCGACGCGCAGGGGGCCGGTAGGGGAGTTCATCGTAGTCATCAACTTCTAAACAATCTCGTGTACTGGGTTTCGTGGCGGATCGAGCAAAGTTCGAGCAGCGGTGCGGCCGTGCCGAGTTCGTCGAGCGGCGTGTCGAGTGCGTCCGCGGCAATCGCGGTGATGCGCGATGCAAGGCGCGCGGTGGCGATCTGGCCGTCGGTCTGGCCGAGCGGAATCAAGCGCACGCCGGCGGAGACCAGATTCGCCGCCGTCGCGTGCAACCACGCGGCAAGCGCGGTGTCGCGCGGAATACCGTGCGCGGCGCAGGCAAGCGCCATTGCGATGCCGTGGGCGACGGGCGCATCGCCGCGCCGTTCGGCGAATGCATCGAGCTGCGCGTGCGGCCATGCTTTACGTGTGACGCCGAGAAATGCCGCGCCCTGCTGATGGCTTTCGAGCGCGGTTTCGGCGCTGCCGCGAAACGCCGCAGCGAGGTCGGCGATTTCGTCGAAGGCGGACGCATCGTGCGCGCACTCGTACGCGTGCGCGAACAGCACCGCGTCGATCCAGCCGCCGCCGCGTGCGAGCACGGCGTCGATGTAGTCGACCAGCGTGGCGACGTCGCGCACATCGCCGGCCTCCACCGCCCATTCGAGGCCGTGGCTGTAGCTGAAGGCGCCGGTCGGATACGACGGCGAAGTCCAGGTGAGGAGGCGATACAGCGCGGCGTCAGTGTCCACGCGCCTGTCCTGCCGTGAACACGAACGGATGCGAGGTCGCCGGAGGGTCGCCGTGCGCATGGGCATACGCGCCGCGCTCCGGCGTGAACGGCGCGACGATTTTTTCCACGCGTGCGCCCAGGCCGCGCAGCATGTCGACGATCACGGCGTCGTCGCGAATCAGGATGCGATCGGCCGAGAGCTGCGCGGGCAGGTGGCGGTTGCCGATGTGCCAGGCAAGCTTGATCAGCGCATCAACGTCGACGGCGGTGACGGCGACCAGCGCCTCAGGTGCTGCTTGCACGAGCACGACGCGGCCGTCGTCGAGCGACAGGCCATCGCCATCGTGCAGCAATGTCGTCTGTTGTAAATCGAGAACGAATTCCAAACCGCCGTCGGCGACGTAGCGATAGCGGCGGCGATGGCGGCCTTCGTAGTCGAGCGTGATGCGGTCGGCGGCGCTCACGGCGGTCCAAGTGCCGGCCGGAAGAATATTGCGTGCAAACAAATCGGACATCGGCCCGCTCAGAAAAGGAAATAGCGCTGCGCCATCGGCAGCACCTTGGCGGGTTCGCAGGTGAGCAGTTCGCCGTCGGCGCGCACCTCGTAGGTTTCGGGGTCGACCTCGATGTGCGGCATCGCGTCGTTGAGGATCATGCTGCGCTTGCCGATGCCGCCGCGCGTGTTCTTCACCGCGGCGAGCGGCCGCGTCAGGCCGAGCTTGCGCGCTTGGTCGCCCGCCGCGAAGGCGCCGCTGACGAACAGCAGGGACGATTCGATGCGCGCGCGGCCGAACGCGCCGAACATCGGCCGGTAGTGCACGGGTTGCGGCGTCGGGATGCTCGCGTTCGGATCGCCCATCGGCGCTGCGGCGATCGAGCCGCCTTTGAGCACGTAATCGGGCTTTACGCCGAAGAAGGCCGGCGACCAGATCACGAGGTCGGCGAGCTTGCCGGCTTCGACCGAACCGACGTGCTCGGCGACGCCGTGCGCGATGGCGGGGTTGATCGTGTACTTGGCGATGTAGCGGCGCGCGCGGAAATTGTCGCTCAACCCATCGTCGGCGCCGAGCGCGCCGCGCTGGCGTTTCATCTTGTCGGCCGTCTGCCAGCAGCGGATGATCGTTTCGCCGACGCGGCCCATCGCCTGCGAGTCCGAACTCATCATCGAGAACGCGCCGAGGTCGTGCAGGATGTCCTCGGCCGCAATCGTCTCCTTGCGGATGCGGCTCTCGGCGAAGGCCACGTCTTCGGCGATCTTCGGATCGAGATGGTGGCAGACCATGAGCATGTCGAGATGCTCGTCGAGCGTATTGACCGTGTACGGTCGGGTCGGATTCGTGCTCGACGGCAGTACGTTGGACAGGCCGGCGACCTTGATGATGTCCGGTGCGTGGCCGCCGCCCGCGCCTTCGGTGTGGAAGGCGTGGATCGTGCGGCCCTTGAACGCGGCGATCGTCGATTCGACGAAACCCGATTCGTTGAGCGTGTCGGTGTGCAGGGTCGCCTGCACGTCGAGCGCATCGCACACGGCGAGACAGCAGTCGATCGCGGCGGGCGTCGTCCCCCAATCTTCGTGCAGCTTCAATCCGCAGGCCCCGGCCAGGACCATTTCCTCGAGCGCTTGCGGTCGGCTCGCATTGCCCTTGCCGAAGAAGCCGAGATTCATCGGGAAACTTTCCGCGGCCTGCAGCATGCGCGCGAGATGCCACGGCCCGGGGGTGCACGTCGTCGCAAGAGTGCCGTGGGCGGGGCCGGTGCCGCCGCCGAGCATCGTCGTCACACCGGCGTACAGTGCTTCTTCAATCTGCTGCGGGCAGATGAAATGGATGTGCGTGTCGATGCCGCCGGCGGTGACGATCTTGCCTTCGCCGGCGATGATTTCGGTGCCGGGCCCGACGACGATGTCGACGCCGGGCTGCACATCCGGATTGCCGGCCTTGCCGATCTTTGCGATGCGTCCGTCGCGCAGGCCGATATCGGCCTTGACGACGCCGCTGTGATCGAGGATCACGGCGTTGGTGATCACGGTGT
>CBJLOV010000235.1:0-6017 GCA_966424745.1 uncultured bacterium
TCCCGGGCCTGTTCTTCGAGCGCATCGCGCCGTTCGGCAAGCGATTGAAGCTTCGCTGCGGCGCGCGCGGCGACGGCGCGCGCCGTCGCGGAACAGTCCGCGAGCTCGCTCGATTCGATCTGCGCATGCCATTCGGCCTGGGCGTCGAGCAGGGTCTGCGCACCGCCTGCGCCGCGCAGCGCACGCAGGAAATCGAGGGCGAGCACATTGGTCGTGCCTTCCCAGATCGAAAACACCTGCGCGTCGCGCAGCAGGCGCGGCATGCCGGTGTCCTCGAGATAGCCGGCACCGCCGCAGCACTCGCAACATTCGGACGCCACGGCGACGGCGAGTTTCCCGGTCCACAGCTTGGCGAGCGGAGTCAGCAGGCGCAGCCGATCCCGCTCGGCCGGACTCGCCGCGCCGGTCTGCGCAAGACCGAGCAGCTCGGCGACGTGGAACGCCAAATGAAAGGCCGCTTCGAACTGCGCCCGCAGGTTCGCCAAGGTCGCGCAGTGCAGCGGCTGTTCGGCCAGGATCTTGCCGAACGCCCGCCGGCGCTGGGCGTAGTCTTCGGCAAGCGCCAGCGCGCGGCGCATCGTCGCCACGGCGCAGATCGCGTTCCAAGTGCGAGTGACGTTGAGCATCGGCGCGATCGCGCGGACACCGTGTCCGCTCTCGCCGACCAGCTGCGCCGGAGCGCCTTCGAGGTGGATTTCCGCGGTCGGCAATTCGCGCGTGCCGAGCTTGTGCTTGAGCCGGTCCAGGCGGACGTTGCGCCAATGGCCGTACGCGTCGCGCGGTTCGAGATAGAACAGCGCGAGGCCGTCGGCGCCGGCCGGCGCGCCTTCAGGCCGGGCCAGGGCCAAGGTCATCTGCGCGTTGATCGCCGACGTGAACCATTTGCGCCCGTGCAGCCGCCATTCCCCGTCGACGAGGCGCGCGATCGTTTCGCTTGCCGACACGTCCGAGCCGCCGGCGTTCTCGGTCATCCATTGGCCGCTGATCCAATGTTGTTCGGGGTCCCGGCTCAACAGGTGCGGCAGCGCGCGTGCGGCAAGCTCGGCGTTGCCCGAGGCTTTGATCGCGGTCGCCGCTCCGTCGCTCATCGCCAGCGGGCAGGAATGGAACTCGCTGGCGCAATGGTACAAGTATAAAAGTGAAAATTGATGCACGCGCGCGGCCGCGCCATGCGTCGGCTCGTGCCCCGCGGCGACGAGGCCGTAGCGGGCGGCCAGCGGCGCGGCGGCGCGCCATGCGCGGGTCAGCTCGACGCGGTCGACGCGATTGCCCCAGGCATCCCAGTGGATCAGCGCGGGCTCCTCGTCGGGACGGGCGCGCGCCGCGCTCCAGGCATCGGCCGCATACTGGCCGAGCGCATCGAGATCGGGCTCGATCGCCGCGAACGTTTCGGGCGCCAGCGCGCGGCGCAGGTAGGAGCGCAGCACCTGATCGTCGCGATACTGGTTGCCGAGCAGCGGCGCAGCTTGGACGAAGGACATGACCGGCTCCTTGCATCTCGCAGTTGCGGGGATATCGAGCTTTATACGCGATGCGGACGCGCCTTGTCGCGCCCGCATCGCACATTTTCAGCGGCGGAGATCGTCCCTGCCGCTGCGGACCGCCGGGATCATTTCACCTCGACCACCGCCAGGCCCTGCGGGGGGAGGGCGATCGTGAGCGTGCCGTCCTTGACCGCGATCGATTCCGCCGCCGGCAGCGCCGCCGCCTCGCGCAAGGCCTTGATCTGCGCCGTCGTCGGATAGCGCGGCGAACCCATCTTTTCGTAGGCGGGACGCAGATCGCCGTGATCGCGGTCGACGCGCGATATCTGCGCGCTCTGCGCCTTCGAGTTCTTCAGCTTGATCGTCAGCGTGACCGGCTCGCTCTTCGCCTTGTCGGCCTTGTCGGCAGCCTGATCCAGACCGCTCGGCGCGTAGTTCCACACGGCGAAGACGAGCGAACCATCCTTGTTCCGCGTCGCCAGCACCTGGTCCGACTTCACCGGAATGCGTTCGTCGCCGAGCTTGTGCAGCACCTTGAACGCGTTGTACGCCGGCTTGGGCAGGTTGTACGCGGCGATCAGGCCGAAGCCGCCGTAGAGCGGCGTCTTCACCACGCCCTGCTCCTCGAACACGTCGGAGAACGACCAGTACGACATGACGTCGACGAGGCCGTCGCACTGCGCGATGGTCGACGCCAGCCAGGGGCCCATGTACGTCGAGTCGGTCACCGGCGGCGTGTTGTCGTAGGCGGCATTGAATTCGCTCCAGATCAGCGGCGTGTTCGGCGCGGCCGATTTCTTGATCTCGTCGTGCACTTTCTTCACCGCGCGGCAGACCATCCTGTTGCGCGGGATCGCCTCCTCGGTGCCGAACACGTTGTCGGCGGTGTCGTTGCCGTAGACGTGGGTCGAGGCGAAGTCGAACGGAATATTCTTTTCCTTGCAGTGCTTGATGAAGTCGCCGACCCACGCCGCCTGCGCGGTCGACGGGCCGCCGATGCGCAGGCGCTTGTCCACGGCCTTGAGCGCGAGCGCGGTGTGGTCGTACAGGGTCCAATACGTCTTCTGCAGCGGGAATCCGGCCCAGAAGCCGATGTTCGGCTCGTTCCACACCTCGAAGTACCAGCTCGACACTTCTTCGATGCCGTAGCGCTCGATCAGATGCTTGGCGAAGGCCTGGATCATCGCGTCCCATTTCGCGTAGTCCTTCGGCTCGGAAATGTTCGGCCGATACCAGAACGGGTGCCAGAACTCGCCGCTGGCAAGCTTCTTCGGCATGAACGACAGCTCGACGAAAGGCTTCACCCCGTCGGCGAGGAGACCGTCGTAGATCTGGTCGACGTAGGACCAGTTGTAGACGGCGTTGCCCTGACCGTCCTCGTCGTAGACGCCGACTTCGTCGTGGAAGATATTGTGGAAGCGCACGTACTTGAAGTCGGTCGCCTGCTTCACCGTGCGGATGTCCTGGCGATAGGAATCGCGCAGCGCGAGGATCGCACGGCCCGAGCCGAAGCTCTGCTCCCAGAAATGCGGAAACGGATTCGCCTTCGCCGCCGCGTCGATTTCAACGGTCTGCGCGAACAGCGCCGGCGATGCGACGGCGAGCGCGAGCGCCAGCAAGCGCATTTTCAATTTGGAACGGCGCGTGGAATTCTGCATGGATACCTCCCCGGAAGATTTTGTTTACGAACGTCTGCGCCGCCCGGCCTATGTTCGCCCGCGACGGCGCGTAGGGTAACAGCTAATCGGCATCATGAAAACGTTTACATTGGCGTCAGAGCGGTGTTCCCGAATATCGTGACGCGGCCCGGGTTTCGCCAATGGGCCTCCCTGACCAGTCCCTGCTCCCGGCTCGTCATTCACGCCGGAAGCACGCGGGAATGACGAGCCTAGGCATCTTCCGGCCAAGGATCGGACCTGATCAGATGCGCCCTCGATCTGCATTCGCTGAGATAATCCGCGAAAGCCCGATGCGAACCTCGCCATGCCCGAAATCCTCTCCGCAACACGCCCTGTCGTCGCCTCTCCGGGTGCATTCGCCGTCCTCGTCTCCGCCCTGCTCGGCGGCCTTGCCGGCGGCGTGTCCTGGTGCTTCCTCTCGCTGTGGCTGCCGTGGTTCGCGACGTTCTGGATCGTGCCGATCGCTGTCGCGCTTGCGCTGTCCGCGCGCTGGCAGGGCTATCGCGGCGGCGCGGCGATCCTCTGCACCCTGCTGGCGATAGCGATCGCTTTCGTCTATGCCGAATATCTTTTCGGCGCCGTGCGCATTGCCGATTCGATGGGGCTTTCCTTGCGCGAAGCGCTGTTCAAAGCCGGCTTTGGTTTGACTGCCGACATCGCGTGGGCGAATTTGAGGACTTGGGATTTGCTCGCATTCGGCACCGCGATGCTGGTCGGCGCGGGTGCGGCGGCCGTACGCATATCGCCGCGCAATTGAAATCGCCGAGCGGCGCATGCTTTGAACATCGCGCTCATTCCGTTCACTGACGCAGTCAGCGAGCTATCAAACCATAAGACGCAACAGCCACTTTACCGTCGGCAAAGAACCTGAAGCTCAAATCGGCGCCGGCCGATGTGTGGTAGAGCAAATGAAGGCGCGGTTCGCTGGTCGCCATCGACGTTTCCTCCGCGGCGGGCGGCCCTAGCTCTTGCACGATCTGTTGGCGGGTCATGCCCTGGAAATGCCCCAGCCAACGTTTCAGAACCGCTTCTTGATCTTGTACCGTCGGCACATCCGGAGCGGCGTCGGCATTCGCGACACCGCCCAATGTCAGGAAGAATATCGCCGCGTACCTACAAACGCCGGATTGGACGGTTCGCATGTTCGCATCCGCCTTGGGTTATGAGATCCAGTTTCCCGCTCCGGAGCCCTGCGCGGACAATCAATGTCCGCCGCCGCCGTCGACCGCTTTGAGCCCCGCGATCAACTTGTTCGCCGCATCCTGCCCATCGGCATAGAGCATGCGTGTGTTGTCCTGGTAGAACAGCGCGTTCTCGATGCCGGCGAAGCCGGTGCCCTTGCCGCGCTTGATCACGATGACCTGCTTGGCGTTGGCGACATCCAGAATGGGCATGCCGTAGATCGGCGATGATTTGTCCGTTTTTGCGACCGGATTGACCACGTCGTTCGCGCCGATGACGATGGCGACGTCGCAGTTCGGGAATTCCGGATTGATGTCGTCCATGTCGGCGATCAAGTCGTACGGCACGCCCGCCTCGGCAAGCAGCACGTTCATATGGCCCGGCATGCGGCCGGCGACCGGATGGATCGCGAATTTCACGCTCTTGCCGCGGTCGATGAGGTTCTTCGACAACTCCCAGATCTTGTGCTGCGCCTGGGCCACGGCCATGCCGTAGCCGGGAACGATGATGATGTTCTCGGCGAGATAGAGCAGCGAGGCCGCATCGTCCGCTTCGATCGGCTTGAGCGAACCCTTGATCTCCTGCGAACCGCCGCCGCCCGACCCGAAATTGGAGAAAAGCACGTTGGCGATCGAGCGGTTCATCGCCTTCGCCATCAAGCGCGTCAGCAGCGTGCCTGCGGCGCCGACGACCGTACCGGCGATGATCAGCGCAACGTTTTGCTGTACATACCCCTCGAAGCCGACAGCGAGGCCGGTGAACGCGTTGTACAGCGAGATCACCACCGGCATGTCGGCGCCGCCGATCGGCAGCGTCATCAGGATGCCGAACAGCAGCGCCAGCGCGAAGAACAGAACGATCCAGTGCGTCTCGAGATGCCATACGGCATAAAGGCCGACCGCGACGGCCGCGAGGAAACAGGCGCCGTTGACGACCTGCTGGCCGCCGAAGCGGAAAGTCTTGTCCATGCGCCCGTCGAGCTTCGCCCAGGCGATGATCGAGCCGGTCATCGAGATCGAGCCGATCAGCGCGCCGATCACCGCGAGCAGGGTCTGCGCCGTCGTCAGGTGGTGTTCGAAGTGGCTCTGCATCGCCGCGCCGAGCAGCGCGCTCGCGCCGATCGCCGCGGCCGAGCCGCCGCCCATGCCGTTGTACAGCGCGACCATCTGCGGCATGTCGGTCATCGCGACCTTCTTGCCCCACACCCATGCGATGGCAGTCGAGGCGGCGATGGCGACGAAGATCAGCGCCGCGTTCTCGATCAATACGTGCCCGGGCACGCCGCTGTGGAAGAACGTCGCGATCACCGCGACGAGGACGCCGACCCCGGCCCACTGGATGCCGCTGCGCGCGGTCACCGGCGAGGACATGCGCTTGATGCCCAGGATGAGCAGCACCGCGGCGACGAAGTAGCTCGCCTGGATCAGGAACGAAACGATCGTGGCGGCTTCCATCACTTGCCTCCCTCGCCGGCCGCCGGCTTCTTCGACGACTTGAACATCTCGAGCATGCGTTCGGTGACGACGTAGCCGCCCGCCGCGTTGCCCGCGCCGAGGAACACGCCGATGAAGCCGATGATCTGCTGCAGCGGCGTGGTCGCCTCGCCGAGCGCGATCATCGCGCCGACGAGCACGATGCCGTGAACGAAGTTCGAGCCCGACATCAGCGGCGT
>CBJLOV010000236.1:0-5985 GCA_966424745.1 uncultured bacterium
TATAGCCACTGAAAAAGCTAACCGCAAGAACACGGAAATTCGTGTTCCGCGGGTGCGCGTAATCGGCGCCGAAGGAGAACAGGTGGGCATCTTGTCGCGCGATGAAGCGCTCAACATGGCCTCCGAGCTGGGCCTGGATCTGGTCGAAATCCAACCGACCGCCGATCCGCCCGTTTGCCGCATCATGGACTACGGCAAGTTCAAGTTCGAGCAGCAGAAGAAAGCGCATGCGGCCAAGCGCAAGACCAAGCAGGTCGAGATCAAGGAGCTGAAGTTCCGCCCCTCGACCGAAGACGGCGACTACAACGTGAAGCTGCGCAACATGAAGCGCTTCCTCGAAGAGGGCGACAAGGTCAAGGTCGTCGTCCGTTTCAAGGGTCGCGAGATGGCGCACACGGAGTTGGGCGAGCAGATGGTCAAGCGCATCCAGGCCGACGTCGCCGAGGAAGCCGTGGTCGAAAGCTTTCCGCGCTTCGAAGGCCGGCAGATGGTGATGATGGTGGCTCCGAAAAAGAAGTCGTGATCGAAGCGGAATCGCTGCCGATCGCAGGGCGCCGAAACGAAGGCACTTCGTTGCGTCGCCGTTAGTTCCTCTCTCCCCCGCTTGCGGGGGGAGAGTTATGAGTGAGGGGAGGCGCCGTGCATTGTCCGCGCATGCGGTCTTCTGAAAAGCGCCTCTCATTCACCCCCTCCCGCGGCCTTGCCGTGGAGGAGAGGGGAAGAGATTGGAACCCGCTCACATCCAGTGAGCTTAAACAAGCTAAGCCCGAGCAGGACGGAAAGAGCAGGCAACTGCCGCTCAGGCGAGTATACAAATCAACCTAAGGAGTTGGGCCATGCCCAAGATCAAGACCAATCGGGCCGCCGCCAAGCGGTTCCGCAAAACGGCCTCCGGCAAATTCAAAGCCGGTCACGCCTTCAAGAGCCACATCCTGACCAAGAAGTCGACCAAGCGTAAGCGCAATCTTCGCGGTCCCAACATCGTGCGCAAAGAAGACTCCGGTCGCATCGCGCGCATGCTTCCCTACGCCTAAGGAGACGAGACCATGGCACGAGTAAAACGTGGTGTCGTCGCACGCCGCCGGCACAAGAAGATCATTTCCCGCGCGAAGGGCTATTACAACGCCCGCCGCAAGGTATTCCGCGCCGCCAAGCAGGCGGTCATCAAGGCGGGGCAGTACGCCTACATCGGCCGCAAGCAGAAGAAGCGCCAGTTCCGTGCTCTGTGGATCGTGCGCATCAATGCGGGCGCGCGCCAGTTCGGCCTGTCCTACAGCCGCCTGATGAACGGCCTGAAGAAGGCCAACATCACGGTCGACCGCAAGGTGCTCGCCGACATCGCCGTGCACGACATCGCCGCGTTTGGCGCCCTTGCCGAAAAGGCCAAAGGCGCGCTCGCAGCATAAGGGAATCGCGTCGCATCCGTGTCCGCACCGAAGAGTGCGGACACGGACGACCGCTTTTTGATTCCCGCCGTCATGGACGACGGCTGAAGTAACGCGAGGGGAGCCGGGCCCGGGCCTAGCTCCCCTTTTCTTTTGCCCACGGTAAGACATGGACTTTGCATGAGCGATCGTTTGGAAAAGAAAATCGACGCCCTGATGGAATCGCTGCGCGAGCGCTTCCGCGACAACGACGGCTTCCAGGAGAAGCTCAAGCACGTCGCCGCCAAGGTCGAGGAGATCAAGGGCAAGCTCGACCCCAAGAAGCTGCAGGCCAAGCTCGAGGACCTGCGCGTCGAACTGATCGGCAAGGCCGGCCTGATCACGGGCGAACTGAAGACGCTCGGCAAGCTGCCGCCCGATCAACGCAAGAGCTTCGGCGACCGCGTCAATCGCGCGAAAGAAGAGGTCGAAGCAACGATCGCCGAGAGCCGGTCCGAAATCGAAGCTTCTCTGCTCGAGCAGCGTCTCGCTTCCGAGACGATCGACGTCACCTTGCCCGGACGCGGCGGTGCGCGCGGCAACCTGCATCCGATCACGCGGACGTTCGAGCGCATGATCGACATCTTTGCGCGGCTCGGCTACGAGGTCGCCGACGGTCCCGAGATCGAGAATGACTGGTACAACTTCGAGGCGCTGAATTTTCCGCCGCATCATCCGGCGCGCGCGATGCACGATACGTTCTATTTCCCGGACGGCCGTCTGCTGCGTACGCATACCTCTCCCGTGCAAATCCGCGCGATGAGCGGGCGCACGCCGCCCTTGCGCGTGATCGCGCCCGGTAAGGTCTATCGTTCCGATTCCGATCAGACACACAGTCCGATGTTCCACCAGCTCGAGGGTCTGCTCGTCGACGAGACGTCGACCTTCGCCGACCTCAAGGGCACGCTCGCCGAATTCGTGCGCGCGTTTTTCGAGCGCGATTTCGAGATGCGCTTCCGGCCGAGCTACTTTCCGTTCGTCGAACCGGGCGCCGAAGTCGATATCCGTTGGGATCGCGAGGACGGTTCGACCGCATGGCTCGAAGTGCTCGGCTGCGGCATGGTCCATCCGAATGTGCTGCGCGCCTGCAATATCGACCCCGAACGCTACACCGGCTTCGCCTTCGGCATGGGCGTCGAGCGTTTCGCGATGCTGCGTTACGGCGTCAACGACCTGCGCGCATTCTTCGAGAACGACGTACGGTTTCTCAAGCAGTTTGCTTGATTTTCTTGCTCGTCGTTCCCGCGAAAGCGGGAATCCAGCGACTTTGATCTTCAAGATCTCGCAGAAATAAAGTGGAAGACACTGGATTCCCGCTTTCGCGGGAATGACGAGCCGGAGCAATATTCCGACATGGTGGGTACGGCATGAAATTTTCTGAAAACTGGCTGCGCGAACTCGTTTCGATCAAAGCGGACCGCGACGAGCTCTGCCATAAACTGACGATGGCCGGCCTCGAGGTCGAGGGTGTCGAGCCGATCGGTTCCGCGCTCGAAGGCGTCGTCGTCGCCGAAATCACCGAATGTGAGCCGCATCCGAACGCGGACAAGCTGCGCGTGTGCAAGGTTTCGATTGGGACGGACGAGACCGTGCAGATCGTCTGCGGCGCGCCGAATGCGCGAGCGGGCTTGAAGGTGCCGCTGGCGACCGTCGGCACGGTCATGCCGGGCGGCATGCAGATCAAGAAGGCCGCGCTGCGCGGCGTCGATTCGTTCGGCATGCTGTGCTCGGCGAAGGAGCTCGGCATCGACGCCGACGCTTCCGGTCTGCTCGAGCTGCCGGCCGACGCGACCGTCGGCAAGCCGCTGGCCGAATACCTGCACCTGCCCGATGCGGCGATCGAAATCAAACTGACGCCCAATCGCCCCGACTGCCTCTCGGTGCAAGGCGTCGCGCGCGACGTCGCCGCGATTTTCGGCGTGCCGGCGGCGGTGCCTGCGATCGCACCGATCGTTGCGGCGACGACGCACGAGCGCAAGGTCGAGCTGCAGGCCGGCGCCGATTGCCCGCGTTATTGCGGCCGCCTGATCGAAGGCCTCGACGCCGATGCGCGTACGCCGTTCTGGATGGCCGAACGCCTGCGCCGTTCCGGCTTGCGGCCGATCAGCCTGCTCGTCGACGTGACCAACTACGTCCTGCTCGAAATGGGCCAGCCGCTGCACGCGTTCGATGCGGCCACCCTGGCCGCCACGATCGGCGTGCGCCGTGCGCGTGCCGGCGAGCGCTTGAAGTTGCTCGACGAGTCCGAAGTCGGGCTTGATCCCGAGTTTCTCGTCATCACCGACGCGGACAAACCGATCGCGCTCGCCGGCATCATGGGCGGTTACGAGACCCGCGTGACCGACGCGACGCGCGACGTCTTCCTCGAAGCCGCGCACTTTACGCCGACCGCGATCAGCGGCCGCGCGCGACGCCTCGGCATGCATACCGACGCCTCGCACCGCTTCGAACGCGGAGTCGATCCCGAGCTGCCGCGCCGCGCGCTGGAGCGTGCGACGCAACTGATCGTCGAATTCGGCGGCGGCAAGCCGGGT
Source organism: uncultured bacterium (assembly GCA_966424745.1). Taxonomy (GTDB): domain Bacteria; phylum Pseudomonadota; class Gammaproteobacteria; order Xanthomonadales; family Rhodanobacteraceae; genus Rudaea. The sequence continues at coordinate 3,959 of CBJLOV010000236.1, forward strand.
CCGATCAGCGAAGCGACGCTGGCGCAATTTCTTACGCCGCCGGCCGCCGTGGCGCTGCGCCGGGCGCGTCTCGCGCGCGTCCTCGGCATCGAGGTGGCCGACGCGGAAGTCGTTCGCATCCTGAGCGCCCTCGGCATGCGGGTCGAGACGACCGCGCAAGGATGGAGCGCAACCCCGCCGAGCTGGCGCTTCGATATCGCGATCGAAGAGGATCTCGTAGAAGAAGTCGCGCGCGTTCACGGCTACGAAAAGATTCCGACCACGATGCCCGCGGGCGAAATCCGCGTGGCGGAGCCGACGGAGACGCGCGTCGACGAAGCCACCCTGCGCCGCCAGCTCGCCGCGCGCGACTACCGCGAAGCGATCACCTATGCCTTTCTCGATGCGGATCTGCTCAAACGTTGGCAGCTCGACGCGGGCGCGATCGCCTTGGCCAATCCGCTCGCGGCGGATCTCGGCACGATGCGCACCTCGCTGCTGCCCGGTCTCGTCTCGGCATTGATAGCCAACCGCCGCCGCCAGCAGGAACGGGTGCGGCTCTTCGAAATCGGCAGGGTTTTCCGCCAGGGCGCCGATGGCCCGGTTGAAACGGTGCGCATCGCCGGCGTGGTTTGCGGCCAGGCCGACGAGCTGCAATGGGCGGCGGAAAAACGCATCGTCGACTTCTACGATCTCAAGGGCGATGCGGAGTCTCTGTTCGCCCTGACCGGCAATGCGCGTGCATTCCATGTCGCGCCGTCGACGGCCATGTGGCTGCATCCGGGACGGTCGGCGACGGTCCTGCGCGACAACGTCGTCGTCGGCAGCCTCGGCGCTCTTCATCCGCGACTGCTGAAAGAACTGGACTTCGAGGCGGACGTCTACGCCTTCGAATTCGAACTCGATGCGCTGGTCGCGCGCAGCGTACCGCGCGGTGCGGCGGTCGCGCGCTTCCCCTCCGTCCGCCGCGATCTGTCGTTCGAGCTGCCTGAAAACGTGAGCTATGCCACGGTCGAGGCGGCTGTGCGTCACGCCGTCGGCTCTGCTCTCCATGAGATATTCGTATTTGATCGTTACTCGGGACCGAATCTCGCACAAGGTGTAAAAAGTGTCGCCATCGGCTTGATTTTGCAGGATGATTCGCGCACTCTTACCGATGCCGACGCAGATCACAGTGTCGGTTTGGCCGTCGCGGCACTGGAACGCGACTGCCAAGCAAGACTAAGGGGGTAAGGATGACAGCACTGACCAAAGCGGAAATGGCCGAACGGTTATTCACCGACGTCGGTCTGAACAAGCGCGAGGCGAAGGAATTCGTCGACGCGTTTTTCGACGTCGTGCGCGAGGCGCTCGAGCGCGGTGAGCAGGTCAAGCTTTCGGGATTCGGCAATTTCGACCTGCGCAAGAAAAATCAGAGGCCCGGACGCAATCCGAAGACCGGCGAAGAAATTCCGATTTCGGCGCGCCGCGTGGTAACGTTCCGTCCTGGGCAGAAACTCAAGATACGCGTCGAGTCTTATGCTGGATCAAGGCAGCAATAACGAACTGCCGGTCATTCCGGCCAAGCGCTACTTCACGATCGGTGAAGTGAGCGAGTTGTGCGCGGTCAAACCGCACGTGCTGCGCTACTGGGAACAGGAGTTTTCCAACCTGAAACCGGTCAAGCGGCGCGGCAACCGCCGCTATTACCAGCGCCACGACGTGCTGATGATCCGCCAGATCCGTGCGCTGCTCTACGACCAGGGCTTCACGATCACCGGCGCGCGCCAGCGTCTGGAAGGGCAGCAGGCGCGGATGGAAACCAGCATCTCTCATCAGATCGTGCGCCAAGTGCGCATGGAACTCGAGGAAGTTCTGCAGATTTTGCGCCACTAACTGCGACGCCTCTGTTACAATTCGTCCGGTGAACGACGCGGCCCACAAAAGGCCGCGTTTTGATCTTCGCGGTCAGGGATCGACTGCGGCAGCCATAGTCGGGGCGTAGCGCAGCCTGGTAGCGCATCTGCCTGGGGGGCAGGGGGTCGTGGGTTCGAATCCCGCCGCCCCGA
>CBJLOV010000237.1:0-5944 GCA_966424745.1 uncultured bacterium
GTCGCGCCGTTGAGGGTTGTCGGACCGGTCGCATGCAAGGTCCAGTTGCCCGCCGTCGCCGTGCCGCCGTTCTTATTCACCACTTGCTTGACCAGGGTCAAACTCGCCGCTTCGTCGCTGTTGGTAATCGTGCAGGTCGTATTTGCCCCATTGCCCAGGGTGATCTGGCCGCCCGTCACGGCCACGCTGTTCGTACAACTCCAAGCACCGCCCGAGTAACCCGCCGGGCCTCCTGTTTCGCTCAGCGTGTAGGTACCGGCCGGCACTGCCGCTCCGGTCACTCCCGGGCTACCCATTGCACCACCGATCACGGCTGGGCCGGCAGCGTTCAAGGTCCAGTTGTTCGCCGTCGCCGTACCGCCGTTCGTGTTCACCACCTGTTTGATCAAGGTGAGCGTTGCCGCCTCGTCGCTGTTGGTAATCGTGCAGGTCGTACTTACTCCGTTACCGAGAGCGATCTGGCCACCGGTCACGGTGACATTGTTCGTGCAGCTCCACGCACCGGCCGCATAACCCGTCGGGCCGCCCGTTTCGCTCAGCGTGTAGGTTCCGGCGGAAACCGCAGCTCCAGTCACCGCGGCGGTTCCGGTCGCGCCGCTGATGGTTGTCGGACCCGTCGCATGCAAGGTCCAGTTGCTTGCCGTCGCCGTGCCGCCGTTCTTATTCACCACTTGCTTGACCAGGGTTAAATTTGCCGCTTCGTCGCTGTTGGTAATCGTGCAGGTCGTATTTGCCCCGTTGCCCAGGGCGATCTGGTTGTTCGTCACGGCAATGCCGTTCGTGCAACTCCACAAGCTGGCCGCATAGCCTGCCGGTCCGCCGCTCTCACTCAATGTGTAGGTACCGGTTTGCACCACAGCTCCGGTCACGGCCGCAGTACCGGTCGCGCCGCTGATCGGCGTCGGGCCCGTTGCATGCAGCGTCCACGCGCCCGCCGCTGCAGCGCCGCCGTTGGTATTCACCACCTGCTTGACCAGGGTCAGGATCGGCGATTGCGCATTGGTTACGGTGCAAGTTGCATCCGGATTGGCGATCGACAAATTCGCCGTAATCATGCCGGTGGCAGGATTGGCGCTCACGTACGTGGGGCTGGGATTGCCGTTGGCGTCGACGCAGTCGATTGCGCTGACCTGCCATCCGGACGTTGCATTTTCGACGACCTGTAAGCTCTGCGGCGTCGTGGTGAGATTGTCGGTCGAAATGACTTGTTGTCCGCCGCTGCTCAGGCTGAAGCTGGTCGGCGATGCGCCTGCGCCGCTGGCGGTGAACGCAAACGCCTGAGGACTGCCGGAGGGCGCCGTTTTTTTGATGATCGTCAGACCGCCCTTCACGTTCACGTTGATTTCCGCAGAGATACCCGCCGAACATTTCGACGGCGCACCGGCGGTGACGTCGTTCGCGCCAGCACAACCTGGCGTACCCGAGGCAACCTGCTGCCAAGTAACGGCGTTGTCGATCTGCAATTTCCCCGACGCGTCCGGCTGGCAAAGCACGTCCACCGAATTCATCGTGAACGAGGCCAGGCCCACGGCACTGCTGATGTCCCCGCAACCATTGCCGTTCGCATTGAGGAAAGGCGAGGTAGTCGGCAACGCGCTGACGTTGCAGCTGGTGCTCCCGCCGCTGCTAGGCAGGATCGAGGGATCTTTGCCGTCCGTGGCCAGAAATATGCCGATGTCGTAGCGCGTCGATGCCGAGGACTGCACGCTCAACGACAGATCGAGCGTAACCGTCTGCCCTGCGGTACAAGACACCACCCCATTGGTCACCGTGACGCTGGCGATGGAAACATCGTTGGCAGTGCAGTTCAACGAACTGCCGAAACGACTGGCAGCGCACTCGCTGGCGCCAAACCCGAATGCCGTCGGCGCATGTATGAATAGGAACAGCAACGTCAGCCGCGCCATTGCACGAATGTCGCGCGGGGCTAAGGCAACGATACCTCGATCGGCAGCGCAACGAACCCCTATCGGCTTTCCCGCGCTTCCGGCAACCGCCCGGATTGTCCCGAGGACACGATGCCACTCGTCGTGCATGTTCATACACCACCCTCCATCGGAATTCGCCCTCGAATGCCGGCTCGCCTGCCTCGAGGGGCGTGAACTGCAAACACCATTCGGTTCCCAAGGATTTCGAACATCGGACAGGCTTCCGTCCTTGCCTGTCGGCGCATTGGCGAAGCGAGCGGCGCCTGCGTCCGCGGCGGCTTCGAGCCTGCGAAGGAAGGGAGAGGGGATATCCATCGGCATCTGCCGATGAGAGGAGGCACGGCCTCGAGAGCCTGGTGGAGTTCTCGTCGCCCTTCGCGTCCAGGGCGCTTCGGCGCGATTCGGGCGTGACTGCGTCCTTACGACATCACATGTTATGCGGTCGTCTGGATCGGGATGTCATGGGCGAAGTCATTGCGGCTCGAGAATCGGCCGCGCCCCCTTTTCCGCTCTACCCTGCGCCACGGCTGCGCAGGCTTAGGGGTATCAGCCTCGTCGCAATCTGGCGCGCGCGCCGCGTCGGCCGTCGATCGGCTGTTTTGCGGTTATACGCAGTGCCCCTGGAAAGACCGTCTTGGAAGACAGTCGGAACAGCGAAGTCGGAACCTCACCATCCATAACGCCCCCTGTGAGCGGGTATGGAATTCACCCGAGCCGGATCGTTACTCCTGCGGCAAGTTCGTACTCAACCTGCCTATTCAAACCAAAATGAGCAATCGATCACAAAATTAGAGATTAATGTGACATATACAACAAAATAAATTTCTCCGCAAGCAATATGCTGTGATTTAAGTCACATTTAATGCGGCCCCCGCTGAGAGAAGAGGCGATCTCACGTTTTCATCGGGGGAAGTCGAATCGCGCGAATGCCGCGAAGCGCGGGAATACCAGGCCGAGCGGACGCGAAAGACGCGCGCTCGACCCGATATTCACGTTTTATCGACTGTAGGAGCGGAATGGCCAACCAAGAAGGGATTGGCACGCGGCCTGCTTCACGGCCGCTGGATAGGGCCGTGAAGAGGGAAGCCTTTGCGGCAAAGAAAATCGAGGGATTTACTTCGCGCCGCCGTAGCGCTTGCGGAACTTGTCGACGCGGCCGCCGGAATCGACGATCTTGTGCTTGCCCGTGTAGAACGGGTGCGAGGCGCTGGAAATTTCGATCTTGATGACCGGATACTCCTGGCCGTCTTCCCACTTGATCGTTTCCTTGCTCGTCATCGTCGAACGCGTGAGGATCGCGAAGTTGGACGAGACATCCTGGAAGACCACGGGTTTGTATTCGGGATGGATGTCGGCTTTCATGGTTTATGGCTCCGCGAAGCGGGATTGCGCTGAGAAAAGAGGGGAATTCTAGCCCGAACCGGGCTCGCGCTGCAACATTGCGAATATTTCTACCCGCACAGACTGCGAAACCGAAACGGGAGCCGGCGGCTATTCGGTTTCAAGGCGGCATAATGCTCAGCCCGGCTGCCATCGGCACCGCGTATCGACCGCACTTCCAGATGCCTCGCCTGTTTCGACCCCTCACCTTCCCCTTGCGTCCGACGATTCTTTTTACCGCTGCGCTTGCAGCTGCGTCGCTCGCGCCCGTTGCCCGATCTGCCCCCCCTGCGTCCCTTCCTCCGACAGCACAGACGCAGCAGCTGCCGCCCTCGCTCGACGACTCGATCAACAACGCGCTTGCCGCCTTGCCGCGCGCGCGCGACCTCAATGCAGACCAACGCAAGAAGGCCGACGACCTGCTGCGCGATGCCCTGAACGACGACCAGAACGCCAATGAAGCGTTGGCCCAGCGGCAGGGATACCTCGACGCCGCGCTGAAAGCGGCGCCGCTGGACGCCGCAGCCCCCGTATCGGGCAGCGAGGCCGGCCAGAACTTCGCCGATTGGCGCGCGAAACTGCCGAACGAGGACGATCCGACTCAGCTCGCCAACCTGCTCGAAAGCGAACGCAACCAACTCGCCGCAGCACAGGCCTCGTTGCGCAGCCTCGAAGAGACCCTGGAGAAACAGACCCAGCGACCGGACGCATTGCGCGACGAGCTTGCCACGGCGCGCGCAGAGCCGTCGACAAACCTGCAATCGGCTACCGATGCGCCGCGGACGCTGGCCGCGGCGATGCGCCTGCGCATGCAGGCGGCAGAACGCCTGCAACGCTGTCGCGTCGCCGCGCTCGAAACCGAGCAACGCACCTACGAGGCGCGCATCCGCAGCCTGTTCGCGCAGCGGACCGCCGCGCGGCGCAGCATCGAAATCCACAGCCAGCGCGTGCAATGGCTGGAAAACATGGTGCTCGACCGTTATTCAAGCAAGGTCAGCGATCTCGTCGCCCAACTTGCCGCCGAGCGCGACAAGCTCGACGCGGCGCAGGCCGCGCCCGCGCTGCACGACGCCGCTGCGGACAATCTCGCGCTCGCCCAGGAACTTGCCGCCACGATCAAACGCAACGCGAGTCTGCGCGAGTTGCAGAATGCGTACACCGGCGAACGCAGCGACACAGAACAAGCGGCGAAGAACACCAAGGCCCGCCTCGACCTCGGCGGAGTCAGCGAAGACGTCGGCGCGCTGCTGCTCACCGAACGACGCAAGCTCAAGCCGCTGAACACGCTCAGGCGCGAACTCGCCGACGTACGCAACGAACTCGCCCAAAGCAAGCTCGCGGTGATCGATTACCGCGAAGAGCAGGACCGGTTGGAAAACATGGACGGCGCGATCGCCGCGATGCTCGCACGCGCCGGACAGCCGCCCGCGATCAGCGGCACCTTGCACGACGGCCTCGAACGGCTGCTGACAACGCGCGGCGATCTCTACACGCGCCTGATCGCCGCCAAGACCCGGCAGACCTCGATCGCCGAGGACGCCGAGCAGCAGCTCACCGGACTGATCGCCAGCACGAACGCGCTCAACGGCATGCTCGACTCCAACCTGCTCGCAATCCCGAGCCATGCTCCGATCGGATTGGCATGGTTCGGCGAGTTCGGGCACGCGCTGCTCAATCTCTCCCACCCCAAAGGCGCGGCGCAGATCGTCGTCGTCGCCGACAATCTGCGCACCAACGCGTCCTTGTCCGTTGCCGCGCTGATGATGATCTTCGCCGCCGTCTATGCGCGCCGGCGCCTGCCCGCGGAATTCGAGCGTATCGCCGCGCCGCTGCGCCGCATCCGCACGGACCGTTTCCGCTACACGACTTGGGCGCTCGTGCTGACCTTGCTCGCCGCGGCTCCGATCGCGCTGCTATGGGCCATCCTCGCGCGCCTCTTCCTGCACACGACGAACGCCGATCCGCTCGAAGGCTCTCTCGGTCTTGCCACCGGCAGCATCGCGCTGCCGTGGTTCGTGCTCGCCTTCGTGCATTGGCTCAATCGCGACGACGGCCTCGCGCACGCGCACTTCCGCTGGCTGCGCGCACGCCGCGTATCGTTGCGCCGAGCGGTGCCGTGGATGGCGCTGGCCGCCCTGGTACCGACCTTCATCCACAATTGGCTACGCGAAATCAGCAACGACGAAATCGACGCGACGATCGGCCGCGCACTGTTCATCCTCGGCACGCTCGCGCTCGCCGCCATCGCCTGGCACCTGCTCGGACGCGGGCGCATCTGGATGCAGCGCGGCGGCAAACTCGAAGACGAGCCGATCCGCCTGCGCCAACTCGCCCGCCTGGGATTCACCGCCGCGTTCGCGCTTCTCGCCGTACTCGCGGCGCTCGGCTACTTCTTCACCGCAGTCGTTTTTGCGGAACATCTGCTGTTGTCGCTGATCGCGGTTCTCGCCGTCGCCATGGTCCATGGTCTCGCCGTGGGGTGGGGGGCTCCCCCGGAAAGAAAGCCCTCCCGCCACCGCACCAAAAAAAAACAAAACACCAAAACAAAACAAAGAGCAACTTGAAAGATAATTTACTCTGGTCAAATACCGATGAAAATCAATTTTAAAGCTGTTTTTATTCCAATTTATTCATTT
>CBJLOV010000238.1:0-5930 GCA_966424745.1 uncultured bacterium
GGCGCGCAAAGCGTTTCGGCAACGGGAGAGCGTTGCCGGAATCGAAGGCCGCAAACGATTCGGCCTTCCTCTGCCGAAGCCGCAACGCCGTTCCTGTCCGGGAGGAGAAATATCTCGTCGGCTGCCGATCTTCAGTCGCGCTCACGCGCGGCGAGCTGCACCGACTTCTTGCTCTTGGAGTGACGAGGCTTCTGCGCGAGCCCGCGTTGCGCGGCGGCAGAACGCGAAGCAGATTTCGTCGCGTGCGTCCGGGCCGCCCCGCCACGGGACTTGCAGGTTTTGCTCGCAGCGACCGGGCGTACACTGCGAACGCAATTCCCTTGCGCTTTGGCAGGCGAGAGTTCGGCCGCTTCGGCACTCGATATCGGTGAAAGCGCGGCGAGCAGCTTGCCTGCGTTCCCCCCGGCATCGGCCTTCGCGGCGCGCGCGTCGACCGCGGGTTCCTGTTCGAAGCCCTTGTCGAGCAGACGCGCCATCTCCTTGTCGCGCGACGCGGCCGTCTGTCCGCCCATGACGACGGCGAACAGGCGCTGGCCGCTGCGTATCGCCGTCGAGGCGAGATTGAAACCCGACGCCTCCGTGTAGCCCGTCTTCAGTCCGTCCATGCCCGCATAGCGGCGCATGAGATTGTTGTGCCCGCGCACGACGCGTCCGCGGAAGGTGAATTCCTTGGTCGCGAAAAACGGGGTGTACTGCGGATAGTCGCGGTACAGCGCCTGCGCGAGTTTGGCCATGTCGCGCGCGGTGGTGCGGTTTTCCGGATTGGGCAGGCCGCTGGCATTGGCGAAGCGCGTGTCGCTCATGTCCAGGCGCAGCGCCTCGGCGTTCATGAGTTTGGCGAAGGCGGCTTCGGAACCGCCGATGCGCTCGGCGGCGACGGTCGCGGCGTCGTTCGCCGACTTGACGATCATGCCGAGGATGCAGTCGCGGACGCTGATGCTCTGGCCGCTGCGCAGATCGAGCTTGGTCGGCGCTTTGCCCGCGGCCGCCGCCGACACCGGCAGCATCTGGTTGAGCTTGAGCTTGCCGTTCTGCAGCGACTGAAACGTGAGGTACAACGTCATCATTTTGGCGAGCGAGGCCGGAATGTTCTCCTGATCCGGGTTGACCGCTTCGAGCACCTTGCCGCTCTTCGCATCGACGACGATCGCGGCGTAGCCCGCGTGCGCAGCGCCGTCAAAGCCGCAGCCGAGGACCAGCGCCAGTACCGCCAATGCGGTAGCGCTTCCACGCGGCAGCCAGTTCCCCGGTATCGACTTCGCAATCACTGGTATTCCCGGGTCGCCCACGACGGAGTTGGAAAGATGCGCAAATATATCGCGTCGTTGCGGCATTTTCCAGAGGAAATATCTCAGAATTACCAATTAAATTTATGTTTTAGCTGAGAAAATTTTCCCAGCAATATTTCGGCCAAACCGGTCTTTCGGCCGTCCGTGCGGATTCACGGCACGCCTTCGCGGCAAAAGTGCGCCGCGCACGGCGGCAGTCGTCTTCGCGGATACAATGCGCGGATGTCCCTGATCCAACTCCAACGCGTCGACTACGGCGTCGGCGGTCCATTGCTGCTCGAAAAGGTCGATCTCGCCGTCGAGGCGAACGAGCGCGTCTGCGTCGTCGGCCGCAACGGCGAAGGCAAATCCACCCTGCTGCGCCTGATCGCGGGCGAGATCCGCCCCGACGACGGCGAGGTGCGCGTGCAGAACGGCGTGCGCGTGGCCAAGCTCGCCCAGGAAGTGCCGCAGGACGTCGCCGGCAGCGTGTTCGACGTGGTCGCCTCGGGTCTCGGCGACCTCGGCGCCTTGCTCACGCGCTACCACCACTTGATCGGCAGCGACGACCTCGCCGCGCTCGGCGCGGTGCAGGCACAGATCGAAGCGCAGCACGGCTGGGATCTCGACCGGCGCGTGTCCCAGGTCCTGGAGCGCTTGGAGCTGCCCGCCGACATCGACTTCGCCGCGCTGTCCGGCGGCATGAAGCGCCGCGTCCTGCTGGCCCAGGCGCTCGTGCGCGCACCCGACGTGCTCCTGCTCGACGAACCGACCAACCACCTCGATATCGAGGCGATCGCCTGGCTCGAGGACTTCCTGCGCAACGCCGAGTTCAGCCTGATCTTCGTCACCCACGACCGCAGCTTCCTGCGCGCGCTGGCGACGCGCATCGTCGAGATCGACCGCGGCCAGGTGACCTCGTGGCCCGGCGACTACGCCAACTACCTGCGCCGGCGCGAGGAGCGTCTGCACGCGGAAGCCCAGGCCAATGCGCTGTTCGACAAGAAGCTGGCGCAGGAAGAAGTGTGGATCCGCAAGGGCATCGAGGCGCGGCGCACGCGCAACGAGGGCCGCGTGCGCGCGCTCAAGGCGATGCGGCGCGAGCGCGCCGAGCGTCGCGACGTCGGCGGCAAGGCGAGGATGACGCTGGCGACCGCACAGGCGTCGGGCAAGAAAGTGATCGAGGCAACCGGCGTCGACTACGCCTGGGACGACAAGGTCATCCTGCGCGACTTCTCCAGCACGATCCTGCGCGGCGACCGCATCGGCATCGTCGGCCCGAACGGCTCCGGCAAGAGCACGCTGCTGAAGCTCCTGCTCGGCGACCTGAAGCCCCAGCGCGGCGAAATAGAACTCGGCACCAACCTGCAGATCGCCTACTTCGACCAGCACCGCAGCGCGCTGCGCGAGGACTGGAACGCGCTCGACAACGTGGCCGAAGGCCGCGAGTACGTCGAGCTCGCGGGCCAGCGCAAACACGTGCTCGGCTATCTGCAGGATTTCCTCTTCTCGCCCGAGCGCGCACGCGCGCCGATCACGCGCCTGTCCGGCGGCGAACGCAACCGCCTGCTGCTCGCCAAACTGTTCGCGCAGCCGTCGAACCTGCTCGTCATGGACGAGCCGACCAACGACCTCGACGTGGAAACGCTCGAGCTGCTCGAGGAAATGCTCGCCGCGTATCAGGGCACCCTGCTGCTGGTCTCGCACGACCGCGAATTCATCGACAACGTGGTGACGTCGACGCTGGTGCTTGAAGGAGAGGGGCGCGTCGGCGAATACGTGGGTGGGTTCAGCGATTGGTTGCGGCAAAGACCGGGGGAAGCCTCGCGGGTCTTTGCCCGTCCTTCCCGCGAAGGCGGAAATCCAGTTTCTGCTTCCGATGCATACAGTCAGGTCGAAAAGAAAAGCGAAGAACTGGAATCCCGCCCGCACAGGAATGACGAACAGGATCAAAAGCCAAAGCGCAAGCTGAGCTACAAAGATGCCCGCGAACTCGAACAGTTGCCTGCGCGCATCGAGGCGCTCGAAAACGACATCGCCGCGCGCACTGCCGCGATGAATGATCCAGCTTTCTTCAAGCAGGACAGCGCTGCCATCCTGACCGCCAACGGCGAGCTCGCAAAGTTGCAGACGGAACTCGATCACGCTTACGCGCGCTGGCAGGCACTCGAAATCTGAGCGCCCTGCTCTTCCCCTTTCAAGGGGGAGGCTGGGAGGGGGATGGTGTGTGCGGTAACCTCGCACCGCGCGTTCTACCAGGTGCAAAATCATCCCCACCCAACCCTCCCCTTGAAGGGGAGGGCTAAAGCCGATCCGCTGCCGACAATGAGCTCTCTTCCTGCACGTCGCTGTACGCGGCGTTTTCTTCTACGCCTCGCCGTTGCCTTGGCGTTCCTTCCGTCGCCCGGCGCATGGGCTCAAACGACGCCACCCAAGACCTGCCTCGTCCTCGGCGGCGGCGGCGCGCGCGGCGCGGCGCATATCGGCGTGCTGAAGGTGCTCGAGCGCGAACATGTGCCGGTCGACTGCATCACCGGCACCTCGATGGGCGCGATCGTCGGCGGCCTCTACGCGGCAGGCTACAACGCAACCGAGATCGAGGCGGTGCTCAAGAGCATCGACTGGAAGGAAATGTTCAACGACGACCCGCCGCGCGAAGAGCTGCCGATGCGGCGCAAGGAAGACGAGCTGCGTTTCCTCGGCGGCATCGAGCTCGGCCTGCGCGACGGCAAGATCGCCCTGCCGCGCGGCGTGATCCAGGGCCAGAAGCTGCAGCTCCTGCTGCGCCGCCTGCTGTTGTCGACGCTGGAAACGACCCGCTTCGACGACTTGCCGATTCCATTCCGCTCGATCGCCACCGACATCGGCAACGGCGAAAAAGTCGTGTTCGCCGAGGGCGATCTGCCGATGGCGATCCGCGCGAGCATGTCGGTACCCGCGGCGTTCGCGCCGATCCGCTACCAGGGACATCTGCTCGTCGACGGCGGCATCGTCGACAACGTGCCGATCGAGGAAGCGCGCAAGCTCGGCGGCACGCGCCTGATCGTCGTCGACGTCGGCGCGCCGCTGCTCAAGGAAGAGGACCTCACCTCGCCGATCCAGATCGCCAACCAGATGCTCACCGCGATGATGAAACGGCAGACCGACGCGCAACTGCGCACGCTCGCCGCCGGCGACGTGCTGCTCGTACCGCGGCTCGGCGACCTCAGCAGCACCGCGTTCGATCGCGCCGCCGAAGCGGTGGTATACGGCGAACAGGCGGCCGACGCGAACCTGGTCGCACTGCGCGCGTTCGGCGCAAGCGAGTCCGAATACGCACAGTTCACGACGCGGCACAAGCAGAAACCGTTCGATCCGCCGCTGATCGCATTCCTCGACGTGCTCACCGGCCGCAGCCGCACCGCCGACTACGTGCAGCAGCGCCTCTCCGACGTGGTCGGCAAACCGTTCGATCCGGCCAGCCTCGAAGGCCGCATCGGCCTCGCCTACGGCGAAGGCAGCTACGAGCGCATCACCTACGATATCGTGCAGAAGGACGGCCGGACCGGCCTCTCCGTGCAACCGGTCGACAAAAGCTGGGGACCGAATTTCCTTCGCCTCGGCTTGCGCCTGTCGGACAACTTCGCCGGACGCAACAGCTACCAACTCTTCACCGAGGCGAATTTCACCGGCCTCAACTCGCTCGGCGGCGAAAGCCGCAATCGCATCCAGCTCGGCCAGATCACCGAGCTGTACAGCGAATTCCTGCAGCCCTGGGGCGCGACCGGCCAGTTCTACGTCGCGCCGCAGTTGCAGTACAAGGCCTACGACTTTCCGATCAACAACGGCGGCGACGCCGATCTCGCCGAATACCGCCGCAGCCGCCGTCTCGCCGCGCTCGAGTTCGGCTACACGCCCGATTCGAGCTGGCAGTTTTCGAGCTCGCTCGAATACGGACACGACCTGGCGCGGCTGCGCATCGGCCATCCGGACGGCGCAAGCGCGGCGTCGGGACTGCCGCGGAGCGTTGCCAACAACTTCGGCGGCGTCGTCCTGCGCGCGGTGTACGACGATCTCGACAACGCCGGATTCCCCACCCGCGGCATGCGCGCGGATCTGTCCGAAGAAGTGCTGCTGACGCAGCTCGGTTCGTCCGACGCCGCGCGCATTGCGCGCCTGCGCTGGGATCAGGCTCTCTCCTACGGCCCGAACCACTGGCTGCTCGGCGCCAGCATCAACACCGCGACCGGCGCCGGCGCCAACGTGCAGATCGCCGCGCAGAGTCAGCTCGGCGGTCTCGCCAACTTGTCCGGCTATGCCGAGAACCAGCTGTTCGCCTCGCAGACCGCTCTCCTGCGCACGGTCTATTACCGGCGCATGACGAACACCGAAAGCCTCTTCAGCCTGCCGCTGTATTTCGGCGGCAGCCTCGAAGCGGGAGGCTACTGGAACTCGCGCAACCGGATCGGCAGGAACATGATCGGCGCCGGCAGCGTCTTCGTCGGCATCGACACGTTCCTCGGCCCGATTTTCCTCGGCTACGGCTATGCGCAGGGCGGACACAACGCCGCGTACCTGACCTTCGGCTCGTTGCTGCGCACCAACGAATGAGGGTGCGATGCGTCGCGCAAACTCGTGCCTGCGCGGTTTTGTGGAGCCGCCGGCTTGGGTCCGAGGGATACC
>CBJLOV010000239.1:0-5919 GCA_966424745.1 uncultured bacterium
TCCAGCCGATAGTTCGGCGCTTCCTTCGTGATCGTCACATCGTGCACGTGCGACTCGCGCACGCCCGCGCTCGTGATGCGCACGAACTGCGGCTTGGCGCGCATTTCGTCGACCGTCGCGCAGCCGACGTAGCCCATCGCCGAACGCAGCCCGCCCGACAACTGATGAATGATGTTGCGCAACGGGCCGCGGTACGGCACGCGGCCTTCGATCCCTTCGGGCACGAGCTTGTCCGGATCGGACTCGTCCTGGAAGTAACGATCCTTGGAGCCCTTCTGCATCGCGCCGAGAGATCCCATTCCACGGTAACTCTTGTAGCTACGACCTTGATAAAGCTCGACTTCTCCGGGCGCCTCCTCGGTCCCGGCGAACATGCCGCCGATCATCACGCAGTTCGCGCCGGCGGTCAGCGCCTTGGCGATGTCGCCCGAATAGCGGATGCCGCCGTCGGCGATCAGACAGGCCCCCGTGTCCTTGATCGCCTCGGCGACCATGGACACCGCGGAGATCTGCGGCACGCCGACGCCGGCGACGACGCGCGTCGTGCAGATCGAACCGGGGCCGACGCCGACCTTGACCGCATCCGCACCGGCATCGACGAGCGCCTTGGCCGCGTCGCCGGTAACGATGTTGCCGCCGATGACCTGCATCTGCGGGAAATTCTTCTTGACCCAGCGCACGCGGTCGAGCACGCCTTGCGAATGACCGTGCGCGGTATCGACGATGACGACGTCGACGCCGGCATCGACGAGCGCGCCGACGCGCTCCTCGGTATCGCCACCCGTGCCGACCGCCGCGCCGACGCGCAGGCGTTCGTGCCGGTCCTTGGCGGCGTTCGGATTGTCGTGCGCCTTCTGGATGTCCTTGACCGTGATCAGGCCGCGCAGCTCGAAATCGCCGTTGACCACGAGCACCTTCTCGATGCGGTGCTTGTGCAGGAGGCGCAGCACTTCGTCCTCGCTCGCGCCTTCCTTCACGGTGACGAGCTTGTCCTGCTTGGTCATGATGTTCCTGACCGGATCGTCGAGTTCCTTCTCGAAGCGCAGGTCGCGGCTCGTGACGATGCCGGCGAGCTTGCCGCCGTCGACGACGGGCACGCCGGAAATATTGTGCACGCGCATCAGCTTGAGCACTTCGCGGATCGACGTCGTCGGCATCACCGTGATCGGATCGCGGATCACGCCGGCCTCGAACTTCTTCACCAGCCGCACTTCGGCGGCCTGCTGCTCGATCGGCATGTTCTTGTGGATGATGCCGATGCCGCCGCACTGGGCCATCGTGATCGCGAGCCGCGCTTCGGTCACGGTGTCCATCGCGGCCGACAGGATCGGGATGTTGAGCTGGATGTTTCTGGTGAGGCGCGTCGCCAGGGAAACGTCGCGCGGCAGTACGTTCGAGTAGGCGGGAACGAGCGAGACGTCGTCGAAGGTAAGAGCTTCGGTAAGAATGCGCATGGGTGTGGGGGAAAGCCCAGGCCGGTAAACCCGCTATTATACGGATTTGGGCGCGGCCACGCATGTTGTTTCTACTCTGTACCGCCATGCCGCCCCGTCCGCCCCCCCTTTTCGTTCCGATGCCCAAACCTTCCGTATACCGTCCCGCAACAGCTAAAAATTTGCGACGCAAAGGCCTGATCGGCGCGGCACTGCTCGTCGTCTTCCTGCTGATCCTGTTCGGCCTGCGCGGGTTCGCCCTGGTCGGCATCGCCACCGGCCTGACCGATTGTCCATGGTGCATGGGCGCGACCGCGATCCAGCAGGACGCGAGCATCCTCGCGCTGCTGCTGGCGTTCACCGGCATCTCGCTGCTGATCAAGCGCTATTGGCTGCAATTGCCCTGGCTGCTGCTCAGCGCCGTGCTCCTGCTCGCCTACGCGCTCGATGCGATCCTGCTCAAGACGCTGGTCCAGCATCTCTACCTGCTCGACATCGTCAAATTCGGCAAGGAACTCGACGCGATGGCGCGTTTCGGCAACGTCCTCCTCGCCTCGACCGCAGGCAAGCTGATGCTCGTCGGCGTGATTGCGGGAATCCTCGTTCTCGCCCTCGCCCTGCTGCCGCGCCCGCGCCGGCCGCGGCTCGCCCTCGCCTGCTTCGCCGCAGCCGCCGTTTTCTTCCTCGTCGGACAATGGAGTCCGATGACGATGAAGTACATCAACTACCCCTTGCTGCAGAATTTCATCGCCGCAAATCTGTCGGACAGCGTGGACCGCCGCTACAGCGCGGCCTACGCTGAAACGCTGCGCAAGGAATACACCCCGCCCGCGCCGATCTGCGAGGCGGGCCGAGGCCTGCGCCCGAACCTGATCGTGATCGCAGTGGAATCGCTGTCGATGTACCACAGCAAGCTGTTCAGCGGCGTCGACGACGACACCCCGCACCTCGACGAAATCGCGCGCGCCAACGCGTATTTCCCCGACTTCATCGCCAACGGCTTCACCACCGACAGCGGCCTGATCGCCATGATCACCGGCAAGCCGCCGATCCCGACCTTGGGCCGCTACCAGAGCGCGGAAGCCTTTGCCGGATTCGAAAGCCCCCGAGGCGGCCTGCCCGAGATCGTGCACGCCCACGGCTACACCGCGCATTTCTTCACCACCGGAGACCTCGGCTTTCTCGACAAATCGAAATGGCTCAAGGGCCTCGGCTTCGATTCCTGGGAGGGCGCCGAGCAACCCTACTACCACGGTTGGAAGCGCCGCCATTTCAACGCGGCCGAGGACAAGGCGCTTTATCAGCGCTTCCTGCAATGGCTCGATGCGCGCCAGGGCGATTCCGCACCGTGGCTCGCGTTCGTTCTCACCGTGTCCACGCACCCGCCCTTCGTCAATCCGGAGAACGAAAGCCTCGACGAAGCCGGCGCGTTCCGCTATGCCGACAAGCAAATCGGCATGCTCTACGACGAACTGGTCAAGCGCGATTTCTTCCGCAACGGCGTGTTGATGATTTCCGGCGACCATCGCAGCATGACGCCGCTGTCTGCACCGGAACTCGCCCGTTTCGGCGACAGCGCGCTGGCGCGCACGCCCTTCGTCGTCGCGACGCAGCTGCCGATCGACCGAGGCGAAGTCGCAGGCAAATTCCAGCAGGCCGACATCGCGCCGTCGATCGACCAACTGCTCGGCGAGCGCGCCTGCCGCACGATCGACCAGGGCGCCTTCCTGGCCCAGCCGCCGCAGCCGGCACAATACATCGCGCACGCACGCGGCGACCGGCGCAACCAGATCGACATCTATTTCGGCGACAAGCAGGCCGACATCGTGCTCGCCGGGGACCAGTCGAACTGGGTCGGCCCGAAGCCCGACAACTGGAAGCAGATCATGGACGGCATCGCCCTCGACCGCATCGATCGCGGTACGGCCGCGGAAAATTTCCTCGACCTGATGATCAATGCGCTGGCGCCGAAGGCCGCGGCGGAACCGAAAGCGCCGCCGCCAAAGAACTGATCGTCAAATAGATTGGCGCATTTTCGACTCAGGTGATCGCACTGTGTATCGAAAATGCGGCTCCATTCTTCCGCTTGCGAAGGCGCGGGGTTGCGCGAAGGCAGAGATTTTTTTTTTCCCGGATTACTCTGATTGCACGGATAAAGAAAAGGGTTTTTTTGTTTTGGCCCTATCCGGGGAGTCCGTGTAATCCTTGGCCGACGCTCTCAGCGTGCCAAAGCCAGCGAGAGCTCCGGCCAGTAGGTCACGACCAGAACACACAGCATCAGCAGCGCGTAGAACGGCAGGCAGGCACGGATGATCGTCGTCGCCGGTTTGTTGAAGCGCGCCGCGGCGATGAAGATGTTCATGCCGGCCGGCGGCAGGAAGATGCCGATCTGCAGATTGGCGAGGAAAATGATGCCGAGGTGGATCGGATCGACGCCGTAGTGCATCGCAATCGGCAGCACCAGCGGCACGAGGATGATGATCGCCGGAAATCCTTCGAGCAGCATGCCGAACACGAGCAGGAAGGCGTTGAGCACGAGCAGGAAGCCGAGCTTGCTCGTGATTCCCGCCTGCAGCCAGCCGAACAGTTGCTCGGGTACGTCCGCATCGATCAGCCAGTTGGTCAATGCGAGCGAAAAGCCGAGCACGACGAGGATCGCGCCGACCAGCAGCATCGCCTCGCGGATCACGCGCGGCAGTTCGCCGAAGCCGATCTCGCGACGGATCAGCACGGTGACGATGAGCACGTACAACGCCGTCGCCGCCGCCGCCTCGGACGGCGCGAGCTTGCCCGAGAATACCCCGGCGAGCACAAGCACCGGCAGCGGCAGTTCCCAGCCCGCGTCCCGCACGGCCGCCCATAGCTCGCCTTTCGGCGGCTTCGGCGGGCGCGGCAGATCGCGCGCCTGCCAGGCGCTGTACAGCGAGAGCACGAGAATCATCAGTAAAGTCGGCAACAGGCCGGCCTTGAACAGCGCGTCGATGGCCACCGGCGGCGTCGTATGGAACTGCTGGGCGACGACGCCGTACAGGATCAGAGGCATCGACGGCACCAGCAGCAAACCCAGGCTGCCTGAGGCGGTCAGCAGGCCGAGCGAGAAACGCTCGCCGTATTGGGCCTGGCGCAGGGCCGGATAGAGGACGGCGCCAAGTGCGACCAAGGTGACGCCGGTCGCTCCGGTGAAGGCGGTGAAGAACGCGCAGGCGCAGATCGACACGATCGCCAGGCCGCCCGGCAGCCAACCGAACAGCGCGTTGGAGAGGCGCACAAGACGCCGCGGCGCCTGGCTTTCGGCAAGCAGATAACCGGCCAGGGTGAACAGCGGAATCGCAATCAGCGCCGGCATGTCGGCCAGGCGATAGAACTCGATCGCCACCGCCGTGCCCGGCTGCCCCGATGCAGTGAAGCCCAGCAACGCGATTGCCGCGATCAGGGCGAACAACGGCGCGCCGAGCGCGGCCAGGATGACGAGAATGCCGACGATCAGCCAGATCATTGCGCCGACCCTTTGCGCCCGGAAGAGGCACCGTCTGCCGCGCCCGAGTGGTGCAGCAGCTCCGGCGCCGCCAAGCCGGGGACGTGCGCCGGCGCCGCGAATGCGCGCAGCACGAAGCGCAACGCCATCAGACCGAAGCCGACCGGCAAAATACTTTCGACGAGCCAGTTCGGCAGGCCGAAGTCCGATTTCGCGCCGCTGTCCAGATCGATGCCGACCATGATCGCGCCGTACCAGGCGAGCATGGCGCAGATCGCGGCGGCGAACAGCATCGTCGCGATGCGCGCGGCGCGGTGAGCGCCGGCCGGAAGGAACCGCTGCAGGACGTCGACGGCGATGTGCTTGTCGTCGCGGACCGCAGCGAGCGCACCGAGCATCGCCGTCCACACGACCAGCGCTCGCAGGAACGGATCGGCCCAGGAGAATCCCCCGCCGAATACGTTGCGCATGAAGATCTGCGCCCCCGCGAGTCCGACGAGGATCAGCACGAGAACGGCGAGGACGCCGTTCTCGACGCGGTGGAGCCAGTTGAAGATTCTGCTGTTGGGCATTTTTGCTCGCTGCTCCGGCACGGGTTGCCGGAGTCCGGATGTCGGGGACGACAACGTATTGCTGCGTGCGCCGTCCCTGCTCTCTGCACCCGGCGATCCTTGCCGCGGTGGCGATGCGGCGTCCGCTCGCGCAGTGCGCTCGCGGAACGAATCGTCACTTGCCGCCGCGCGCGTCGTCGAGCGCCTTGTTCGCCGCGTTCGCCAGATCGGGCGAAATGCCGCCGGCGCCCGTGAGGTTCTTGCGCGCATCCGTGCCGATCGCGTCCCAGGTCTTGCGCTCGTCCGCATTCTGCGGGGTGATCGACACGCCGTGGCCCTGCAGCGCCGTGCGCGCCTGCGCATTGTCCGCGCGCGCACCTTTCTCGATGCGTGAGAAGGCGGCGCCGATTTCGTCGTTGACGATCTTCTGGTCGTCCGCGCAGATCGCATCGAAGCTCTT
>CBJLOV010000240.1:0-5918 GCA_966424745.1 uncultured bacterium
TCGCCGTCGGCGACCCGGATAGTTCCCGCCGCAGCGGTTTGATACACACCGAAAGCAAAACTCAAAAACAGCACCAGGCGCAGCATAGCGTCACTCCACTGATTGGTTTTGGCGTTTTTATTTTTCCGAATACTCCGCCCCACGCAGGACATCCGTTTCCAGGCTCGGCGCATAAGGACCGAGCGTACACATAAAAAGTTCAGATTACATTCAGCCCATCCCGAATCGATTGCGCCGTAATCAATTTGGAAACTGAAACGCCCCATCCAATCCGGGGTTTCAGCAGTTCATCATTGCGAAAAACCAATTCCCGAGGCGCATCTTCCGAATGAGCATGTGTTCCCGGTTTCGTACCGGAAAAATACGCGTCACGGCACCATTGCAGAACGCGACGAATGCATCGCTTCGACCCAACCCAGCGGCCCTCCACCCTTCGCCCCCAACGGCATCCCGCGCCGAGCCGCAGCGGGCCGAAACCACGCGCTCTTGGGTCTCCGGAGAACCGGACCGGCGAAAACGGTGCGTCAAAATGCGGTTTCAGTAGCGCGGCCGCAGCAATGAGAAATTGCTTTGGAACAACAGGTGCTGCGGAAAGGCGTCGCCGAGGACGGCCGAGATATGGTCGACCTCGTCTTTGTTCGCGTCCACGCGCAGCAGGACGTTGCCCTTCGCGATTTCCTGGTCGAACGTGCGCTGCACCCTGTCCGGCACCGATGCGCCGATCAGCGCGGAAGCCCAGGCGCCGATCAGCGCAATGCCGAGCACGGTCCACATGACGTCCGTCACCGACCACGCAAAGCCGAATATGGGAAACTGCGCACCTACCCAGCCGACGACCAGGCCGACCGCACCGCCGGCGGCCAGGCCGCGCGCCAGTGCGGGCTCGACGTCCTGCGAAGCCTCGCGATAGCGATCGACTTCGCCGAGCGGAATGTCCTCTCGCGCCAACACCGCCAGATGGTTCTCCGCTACGCCGTCGTGCAGGAGCAGATCGACGGCACGCCGCGCATCGGGCGCGGAATCGAATGCATAGACCAGGCGTTTCATGATGCCCTCCTCGCCGAGGCTGCAATGGACCGACGCGCTGGAAGCGCTCTTGCCGTGCCTAGGCTCGAACGCGATTTTGTGCACGGCAAAGGCGCCGGAGCGTTCGGGGGTTGTCGCCGGACATTTTCCTCCGATGGGCGTGCACGTCAATTGAATTCGCCTTGCAGGGGCTGAAGGTTCAAACGCCTCGCCTGGCGTTCACGGAGGATTACCGGCACAGTTCGGACCGCATCGCACCGGACGGCCGGCGCGAGCCCGCGCCGGCGGTGCGCTGCCGCCACCGCAAAAATCCCGCGACTGAAGCGCAAAACGCGCTTCCCGGCCTTCGCGCCGTCGCCATACGACCGCCCTTCCAACGAGGGCCGGTCGGCCGGCCATCGCCATCGACGGACTACGGACGGATTCCAGGCTGCCCGCGAGCGGCTACAGACCGCGGGCGACCACCGTACTCAGCGCAATCCCGTTTCGTTGCGTGCGATCACCATGCGCTGGATTTCGCTCGTGCCCTCGTAGATCTCGGTGATCTTGGCGTCGCGGAAATAGCGTTCCAGCGGCATTTCCTTGGAATAGCCCATGCCGCCGTGGATCTGCACCGCCTGATGGGTGATCCACATGGCCGATTCGGATGCGGTGAGCTTGGCGACGGCCGCCTCGGTCGAGAACTTGCCGCCGCTCTTGTCGACCTGCTGCTTGGCCCAGGCCGCACGCAGCACGAGCCAATACGAGGCATCGAGCTTGCACTTCATATCGGCAATCTTCTGCTGAATCATCTGGAAGCTGCCGATCGACTGCCCGAAGGCTTTGCGGTCCTTCGAATAAGCGATCGTCGCCTCATACGCGGCGCGCGACAGGCCGACCGCCTGCGAGGCGATGCCGATGCGGCCCGCGTCGAGCACGCCCATCGCGATCTTGAAGCCTTCGCCCTCCGTGCCGATCAGGTCTTCGGCCGGCACGCGATAGTCGGTGAACTCGATCTCGCAGGTGGCCGAGGCGCGGATGCCGAGCTTAGGCTCGGTCTTGCCCCTGTGGAAGCCTTCGCGCGCGGTGTCGATCAGGAAAGCACTGATGCCCTTCGGACCTTTGGCCGGCTCGGTCATCGCGAACAGCAGGATGTACTTGGCGACCGGGCCGGAGGTGATCCAGCTCTTCTTGCCGTTGACGACGAAGCTGCCGTCGGCCTGCTTGACCGCGCGCAGTTTCATCGCGGTCGCGTCGGAGCCGGATTGCGGTTCGGTCAGCGCGAACGCGCCGATCGCTTCGCCGGACGCGATCGGCTTGACGTATTTGTGCTTCTGCTCCTCCGTGCCGAACTTGAGCAGGCCGTTGCAGTACAGCGTGTTGTTCACCGACATGATCGTCGAGTGCGCGCAGTCGGCCGCAGCGATCTCGATCATCGCGAGCGCGTAGGAAATCGAGTCCATGCCCGCGCCGCCGTATTCGACCGGCACCTCGATGCCCATCAGGCCGAGCGCACCCATCTCCTTGATGTTCTCGAGCGGGAATTCGCCCTTCGCGTCGAACTCCGCCGCGACCGGCGCGATGCGCTTCTGCGCGAAGTCGCGCGCAACGGCCTGGATGGACAACTGGTCTTCGGTGAAACTGAAATCCATAACGGCACTCCTCGTGCGAAAGACGAAAGCGGGATTGGGAAAAGGGCAAGAACGCGAATTCTAACGCCTCGCGTAGTCGGCAAAGTCGCAGGGCTTGCCGCGCAGGCGCTGTCCGAGCATCCAACCGAGCAGGTCGTCGGTCGCGTAGGCCCGATGCCAGATGACATGCAATTCTTCCGGATATTCGGTGTAGCGCGGCTTGCCGCCCATTTCGCGCAGCGCACGCACGACCGCGCGCGAGCCGACCATCGCGCCGCCGTAGCCGGTCTCGATATCGGTGTCATTGTCCTTGCCGCCATGAAAAACCCATTGCGGTACGTCGACGATCGGCGCCAGACCCGAAATCTCCGTCATCCCCGACATCGGCACCGCGGCGGCGAAACAGGCGGGCCAGGTCTTCAACGCGTCCCACACGCCCGTCGCGCCGTCGGAAATGCCGGTGAGGACCACTCTGCGCTTGTCGATCGGGAAACGCTTGAACGCATCGCGCACGACCGCGGCCACGCGTGCCGGCGGCCAGTAGGCGTCGGTCGTTTCCGGGGCGATATAGACAAAGGGCACGTTCGCCGAGATCGCCCGGTCGATCAGTTCCATCGAGCCGTTGCCGTAGCCGCCGAGTTGCGATTCGTTGTCGGTGCCGTCCTGCCAATCGCCGTGCAGGAAAATCACGACCGGCAGCAGTTCGCCGTTCTCGCGCCCCGGCGTGACGATGGCGCGATAGGGCACGCGCACGGCATCCTCCGTCCAGTACTTGCCGAGGGCGGAATTCTCCACCGCGAGGCTCGGCGCGGCGGCAAGCAGGGCGAGGACGCCCCAGACGAATCGCGATCGCAACTTCTTCAACTCTGTTCGCTCCTTGTCCGCCATGGCGCCGGCAGGACGGACTGCTCACGGCTCCCTCGGCGTTGACTCCGTTCCGAAGCGAGCTTAACCTACGCATATATCTTTCAATCAAGATGAAAGGATAAATGGATCTCTCCTCCACCTCGACCCTGCTGCGCCTGCTCTCCGATCCCACGCGGGTGCGGCTCATCGCCCTGCTTGAGCGCGAGGAGCTGACCGTGGCCGAGCTGTCCGAGGTGCTGCGCCTGGCCCAGCCGCGCGTGTCGACGCATCTGGCCAAGCTCAAGGAGGCCGACCTCGTGCGCGACCGCCGCGCCGGTGTGTCGGCCTATTATCGCTTCAATTCCGAGCTGGACGCGAAGTCGTCGTCGTTTCTGCACGCGCTGCGCGAAACGATCGACGATGCCCTGCTCAAGAACGACGCCCAGCGCCTGCCCACCGTGCTCGCCGAGCGCGCGCGCGCCGAAGGCTGGGCCGACTCCGTCGCCGGCGACATGGAACGCCACTACTCGCCCGGCCGCACCTGGGAAGCGCTGGCGCGCGCGCTCGCTGGCCTGATCGATTCGGGCGACGTGCTCGACGTCGCCTCGGGCGACGGTGCGCTGGCCGAACTGCTCGCACCGCACGCCCACAGCATCGTTTGCGTCGATTCGGGCGAGCGCGTCGTCAATGCCGCGCGCGAGCGGCTGAAGTCGTTCGACAACGTCGAAGTCAAGCTCGGCGACATGCACGCGCTCGATCTCGACCCCAAACGTTTCGATCTTGTGCTGTCGATGCATGCCCTCACTTACAGCGACGCGCCCAGCCAGGCGGTCGCCGAAGCCGCACGCGTGCTCAAACCCGGCGGCCGCCTGCTCGTGACGACGCTGGCCAAGCACGCGCACCGCACCGCGGTCGCGCCGTTCGACCATCGCAATCTCGGCTTCAAGGACACCGAACTGCGCGAATTCGCGCGCAAAGCCGGGTTGAAAGTACTGAGCTGCACGCGCCTCACGCGCGAGCGACGCCCGCCGCATTTCGAGGTGCTTTCTTTGCTGGCGAGGAAAGACTAGAGCTATTCGGCCACGGATTACGCGGATTCCACGGATAGAAGAATTTTCAATTCGGCTCCTTATCCGTGGAATCCGCGTAATCCGTGGCCAAAAACCGATTTTTCGAGGACATCGTTATGAACAACAATCTGCCCTGGCTCAATCCCGCGCGCACGGCGAAGCGCATCCTCGTAATCGACGGTGCGATGGGCGCAAAGAATAAGAGCTCTTCGGCCACGGATTACGCGGATAAACACGGATAGAAAAATTTTGATTTGGCTTTTAAATCCGTGAAATCCGCGTAATCCGTGGTCAAAATCTTTTGAGGAATCGCCATGAACAACAACCTGCCCTGGCTCAATCCCGCACGCACGCAACTTCTGTTCGATTCGCTGGCGAAGCGCATCCTCGTGATCGACGGTGCGATGGGCACGATGCTGCAGTCGTACAAGCTCGAAGAGGACGGCTATCGCGGCGAGCGTTTTGCCGACGGCAAGGACGGGCATCATCTGCACGAGCACCACGGTCCGGGTTGCGATCTGAAAGGCAACAACGACCTGCTCTCGCTCACCCAGCCCGACATCATCAAGGCCGTGCACAGCGCCTACCTCGATGCGGGTGCCGACCTGATCGAGACCAACACGTTCAACTCGACCACGATCAGCCAGGCCGACTACCATCTCGAACATCTCGCCTACGAGCTCAATCGCGAAGGGGCGAAGCTGGCGCGCGAATGCTGCGACGCGGCCGAGGCGAAGACGCCCGATCAACCGCGTTTCGTCATCGGCGTGCTCGGGCCGACGAGCCGTACCGCATCGATCTCGCCCGACGTCAACAACCCCGGCTTCCGCAACGTGACGTTCGAGGAACTCGACATCGCGTACCGCGAGGCAACGCGCGGTCTGCTCGACGGCGGCGCCGACGTGATCATGGTCGAGACGATCTTCGATACCCTGAACGCGAAAGCGGCGCTGTATGCGATCGGCCAGGAATTCGCGCGCCGCGGCGCGCAGGTGCCGATCATGATCTCGGGCACGATCACCGATATGTCCGGCCGCACCCTGTCGGGCCAGACCGCCGAGGCGTTCTACTACTCGCTGCGCCATTCGCAGCCGCTGTCGATCGGCCTCAACTGCGCGCTCGGCGCAAGCGAACTGCGCGCCTACGTCGATGCACTGTCGCAGGTCGCCGAATGCTACGTATCGACGCACCCGAACGCCGGTCTGCCGAACGCGTTCGCCGAGTACGACGAAACGCCGGAGCAGATGGCCGCGGTCGTCGGCGAGTTCGCCACGAGCGGCCTCGTCAACTTGGTCGGCGGCTGCTGCGGCACGAGCCCGGCGCATATCCGCGCGATCGCCGCGGCGGTCCGCGGCGTGACGCCGCG
>CBJLOV010000241.1:0-5900 GCA_966424745.1 uncultured bacterium
GCCGAACAGGCGCCAGCATTTGTAGAGGTACTCATAGTACGAGTCGATGCCGCCGGCGCCGGAGCTGTCGGTGTCGGTCCATTGGCCGCTTTCGATGTCGAGCCCGGCGCCGACGAGACCGAGCTTCGAGCGGCGTCGATAAGTCTCCACGAGTGCGCGCTTGGCCTTTTCATAGTAGACGGACTTGCCGGTGAGCTTGGACAGCGTGCCGAATTCAAGCAACAGAGTGCCGGTCTCCGCGGGGCCGCTCGCCGTACCGCGCGTCTTGCCGGTGCGCAGGTTGACGTCAACGTACGGCAAACCGGTCTTCGAGTCGAACGCGGGCAGCAGGCGCGTGCCGAGATCGTCGGCGAGTTCGAGCAGGCGCTTGTCGCCGGTGAGCTGGTACGAGGAGAGCAGGCCGCCGAGATGGCGGATCGTGATCTCGAAGGTTTTGACGTAGATGTCCTGGTCGAACGACAGCTTGGTATCGATCAGTTCGCGCGCCTGCTTCGCCTCGGCGTCGAGACCCATCAGGGTCAGCGTGTCGAGCGCGTCGACCGGCGTCATCAGCAGCGGCTGCGCGTACCAGTCGTGCGCGGTCTTGCTCAGGGGCCGAATCTCGTCGTGGCCCGCGGCGTATTTCATGTAGCCCTGCCAGGCGCGCTGCGTTTCGGCCTTGACCCGGGCGGCCAGCTCGGCGGACCGAGCCGGGGTCCATTCGTTCGCTTTTGCCGTCGGTTCGGCATGGAGCAGAGAAACCGCGGCGAGCAGAAGGCACGGCAGGAATCGATTCAACTGCATTTGAGACCTCTTCATGGTTCTTTCTGCTCGTCATTTCCGCGAAGGCGGGAACCGGGTTCTGCGCCCGTTTGCACAGAGCCGGGCAGGGTCGGGACGAGCCGTCTTTTGGCTGCGCAGAGCCCGGCCCTCGGGGAACGACGGCAGAGGGTTAACGGTTGTGCAAGCTGCGCAAAGTCATGTTCCGCCGCAGATCCGCCAAGCCGGCCTTGCTGCGCAAGCTCAGCGTGATCGACTCGCCCGGCAGCAGGGTCAGCGCGTTGTCGGAAAGGTCGACGTCGAGATCGCCGAAGTCGATCCACAGCGCGCGCGCGAAACGTTGGGCCGAGAGGGTCAGGCGATAGCCGTCGCCGTCGGCCGCGATCTCGCCGCGCAGGCCCGGATCGGGCAGGGCGAGATTTTTCGCCGCGTCGAAATAGACCACGCCGCGCGACAGCGTTGCCGCGTCTGCGCGCAGCTCGAACGCGGCGACCGTGCGCTTCGGGTCGGCGCCGCGCAGCAGGTCGGCGTCGGCGAAATCGCCGAACGCGGTCACGCCCGCCGCTTCGAGCGTGACCGGCTTGCGCTCCTCGCGCAGCAGCTTGCCGTCGACGTCGAATACGCGCAGGCGCAGTTCGGCGGCGATCGGCTGCTGCAGATCGTTGATCAGGCTGACGCGGGTCGCGCCGCGCAGGCGCTGCGCGGCGACGGCGACATCGGCGTAGAAACGCCGCGCATGGAACTGCAGCGCCTTCCAGCGGCCGTACCAGTCGACGCTCGACCACGAGGCGCCGGGCCAGACGTCGTTGAGCTGCCAGTACAGGCTGCCCATCGTGCGCGGCCGGCTTGCGCGATGATGCAGGGCGGCGAGTTCGATGCCTTCGGCCTGGGTGACCTGGCTCAGATAGACGAAATCGGCGAAATCCTTCGGTTCGCCGTATTCCTCGCGCACGTACTTGAGCAGGCGCGTATTGCCGTCGCCGGCAAGGAACTTCTGGTGCGCGCGGACGACCGGCGTATCGATGCCGAGTTCGCCCGGCTGCGCGATCGTTGCGATCGTGCGCAGTCCGGGCCACGCCTGCAGGCCGTATTCGGACATGAAGCGCGGGGTTTCCTCGAGGTAGGCCGTGGCCGGTTTGGCCGGGCCGCCCCAGACTTCCCAATAGTGCTTGTCGCCGTTGTCGCTGTCGTTGCTGGGACCGTCGAGATCGTTGCTCGGCGAGCTCGACCAGTACGGCACGCCGGCGCCGAGTTCGGCGACGACGTTGCGCAGGTCCTTGCCGAACAACTGCTGGTAGCCGTTCCAGACCTTGGCCGCGAACTTGGCGTCGGCCTCGGCGAGCTTCTTGCCGATGCCCCAGTCCTTCCATGCCGTTTCTTCTTCGTTGTTGCCGCACCAGAGCGCGAGGCTGGGGTGATCGCGCAGGCGCCGCACCTGATCGCGCGCTTCGGCGACCGCATTGGCGCGGAATTT
Organism: uncultured bacterium; assembly: GCA_966424745.1. Taxonomy (GTDB): domain Bacteria; phylum Pseudomonadota; class Gammaproteobacteria; order Xanthomonadales; family Rhodanobacteraceae; genus Rudaea. The sequence goes on from CBJLOV010000241.1 coordinate 2,234, forward strand.
CGGATCGTAACCCGGCACCACGCCGCCGCCGAACATGAAGTCCTGCCAGATCAGGATGCCCATCTCGTCGGCGAGATCGAAGAATTCGTTCGATTCGTAATAGCCGCCGCCCCAGCTGCGCAGCAGGTTCATGTGCGCGTCGCGCGCGGACTGCAGCACGCGCAGCTGCTGCGCGCGCGTCACCCGCGTCGGAAACATGTCGAACGGAATCAGGTTCGCGCCCTTCGCGAACACCGGCACGCCGTTGACCGCGAAGGCGAAGCCACGGCCTTTGCTGTCGTGTTCGCGGCGCAGTTCGACGCGGCGCAGGCCGGTGCGGCGGGCGGCTTCGGCCTGTTTGCCGTCGTCGTCCGTCACGGCGAGCGAGAAGGTGTACAGCGGTTGCGCCCCGTAGCCGACAGGGAACCACAGGCGAGGATGGGCGATGTGCACGGGAATGTCGATGCGATTCGTCCCGCGCTTGAGCTTGGCCGTCTGCGTCAGCTTCTGCGCATCGGGAGCGCCGGCTTCGCCGTAGCGCAGATCGAGCGAGACGTCGCCCGCGCGGTCGGCTTCGATTTCGACCTGCGCGGTCAGCGCCGCCTCGTCGCGGTCGATGCGGTCCTGCGCGATGTGCAGATCGGCGACGCGCAATGCATCCCAGCTTTCCAGCCGCACCGGCTTCCAGATGCCCGCGGTGACGTAGCGCGGGCCCCAGTCCCAGCCGTAGTGATAGCCGGCCTTGCGCGCGAAGTTCTGCGTCATCGCGTCTTTGGGTTCGTCGCCGAACGGCGAAGGGTAGTTGCCGGCGAGCTTGTGCGGCATCGCCTGTACGCTCGGCAGCAGGCGCGCGATCGGCGAGCGCAGGACGACGCGCAGCTTGTTGCCGTGCGCCTGGAGCAGGCCGTCGACCGGCAGGCGCCAGGTGCGGAACATATTGTCCGTCGCGGCGAGCTTGCGCTCGTTGAGATACACCTCGGCGAAGGTGTCGAGGCCGTCGAAGACGAGGGTGTGATGCTTGCGTGCGAGCGTTTTCTCGTCGACGTCGAACTGCAGGCCGTATTCCCAATCCGTCAGGCCGATCCATTGCAGGTCGGCTTCGCGCGCGCCGACGTACGGATCCTTGATCGAGCCGTTGGCGAGCAGGTCGGTATGCACATTGCCCGGTATCGTCGCGGGCTGCCACCAGGCGGCGGCGGGATGCGCCTTCGCCATCTCGCCGGGGACGGTGCGCATCCGCCACTCGCCCCTGTCGAGATCGAGTGCGGCGAGCGGGGCGGCGCGGGCGGGAGCGGCCAGCGCCTGCGCTGCGATCAGAACCGCTGCCGCCAGATGCGCGATCGCCGTTTTTCTGCCCGTCGCTTCCGCCTTTGCGGGAATGACGGAGGACGTGGCGTGTTTTTTCATCAGTGCCTCAGTTCCGCTGCGCTCAAATCCTTGAACGTTCCGTTCTGCGGCGCCCACTGCAGGCGCAGGTCCGCGTCGCCGCCGCGTTGCATATAGCTCACGCGCAGTTTATGCGTGCCGTGTTGCAGCGGCACCTGTCCGGTGCGCGGCTGTTCGTAGTCCTCGTTGTGCACGACGGTTTCGCCGTCGATCGCGAGCGCGGCGGCGTCGTCGGCGCGAACGGAGAAGCGATAGACGCCGTCGGCAGGCACGTCGATTTCGCCTTCGAACACGAGGCCGAAATTTTCCTTGGCGGGATAGTCCTTCAAATCGAAGGACTTGGTTTCGCCGCGTCTGGCCGGCTTGTCCTTGGCCGCCTTTTCGAATTCGAGCAGGGTGCGGAACCGGCCTTCGTAGTACGCATAGCCGACTCCCGTCTTCCTGCCGGTCGCGGCTGTTGCCGGCTTCGCGCTGCGGTTCCACAAAATCGCATTGTACACACCGCTGCGGCGGCCGTCGGCGGCGACGACGACGAGGGTGCGCAGGCTGCGCTTGCGGTCGAGCGGCAGGTCGAGGTCGATCGGCGCGCCGTAGCGCGGCGAATACTTGGGATCGGGCAGGCTGCCGTCGAGCGTGTAGTAGATCGCCGAGCCGGCGAGGGGCGAGGCGAGCTGCACCCGATATTGCGGCTGGTCGACCTGCATCACGTCGCCGAGACCCTGCGGCGGCGGTATCCGATAGCGGATGCCGGCACGATCCAGGCGCGGGTATTGGTTCGCGAGGCGGCGCTCGAAGTCGGCGTAGCGGCGGGCCGTCTGATCCGACCAGGCGACTTCGGCCAGCGCCAGGGCCCGCGGGAATACCGCGTATTCGGCCACTTCCGGATTGGGCATGTGCTCGCTCCACACGTTGCCCTGCACGCCGAGGATGTGCTTATGTTCCTCCGCGGACAGTTCGGCCGGTTCCGGATTGTAGGAATAAACCTTTTCGATCGGCAGATAGCCGTTGAGGTCGTACAGTTCGCTTTCCGCCGGTCCCTGGGCGTAATCGAAATAGCAGGTATCGGTCGGCGACATCACCACGTCGTGGCCTTGTTTCGCGGCCGCGATGCCGCCTTTCTCGCCGCGCCACGACATCACCGTCGCATCGGGCGCGAGCCCGCCCTCGAGGATTTCGTCCCAGCCGATGATGCGCTTGCCCTTGGCGTGCACGATCTTTTCGATGCGGCGGATGAACCAGCTCTGCAGTTCGTCCTCGTTCTTCAGATGTTCGCGTTTGATGATCGCCTGTGCGACCTCGCTCTTCTTCCAGCGGTCCTTCGGCGCTTCGTCGCCGCCGATATGGATGTAGGGTGCGGGGAACAGGGCGGCGACCTCGCTCAGCACGTCGTCGAGGAAGGCGAAAGTTTCCTCTTTCGGGCAGAGGATGTCCTTCTCCACGCCCCAGTTGGTGCCGACTTCGAACGGGCCTTCCGTGCACGCCAGCTGCGGATAGGCGGCGATCGCCGCGAGCGAATGCCCCGGCATTTCGATTTCGGGGATGACCGTGATGTGGCGCGCCGCCGCGTAGGCGACGACGTCGCGAATCTGCTCCTGGGTGTAGTAGCCGCCGTCGTTGGGAATGCCGTCGCCGACGTAGGGATCGACCTTGTGGTCGACGACGGTTTCGCGGCGCCGCGAGCCGATCTCGGTCAGCCGCGGATACTTCTTGATCTCGATGCGCCAGCCCTGGTCCTCGGTCAGGTGCCAGTGGAACGTGTTGAGCTTGTACTGCGCCATCAGGTCGAGATATTTCTTGACGAAGGCGACCGAAAAGAAATGCCGGCCGACGTCGAGGTGCAGACCGCGCCAGGCGAAGCGCGGCGCGTCGTCGATGGCGACCGCGGTGATCTCCGGCTTGGCCTGCTTGGTCGCGGGCAGCAGCTGGGTCAGCGTCTGCATGCCGTAGAACACGCCGGCGTCGGCGCCCTCGACATGGACCTGCGCGGTATCGACGCTCAGCCGGTACGCCTCGGCGGAGGCATCGGCCTTCGCCTTCGCCGTTTCGAACCAGAGGACGTTGCGCTGGCCCTGGCGTGGAGCGCCGTCGCGGATCGTCAGGCTCAGCCCTTGCGCGCCGCGCAGCCATTCGTTGAACATCTCGGCGGTGGCGCGCGCGCTGCCGCCGTCGGCGTAGATCTGCGTGCGCGCATCCAGCGCGAACGATCCCTGTTGCGACTGTATCTTCTGCGGCAGCGGCACGATCGCGGGCGCGTCAGGGGGCTGCGGGTGCTCCCGCCCTACAGCAGAGGACAAAAGGGAAA
>CBJLOV010000242.1:0-5802 GCA_966424745.1 uncultured bacterium
CCGAAGTAGAGCGAGGCCTGATCCACGCCGGCGACCGCGCCGGTCATGTTCAAACGCAGCGTCATTTGGCGTCTGAAGATCTCCTCGGCCTTCGATGCGGTCAAGCCGTAGTTTTCCATCAAACCCTTCCTGGTCAATGCCCCGCCGATGCAGACCCGGCTGTTGCTGTCGCGCAGAGTCCGGCTTTCGCCGGGCGCGAGAGTGAACGTCTCGTTGTGCGAGGATGCCGGAGAGGTCTGCAGCTTGCCGCCGAACGGAGCGCCGGTAGTGGGGTCGATCAGCGAAGGATCGGTGAGCACGCTGCTCTCCACCGTCAACGTCGGACTCCATCGCGCCCTGGCAGTGATGGGGGCCGCGGTCGGATTGGAGAAGGTGAGCATGATGATGGGCGTCCACCATTGGCACAGCAGGGAATTCGCGCTGTTTGCCGGAAGCGTGATGCGGTTCAAGTCGGTGTAGGCGAAGGTGGTCTGCGCGGGCGCCGCGGCACGGACAACGCAGCGGTCCTGGGTTCTGCTCGGCAAGCCGGAGCAGTCCGCGACGAGGTCGATTTCGGTGTCGAGCGAGCCCAGCCAGCGTACGTTGCGTCCGAATGAGTCCGCATCGCCGACGTCGGCGGCGGTCGGCGGTGGCGAGGCGACGGCGGTGGCGGCGATCAGGACACTGGCAACCGTTGAAGCGAATCGATACAAACGCATGGTCAATCCTCCGTTCGGGTGGGGTGGACTCGAAGTCGTTACGCGAAAATGTGCGGAAACCTGACACGTCGAAGCGGCAGTCCGGTTTCGGCTGGGTTCATTGCCGTCGAAATAGGCTTGCACCCCTTCTGTCCCGTAGCCGATCCATGCGCGCGACCGTCGTTGTTCTGCTCTGCCTGTTATCCGCTTCCGCCGCCTGTGCGCAGGCCACGGCGGATCGGGCCGTTTCTCCGGCGGCACCGACATCGGCACCGACGCTGGACACCGTGCTCGTCACCGGCGAGCAGCCCGGCCCCGGTTTGTGGAAAGTGACGCGCCGCGACAGCGACCATGTACTGTGGATCCTCGGCACGCAGGCGCCTCTGCCGAAGACGATGAGCTGGCGCGCCAGCGAAGTCGAATCGATCATCGCGCAGTCGCAGGAAGTGCTGACCGATGCGCAGGCCGATCTGAAGATCGGCTTTTTCAGCAAAGTCTTCCTTTTGCCCGCAGCTCTGGGTGCGAAGAAGAATGCCGACGGCGCGAGGCTCAAAGATGTCCTGCCGCCCGAGCTGTATGCGCGCTGGCTGCCGCTCAAGCAGCGCTATCTCGGCCGCGACGACGGCGTCGAGCGTCTCAGGCCCATCCTTGCCGCGAACGAGCTCTACAACAAGGCGATCGGTAAGTCGGGCATGACGAACAAGAACGCGTTGTGGCCCGTGATTGAGCAGATCGCCAAGAAGCATCGCGTATCCGTCCGCGAAATCGAGGTCGAAATCCCGGTCGACGACGCGCGCCAGGCGATCAACGACTTCAAGAGCACGGCCGGCCAGCTCGACGTCGACTGCCTGGAGACGACGATCGTGCGGCTGGAAACCGATCTCGATGCGATGCGCGCCCGCGCCAATGCCTGGGCTGTCGGCGATCTTGAAAAGTTGAAGAGCTTGCCGTATCCGGATCAGCGTGCGCTCTGTCTGAATGCGCTGGCCGCGAACGCGAACCTGCGCGAAAAGCTGGCCGATGCGAAGCGCCGCATCCAGAACGAATGGCTGGACGCGGCGGAGGCGGCGCTGTGGAACAATGCCAGCACCTTCGCGATGCTGCCGATCGCCGATTTAGTCCGTCCCGATGGACGTTTGGCCTTGATGCGAGCCAAAGGCTACGTGGTGGAAGAGCCGCAGTGAGGCAACTCCTTGCAGTTCGATTCGATACGGGCGGGTGCGGGCGATAGGAGTGCGGCAGGCCTCGGCCAAATTCACAAGCTTCGTTTGCCGCGCTACGAAACCTTGCGCCAGCGCTTGCCGTGCGCCGTTTCGAACTCGGTTTCGGAAATCGGGAAGACGGACTCACCGTTGCGCAGGCGCAGTTCGACGCCAAGATGCAGCGTCGTCGCGTTGCCGTTGTCGTCCACGCTCACCGGCTGGGAGCGGATCAGAATGGTCCGATGGCCGTTCGCGTCCTCGACCTCGAATGCCTGTGTTTCGATATGCGTTTTCGCGCCCATAGCAAGGTTCCTCGCCGGCAGCGTGAACGGAAATTCTCAACCCGGTGCAATGCGAAATTCGAGTGTTGCGCCGACCGCGCGCTGCCAGTCTGCGTACAGTTTCTCGCGTTCGACCTCGCCCAGCTCGGGTGCGAAACCGTGGCCGATGGCCCAATGTTTCGCGATCTCCTCGCGGTTTTGCCAGAAACCGACGGCAAGGCCGGCAAGATAAGCGGCACCGAGTGCGGTCGTTTCGAGTTGCCGCGGGCGCTGCACGGGGACGCCGAGGACATCGGCCTGGAATTGGGCAAGGAAATCGTTCGCGATCGCGCCGCCGTCGACGCGCAAGGTCTTGAGCTGCAGGTCGGCGTCGGTCTGCATTGCGGCGAGCACGTCGCGCGTCTGGTAGGCCATCGATTCAAGCGCGGCGCGCACGAGGTGTTCTTTGCGCGTGCCGCGGGTGAGGCCGAAGATCGCGCCGCGCACGTCGCTGCGCCAGTACGGCGCGCCGAGCCCGACGAAAGCGGGCACGAGATAGACGCCCCCGTTCGACTTCGCGCGCCGTGCGTAAGCCTCCGAATCGGGCGCCGCATCGATCAAGCGCAGCCCGTCGCGCAGCCACTGGATCACCGAACCGGCGACGAAGATCGAACCTTCGAGCGCGTATTCGGTCTTGCCGCCGAGATTCCAGGCGATCGTCGTCAACAGGCCGTTCTTCGAGGTCACCGGCTTGACGCCGGTGTTCATCAGCATGAAGCAGCCGGTGCCGTAGGTGTTCTTCGCCATGCCCTCGGCGAAGCAGGCCTGACCGAACAGCGCGGCCTGCTGATCGCCGGCGACGCCGGCGATCGGAATCGATTTGCCGCGTGCGAAATGCGTGGTGTAGCCGTAGATCTCGCTCGATGCGCGCACTTCGGGCAGCATCGCCTTCGGCACGTCGAACAAGGCCAGCAGGTCGTCGTCCCAGCGTTGCTCGTGGATGTTGTAGAGCAGGGTGCGCGAGGCGTTGCTCTGGTCGGTGACGTGGGCCTTGCCGTCGGTGAGATTCCAGATCAGCCAGGTGTCGATCGTGCCGAACAGCAATTCGCCGCGCTTCGCGCGTTCGCGCGCGCCGTCGACGCGATCGAGAATCCATTTCACCTTGGTCGCGGAGAAGTACGCGTCGATCAGAAGGCCCGTGCGTGCGCGCACGAGTTCGTCGTGGCCGGCGGCGATCAGCTCGTCGCAGATCGCGCGCGTCTGCCGCGACTGCCAGACGATCGCGTCGTGGACGGGCTTGCCGGTCGCGCGTTCCCACACCACGGTCGTTTCGCGTTGATTGGTGATGCCGATCGCGGCGATGTCGGCCGGCTGGCCGAGCTTGCGTTCGGTCGCGATCGCCTCGGCGACCGTGGCCTCGACGCTGGCGAGGATTTCGACCGGATCGTGCTCGACCCAGCCGGGCTGCGGAAACTTCTGGGTGAATTCGCGCTGCGCGCTGGCGGCGATGCTGCCGGCGTGATCGAACAGCAGGGCGCGCGAACTCGTGGTGCCTTGGTCGACGGCAAGGACGTAGGACTTGCTCATGGATTCCCTCCGGGATGATTTTTATACTTTTTCGAAAGTGCGGGCCTAGCCGTACAACGCATGGTAGAACCCGGCTGCGAGCAGCATGCCGGCGATCGGCGCGAGCACCGGCACCCAGGCATAGCTCCAGTCGGAATCGCCCTTGCCCGGAATCGGCAGCAGCGCATGCGCGATGCGCGGTCCGAGGTCGCGCGCGGGGTTGATTGCATAGCCGGTCGGACCGCCGAGCGAGAGACCGATCGCAACGACGAGGCCGGCCACCGCGAACGGGGCGAGCCCTTCGGTCATCCGGTTCGCGCCGATGATCAGCACGCCGAACATCAGCACGAAGCTGCCGATCACTTCGCACAGGATCGCAGAAGGAAAGTTGCGGATCGCCGGCGCCGTGCAGAACACGGCGCGCTTGGCGAGCGGGTCGAGCCCCAGTTTCCAGTGCGGGAGGTAGGCGAGATAGGCGAGCGTCGAGCCCGTCGCCGCGCCGGCGATCTGCGCGAGGACGTATCCCGGCACCTGGGCCCAGGAGAATTTGCCGAGCGCGGCCAGCGCGATGGTCAGTGCCGGATTCATGTGCGCGCCGCTCTGGCTCGGCGCCGCCGCGTAGATGCCGAACAGCACGGCGAGGCCCCAGGCGACGGCGATGACCAGCCAGCCGCCGTTCTGCGATTTGGACTGCGGCAGCAGCACGCCGGCGACTACGCCGCTGCCGAGCAGCATCAGGGTGGCGGTGCCGAGAAATTCGCCGAGATATGGATTCATCGATTGATCCCCGATTGAAGGTGGGTTTCCAGTCGCAAGGCCTGGTTTGCGTCCAGACGCAGACCAAGCTTGCTGCGCCGCCAGAGGATGTCTTCGGCGCTGCGCGCCCATTCCTCGCGCACGAGATAATCCACTTCGGCGGCGTACAAGCCGGCGCCGAAGTGTTCGCCGAGATCGGCGAGCGCGCCTGCCGTGCCGACGATGCGGTCCAGACGGGTGCCGTACGCGCGCGCATAGCGTTGGGCGAGGGCGTCCGGCAACCATGGACGGCGCCGAGCCGTCGCCAGCCGGAATCTGTCGAACGATTCCTCGCTGGAACAGTCGGCCTCGGCGAATTCGGCGCCAGGCAGATGGACGTGCTCGCGGGCCGTCCAGCTCGCACTTGTGTTGCCGAGCGCCGGCGCGAGCCGGTCGAGTGCCTCTTCGGCGAGGCGCCGGTGCGTCGTGATCTTGCCGCCGAACACGTTGAGCAGGGGCGCGCCGGCGTCGGCGTCGAAGTCGAGCAGATAGTCGCGCGTGACCTCGGATGCGGCGATGCCTTTCTCTTCCAGCAGCGGGCGCACGCCGCTGTAGCTCCAGACCACGTCCGCGGCCGTGATCGGCCGTGTGAAATAGCGATTCGCCGCGGCGCAGAGGTAGGCGGTTTCATCCACATCGATGCGCACCGATGCGGGCGCGCCTGCGAACTCGATGTCGGTGGTGCCGATCAGAGTGTAGTCATCCTCGAACGGGATCGCGAACACGATGCGTCGGTCGGCCTGCTGAAACGTGTACGCATAGCGGTGATCGTAGAGTTTGGGCACGACGATGTGGCTGCCTTTGACCAGGCGCAGCGCATGCGAATGCGCCACTCGCGCCACCTCATCGAGGAAATTCACGGCCCACGGCCCGGCGGCGTTGACCAGGGCGCGCGCTTCGACCTCGCGCCGTGTGCCGTCGCGTCCGAGCAATCGCGCCCGCCAGGTCCGCGCTCGGCGCTGCGCGCTTTCGCAACGCGTGCGGGTGGCCACCTCGGCGCCGCGCGCCTGCGCGTCGAGCGCATTGAGCACGACCAGGCGGGCATCGTCGCACCAAGCGTCGGAATAGACGAAGCCGGTTTCGAACTGCGCCTTCAGCGGCTCGCCGGCGACGTGCTCGCGCAGGTCCGCGCGGCGCGAGCGCAGCAGGGTGTGCGCGCGGCGCCGACCGAGGTGGTCGTAGAGCAGCAGTCCCGCGCGAATCATCCACTCCGGGCGCAGGTGCGGGTTGTTCGGGAGCACAAAACGCAACGGGGGAAAGATATGCGGCGGGGAGGTGGGCACCAAGGAGAATTTCGACAAA
>CBJLOV010000243.1:0-5721 GCA_966424745.1 uncultured bacterium
CGACTGGTCCAACGCCGGCAGCTTCGTCGCCGGCAGCAGCCGGGTCGATTTCGTCGACGGCGCCGCTTCGTCGCAGCTCAGCGGCAACACGAGTTTCGCCAACCTGAGTTTCGTCAGCACGACCGGCAAGAACTGCCTCTTCGCCGCCGGCAGCACGCAGACGGTCGGCGGCGAGTCCCCGTTCGCCGTGCACGGAAAAAAACGCCTTGCCTTGGCATAATCCGCGTATGCGCATCTGCCTGTCGATGATCGTCAAGAACGAGGCCGCGGTGATCGAACGCTGCCTCGCGTCCGTGCGGCCCCACGTGCATGCCTGGGCCATCGCCGACACCGGATCGAGCGACGGCACGCAGGATCTCGTGCGCCGGGCGATGGCCGGCCTGCCCGGCGAACTGATCGAACGGCCCTGGGTCGACTTCTCGACCAACCGCAACGAAGCGCTCGCGCTCGCGCGCCGGCACGGCGACTACGCGCTGATCATCGACGCCGACGAAGAACTCCGGGCCGACGCCGGCTTCGCCTACCCCAGGCTCACTGCGCCCGGCTACATGCTCGAACTCGTCTACGGCGATACGCGTTACCGCCGCGTCGCCATGCCGCGGCTCGACCTCGACTGGGTCTGGCGCGGCGTCCTGCACGAAGCACTCAATTCGGAATACGCGGCGCAGGCCCGATATCTGCCGGGGCTGCGCATCCACGTGCACAGCGACGGTGCGCGCAGCCAGCAGTCGCAGCGCGAGAAATTCACCCGCGATGCCGAGGTGCTGCGCAAAGCACTCGAGGACGAACCCGGCAATGCGCGCTATGCGTTCTATCTGGCGCAGAGCCTGCGCGACGCCGGCGACATCCAAGAATCGATCGCCGCTTACGAAGCGCGCGTGGCGATGGGCGGCTGGGCGGAAGAAGTATACTTTTCCAAACTGCAGGTCGCGGTGCTCAAGGAACGCGTCGGCGCCGCCCCCGGCGAGATCGCCCTCGCCTACCTCGACGCCTACGACTTTCGCCCGACCCGCGCCGAGGCGCCTTGCGAATTCGCGCGCTGGAATCGCCTGCACCGTCGCTACGCCGTCGCCCGCGATTTTGCCCGCATCGCGGCGGACATGCCGCCGCCCGACGACGTGCTCTTCATCGACCGCCCGGTCTACGACTGGCGCGCGCGCGACGAACTCGCCGTCGCGCTGTACTGGTGCAACGAGCGCCAGGAAAGCGCACGCATCTGCCGCCAACTGCTCGCCGACGCGCGCCTGCCGGCCGAGCAGCGGCCGCGCATCGCGAAGAACCTCGACTTCGCGCTGGGCAAGGTGTAGGGAATCATCGATCGCGACGGGCATGAAAGAGCTTCTAACGCGGATTTACGCGGATAAAGCAAATTTCGAATTTGCTTTTGCTCTATCCGCGTTTGGTCGTCTTTCATCCGCGTAAATCCGCGTTAAAAACCGGGCGCGATGAATCGCGCCCCTACGGTCAAACAAGTGCTCCCGTGCGACAATAGCGCATGTCAGCCAATCTTCCCGAACGCCGCTCGCAAGACCAGCGCCTCGATCCCGACGAGCTGCTCGCGCGCATGCGCCGCGAGGAAGCGCGGGCGCGGCGCGGGCGGCTGAAGATCTTCTTCGGCGCCGCGCCCGGCGTCGGCAAGAGCTATGCCATGCTCGAAGCCGCGCGCAGGCTCAAGGACGAGCACATCGACGTCGTCATCGGCTACGTCGAACTGCACGGCCGCGCGGACACGGAAAAGCTGCTCGAGGGGCTCGAAGTGCTGCCGCCGCAGCGCCTCGAACATCGCGGCGTGGTGCTGACCGAATTCGACGTCGACGCCGCGCTCAAGCGCCATCCGCGCGTGGTCTGCGTCGACGAGCTCGCACACAGCAACCATCCCGGCGCGCGCCACCCGAAGCGCTGGATGGACGTCGAGGAACTGCTTGTCGCCGGCATCGACGTCTACACCACGGTCAACGTGCAGCACATCGAGAGCCTCAACGACGTGGTCGCCCAGATCACCGGCGTGCAGGTGCGCGAGACCGTGCCCGACCGCGTGTTCGACGCCGCCGACGAGGTCGAACTCGTCGACCTGCCGCCCGACGAACTGATCCAGCGCCTGCGCGAAGGCAGGGTCTACGCGACGGAGAAGACCGGCCAGGCGCTGACTTCGTTCTTCCGCAAGGGCAACCTGATCGCGCTGCGCGAATTGGCGCTGCGCACCACGGCCGACCGCGTCGACGCGGCCCTGCGCGCGTACCGCGAAGATCATTCGATCGCGGAAACCTGGGCCGCGGGCGAACGCGTGCTCGTCTGCATCGGTCCCGACCCGCTGTCCGAACGTCTCGTGCGCGCGGCGCGGCGGCTCGCCACCGCGCTGCACGCGGGCTGGATCGCCGTGTACGTCGAAACACCGGGACTCGCGCGCCTGCCGCGTTCCGCGCGCGACCGCGTGCTGACGACGCTGAAGCTCGCGGAAACGCTCGGCGCGGAAACGGCGAATCTGTCCGGCGAGTCGGTCGCCAACGAAGTGATCGCCTACGCGCGCCGGCGCAACGTCAGCAAGATCATCATCGGCAAGCCGAGCCGAAGCCGCTGGCGCGATCGGCTCAGACCATCGCTGGTCGACGAGATCGCCCGGCTCAGCGGCGCGATCGACGTCTACGTGATTTCGGGCGAGCCCGGCGAACAGACCGCGCAGCCGCAAAATCTGCCGCGGCGTACGAGCCCGTGGTCGGCCTACGCGCGCAGCGTCGCCGTGGTCGCCGCGATCACCGTGCTCTGCGAACTGCTGTACACGCACATCGAGCTGACCAATCTGGTCATGCTCTATCTGCTCGGCACCGTGTACGTGGCCGCGCGCATCGGCCGCGGGCCTTCGGCGCTCGCCGCGGTGCTCAGCGTGTGCCTGTTCGATTTCCTGTTCGTGCCGCCGCTGTATTCGTTCGCCGTCTCCGATGCGCAATACCTGATCACGTTCGGCGTGATGCTCGTCACCGGTTTCGTCATCAGCCACTTCGCCGCGCGCGGCAAGCGTCAGGCCGCGGTCGCGCGCGCGCGCGAGCGGCGCACGAACGAGCTTTACGCGCTCAGCCGCGAACTTGCCCAGGCGCGCAATATCGACGAACTCGGCCGCATCGTGATCCGCCACGTCCTCGCCGACATCGACGGCGAAGCAGCCGTGCTCCTGCCCGACGCCGACGGCCGCCTGCTCGACCCGACGCACTTCTGCACCCGCGGCACGGCGACCGCGAACACCGCGCGCTACCCCGTGCCGGGCAACGATCTCGGCATCGCGCAGTGGGCCTACGATCATCGCCAGAAGGCGGGCCGCAACACCGATACGCTGGCCAGCGCGGACGCGCTCTACCTCCCTCTCAACGCACTCAAGCGCTGCATCGGCGTGGTCGGCCTGCGCCCGAACGATCCGGCCCAGCTCGACGTGCCCGAGCAAATGCAGCTGATCGAATCCTTCGTCAACCAGGCCGCGGTGGCGATGGAGCGCGTGCAGCTCGCCGAAACCGCGCAGGCCGCCGACGTCGAGATCGAATCGGAGAAGATGCGCAACGCCCTGCTCTCTTCGATTTCGCACGACTTCCGCACGCCGCTCGCGAGCATCGTCGGCGCCGCGTCGACCCTGCTCGACGAATCCGGCCACGCGATCGAACCGCTGCAGCGCCAGGCCCTGCTGCGCACCGTACTCGACGAAGCGAACCGACTGCATCGCCTCGTCGGCAACCTGCTCGACCTGACGCGGCTGACTTCCGGCAAGCTTTCGCTCAAGCGCCAGTGGGTGCCGCTCGAGGAAATCGTCGGCGCGGTGCTGCGCCGCCTGCACGAGATGCAGGCCGGACGCGCGATCAAGGTCGACGTGCCCGCCGACCTGCCGTTGCTGCACGTGGACGAGGTGATGATCGAACAGTTGCTGTTCAACCTGCTCGACAATGCGCTGAAGTACACCCCCGCCGCCAGCCCGATCGAAATCGCGGCAAGCACCGCGCGCGACGAGATCGTGGTCAGCGTACGCGATCACGGCGGCGGCCTGCCGGCCGGCGAAGAGACGCAGGTATTCGAAAAATTCCACCGCGGCCAGGACGAGGCGGCGCAGAGCGGCTTCGGCCTGGGCCTGACCATCGCCAAGGCGATCGTGGAAGCCCACGGCGGCGACATCCGCGCGCGCAACTACTCGTCCGAAATGGGCGGCGGCGCGGAATTCCGCTTCACCTTGCCGCTGGCGACGGAGCCTCTGGAATAATCCATGCTTATGGGGTTGCTTGCCGAAGGCAGAAGAACACCACCAAGACACGAAGAGCACGAAGAAGCACGGAGGAATGGAAAATCGATTGGCCTTGCCTCCCGTCACCGGTTCTTTTCTTCTTCGTGTTCCTCCGTGCTCTTCGTGTCTTCGTGGTTCAATCTTTGAGCTCCTTCGCAGTTCAATCTTTAAGCTCCTTCGCACATGCCGCCCAATGAGATGAACGCGTCCCGCACCAGCGTGCTCGTGATCGAGGACGATCCGCAGATCGCGCGTTTTCTCGCAACCGCGCTCGACGCGCACGGTTATGCGTCGCACATCGCCGCGTCCGGCAACGACGGACTGCGCGACGCGGCGCTGCGCCAGCCGGATATCACGATCGTCGATCTCGGCCTGCCGGACATCTCCGGTCTCGACGTGATCGCACGGCTGCGCGAGTGGTACGCGCGGCCGATCCTCGTGCTTTCGGCGCGCAGCCGCGAGGCCGACAAGGTCGGCGCGCTCGACCTCGGCGCCGACGACTACCTGACCAAGCCGTTCGGCATCGGCGAACTGCTCGCGCGCCTGCGCGTCGCCGAACGCCATCGCGCCAAGAACGAAGCGACGGAACCCGAGGCGCGCATCGAGGCCGGCGATCTCATCGTCGATCTCGCCGCCCACCGCGTACTGCGCGGCGGCGTCGACGTGCACCTGACGCCGATCGAATACCGTCTGCTCGCCGCGCTCGCACGCCATCGCGGCAAAGTGCTGACCCACCGCCAGCTGCTCGCGGAAGTCTGGGGCGCCGCGCACGTCGAGTCGCCGCACTACCTGCGCATCTACATGCGCGCGCTGCGCCACAAGATCGAGGCCGACCCCGCGCAGCCGAAACACCTGCTGACCGAGGTCGGCGTCGGCTATCGCTTCGCCGACGAATGACCGGGAACCTTCGGCGGCTGCCGTGAACGCGGCCACCGAAAGCGGATGCGCTCAGGCCGCCGCGCCCTCCAGCCGCTCGAGGTCCGCGATCAGGCCGGGGCCGGTCGGCGACCAGCCCAACCGTTTCCGCGTCCACTCGCTGGAGGCGGGGGCATCGCGTCCGGCGAAGATCGCGAGCCAGCCGAAATGCGCGGCGGCCTCCTCCGCGGCGATGGATACGGCCGGGACTTTCAATTTGCGGCCGATCACTTCGGCGATATCGCGCACGGGCACGCCTTCTTCGGCCACCGCGTGATAGGTCGCGCCGGGCTGCGCCTTTTCCAATGCGAGCCGGTAAAGACGTGCGGCATCGGACAGATGCACGGCCGGCCACCGGTTGTTGCCCTCGCCCACATAGGCCGACCTGTGCTTTTCGCGCGCCACCGCGATGGCGTAGCTGACCAGGCCTTGCCGGACCGTATCGTGGACTTGAGGCAGGCGCACCACCGAAACGTTGGCTCCGGCCGCCGCGGCCGAGGGGGCGGCTGCCTCCGCAGCGGCGCGCGGCAGGACCACCGCGGGGGGAGGGG
>CBJLOV010000244.1:0-5705 GCA_966424745.1 uncultured bacterium
GCGGGATACGCTTCGCTTCTCCCGCCCTACGGCGAGTGCGAACTTTGGCTCTTGAACCAACCGCAAAGATCAAGAGCCAAAGCTAGAACTGGATGACCAGTCCTACGGGTGTTGAAAGCCTCCCCTAAGCGGAGATGACGAACAAAGAGCGCGGGCCGGATTCCGACTCGCGCTGAAACAACGAACCAAACAATCGGGCCGCTACGGCGCCGTCCACTTCTTCAACCAGGCATTGACCGTATCGTGCCAGAGCACGCTGTTCTGCGGCTTGAGCACCCAGTGGTTCTCGTCCGGGAAGACGAGCAGCTCGCTCGGAATGCCGCGTCGCTGCAAGGCGGTGAACGCCGCAATGCCCTGCTCGACCGGAATGCGGAAGTCCTGTTCGCCGTGGATCACCAACATCGGCACGCGCCAGTCCTTGACGTGGTTGACCGGGTTGAACCGCTCGTAGTTCTCGGGCTTTTCCCACGGCGTGCCCTTGTTCTCCCATTCCGAAAACCAAAGCTCTTCGGTCGAATAGCCCATCATGCGGTTGTCGAACACGCCATCGTGGTCGACGAGGCACTTCCACGGCTGGTTCCACTTGCCTGCGATCCAGTAAACCATGTAGCCGCCGTAGGACGCGCCGAGCGCGCAGGCGCGGCTGCCGTCGAGAAAAGTATATTTTTCCAACGCCGCCGCCCAACCCTTCTGCAGGTCCTCGAGCGGCTTGCCGCCCCAGTCGCCCGAGATCGAGTCGGTGAACGCCTGGCCGTGGCCGGTCGAACCGTGGAAATTGACCATGACGACGGCGAAGCCCTGGCCCGCGTAGGTCTGCGGATTCCAGCGGTAGCTCCAGTCGTTGCCGAACGCCCCCTGAGGGCCGCCGTGGATGAGGAAAGCGACCGGATACTTCTTGCCCTTGTCGAAACCGACCGGCTTGACCACGTAGCCCTGCACGCTGTCGCCGCCGGCGCCCTCGAACGTGAACGACTCGAACGCACCGGTCTCGACGAAGGCCATCTTGGTCGAGTTCTGATTGGTCAGCTCGGCAGCCTTGCCGCCGCTCGCGGCGACGCGGAACAGGTCCGCCGGCGTCTTCAGCGTCGTACGCGAGAACACGATCGTATTGCCGCGGACACTGTACTCGTGCACCGAACCGTCGCCGGCGATCTTGCTCACCTTGCCCGTCGCAGCATCGATGGCGAACAGCGGATGCTCGCCGTTGTCGTCCGCGGTGGCGAACAGCGTCCTGCCGTCTTTCGCCAGCTTCAGCCCGCCGGCGGAGCGATCCCACTGCGGAGCGACTTCGCGGGTCGAGCCGCTGCCGAGATCCATCGCCATGATCGCAAAGCGGTCCGCTTCAAACGCGGGGCGCTTCATCGCGAGGTAGTACAGCGTCTTGCCGTCGGCAGACGGCACCGGCGCCGTGTCCCAGGCCGGGTTGGCGGCAGTCAGGTTCTTCGGCGCCGCGCCGCCGTCGGCCGCGGCCGAATAGATGTCGAAGTTCGTCGACCACGGCTCGCTGTTGCCGGCGATGCGCACGCTGAAATACACCGTTGCGCCGTCCGGCGAGAACTCGAACTCGTCGTCGCCGCCGAAGGGTTTGGAGGGCACGTCGCCGTCGATTCCCCGGCTGATCAGCTTAGGCGCACCGGCCAATTTTCCATTTGTATCCAATGATGCAATGTATAACTGCGAACGGCGCCCGTCCGCCCAGGCGTCCCAATGGCGCACGAACAGCTTGTCGTAGAGGCGCCCGCTTGCCTTGCTCTTTTCCTTGTCGTCGAGGCGCTTCTTCGTGCAGGCGATCGGATCGCCGTCCTTGCCGCAGTCCGGGAACGTATCGACGGACAGCAGCAGTTTCTTGCCGTCTGCCGAAAACTTGTACGCGTTGACGTCAAGCGCGAGGTCGCTCACTTGCACCGCAGCGCCTTTTGCCCCGACCGGCATACGCCAGACCTGGCCTTTGTCCTGGTAGTACACCGCGGCGCCGTCCGCCGACCAGCGCGGCGATGTGGCGTTGACCGCCGCGTCGGTCAGGCGTGCGGGCTCGGCCTTCGGATTGCCGAGATCGAGCAGCCAGAGGCCGTTCCTGCCTTTGTTCTTCTCGTAGTCGGTTTCGCGCACCTGGTAGACGACGCGCTTGCCGTCGGGCGAAATCTGCGGATCGCTGACGCGATCGAGCATGACCAGATCATGGATGCCGAACGGATGCGGCACCGACGCGAGTGCTTGCGCACTGCACAACAAAACCCCGCCGATCAACCCGAATTTCATTTCCCTCTCCCGTTGAAACAAAGCGGCGATGGTACGCGCGATGAAGAGGCAACGGAAGCTGGATTGCACCGACGGCATCGAGCCTGGAATCGAAATCCTACGGGCTCCACAAACCGACTTTGCCGCGTCGGTTTCACCGACTCTGTTCGGCGGGTTATCGGCGCTTTGGCTTTTGCCTGGTCCGCTCGCGGCCGACGTGAGCGGTGCAGGGTCTTTGCCACCGATTTACGCGCCCTGCCGGCGCATGTTCGACGGCATCCTCCCCGGGCTCGACGGCGATCGTTCGATAGATGACGGTCGACGCCTCCGGTCGAACAGATTCGAGAGATCGAACCGCGACCGTTCGTTATCGATAACCCAGCCCCGTCATGCGCTCTGCCTCTTAGCCCCGGCGAGCAAAGGGATGGCGGGCCTCCCGCGAGGAGAGGCCCGCCATCCACGACGTCCTTGTGCAACGCTCCTTGTTCGCACCGCTTTCCTGCGATGCAGTCAACGCCGTACTTCGGCAATGAACGCGGCTATTTTTTCCGCGTTCATCGTGCTTCCACCCGCTACTGAGCAGCGTCTGTTCAAGTCGACCGTCCGTTCTTCGACGGTTTGGGTCGCAGGAAGGCCCACCCTTTCCTCGGCCCGGTTTTGCCGATCCCGCCGGCCCACCCCGCGCCGATCAGCAGCAATGCCATCAGCCACAACATCCAGCGCGAGCCGATCGGGATCGGCCTGACCGGGGTAAGCGGCGTGACGGGTGCATGGCTCACCTGCGCCGATACGGCCTGCACGCAGCTCGACACTGCGGTCGAATCGTTGACCGCATCCCAGCAGGCCTGTGCGATGTTGGTGACCGGGGTCGGAGCCGCGACGTATTGCGTGTCGAACGAAACCTCCAAACGGTTCGGCGCTGTCGACGCGACTGTCACTCCCTTGTCCGAAGCAAGCACCGCATCGGCGAGGATGCGATTGTTCGCCGGATCGTAGGCGCAGTCGCTGACCGTCGACGCACCGAATGCCTGGCAGCTGACTACGCCGCTGGTAAAGGTCAGGCCGGCCGGCAGCGGATCGCGGATCTGGACCACCTGCGCCGATGCGTTCGCATTGTTGTCGACCGTGATCGACCAGTGCAGCGTCTTGGCGTCGACCTGCGACACGATCTTGCTGATGAACGGCGGATCGAACAGGTTCGGCTTCACGGTGACGGTCACGCTCGCCGTGCTGCACAGCGTCTGGTACGGCGCCGGTTCGCACACCGTGTAGGTGAACGTATCCGTGCCGGCATACCCGGCGGCCGGCGTGTAGGTGTAGCTGCCGTCCGGATTCATCGTCACCGTACCGTGGCCAGGATTGGTCGCCACCACGAACGTCGAGCCCGGCGGATACACGTCATTGGTCGACACATTGCCGCCGGCCGGCGTGCCCTGCTGGGTCGTCAGCGTGTCGGGCGTCGCCTCCGGCCCCACCGCGATCGTCACCGTCGTCGAACCGCAGCGCGGCGGCGGACCGGAGTGGTCGCACACGCTGTACGTGTACGTATCGACGCCGGTGAAGCCCGAGGCCGGCGTGTAGGTGCAGTTGCCCAGCGTGTCGCACGCGACCGTGCCGTGCGCCGGCTGCGTCGGCACCACCGACGCCGGATTGATCGTCGAGCCGGCCGCCGTGTCGTTCTCGGTCACGTTGATCGTGACCGGCGTGTTGAACGGCGTCGTGGCGAAATCCGGCGTCGGCGTGATCTGGCCGGGACTGACCGTGGTCGTCGCCGTGTCGTTGGCGGGATTCGGATCGGGCGTGTCGCTGTGCGTCGTCGTCACGATCGTCAGCGGCGTCGCACCGGTCGGCGTGAACGTGGTCGTGCAGGTAATGGCGCTGCCCGCGGCCAGCGTGGTCACCGGCACGGTGGGGCTGCAGGTCGTGGTCGCTCCGGCCGGGGCACCCGTCACCGTACACGCGGCGTTCGCCGCCACATTCGGCCCGCCGTTCGTGCAGGCCGTCGTCACCGTCACCGGCGTGCCGATCGTTGCAGGCACCGCCGTCGGGCCGGTCGCCTGCATGTCGGCGATCGCCACCGGCGTCTGCACGCACAGCGGGTCGTTCGCCGGACACGAAGTCGGCGGCGTACACGGGCTCGCCGTGCAGCCGGTCGGCGGCGGCGGTGATGCGCAGGTCGCGCCGGTGCACGTCGCCGGCTCGGTGATTTCGTTGGCGATGAACGTCGTCGCGCTCGGCAGCGGGCTCTCCGCTTTTACCGTCACTTTCACGTTCGCCGTTCCCGGCGTCGTTCCCACCTGGGCAGGCACGCCGGCGAAGATGATCTGGCACAAGGTACCCGCCGTCTCGCCACCGAGGCAGTTGCTCGTCGCCGCGACCGTGCCGCTCGTCGCCGCAACGAAGGTCGTGTTTGCCGGGATCACTTCGTTCACCGCGTATCCGGCCACCGCCGTGCCGCCGGTGTTCGTCGCGGTCAAGTCGTAGGTGATCGACTGCCCCGCGACGATCGGCGTGGAGGTCGACGCATCCAAGGTTTTCACCGCGGTCACCGCGGCCGAGCTGGGCGTGACCACACTCGTCGTCGCCGTGTTGTTGCCCGTATTCGGGTCAAGCGTCGAACTGCCCGCGGTCGTCACGACCCGGATCGTCCCCGTGCTCGTCGGCGTGAACGTGGTCGTGCACGTGATCGCTCCATTGACCGGCAGCGGATTCGGTGCCGGTGCCGGCGTGCACATCGTCGTCGCTCCGGCCGGCGTGCCGCCCGGGAAACTCATCATGCAGGTCGGGCTCACGGCCGGATCGGGTCCGGCGTTCTTGCACGTCGTCGCCACCGTGACCGGCATGCCGATCGTGCCGGGAACGGTGGTCGGAGCCGAAGCCTGCATGTCGGCCTGCGCCGTCGTCACCGACGCACAGGCATCCCCGCTCGGACACGTGGTGGGCGGCGTCGTGCAGACCCGTCCGCTGGTCGAGCAGCCGCTCGGCGGCGTGGCCGTGTTCTGTGTCGCCAGGTTGAACAGGCTCGTCGTTCCCGCCGCCAGCGGACTGGCCGTGGTGAACGTCAGCTTCAACACCTGCGGCGTGCCGGCTGCGATCGGGTTCGTCACCGTGATCGTGCACAAGGTGCCTGCGGCGGCCGGCAGCGTGCAGTTGGTCGTGCCGTTGCTGATGCCGGTAAACGTCGTCTGCTGTGGCACCACTTCATAGAACTGGTATCCCGCCGCGGCCGTCGTACCTGTCACCGTGTTCGTGACCGTCAGGTCGAATACCGCCGCCTGGCCGGCGCCGATCGGATTCGGCGTCGAGCTGTCGACGCTCTTCGCCACCATGACCGCCGCGGTCGATGTCGGCACACTCGCGCAAGTGGCGTTCGTCGCCGGACACGTGGTCGGCGGCGTGGCACACACCTGACCGCTCGTCGAGCAACCGCTCGGCGGCGCCGTCGTGTTCTGCGTCGCCACGTTGAA
>CBJLOV010000245.1:0-5669 GCA_966424745.1 uncultured bacterium
GGCTGTGACAATTGCCACTAAGAGCCCGTTCACGATCTCGGAAAACGTTGCGTAGGGGCTCGATTCATCGAGCCCGGCCTTTGCTTTCGTTGACGAAAAGCGCGGGTTCGATGAATCCAACCCCTACGAACAAGGCAGTGCCGATATAGTTGTGGACGTTTTTAACGTGCTGCAGTAGATCGTGAACAAGCGCTTAGGAAACAGACGGCACTTCATTTCTCCCTACCAGATCTAGAGCCCCCTCAGCCCAACCTTCTCCCCTGACGATGAAGGCCATCTGTTTGGCAAGTCTTCACAAGAGCGATTTTGGCCACGGATTACGCGGATTACACGGATAAAAAGCGGATTCACTTTTTTTGCTCGATCCGTGCTATCCGTGTAATCCGTGGTCCAAAGCTCTTGGAAATTTCGATGCCGCCCACCACTCCGCCTCAGGACATCATTCGCCGCATCGATGCGCTGCTGCGGGCCGGCGATTTTCGCGCGGCGCATGACGGCTTGGCGATTCTCGTCGAGGCACATCCCGAGTTCGTCGAAGCGCAGCGTCTCTACGCCGGCACCAAGCAGGCGCTCGGCGACGTCGATGCCGCGGAGCGGATTCTGCGCCGGGCCCTGGACCTCGATCCGAACTGGACGCCGACCCTGGCCGCGCTCGGCGAGCTGCTGCTCAACGGCGGGCGCAGCGGCGAAGCCGAACCGCTGCTGCAGCGCGCGGCGCTGCGGCTGCCGCATGCCGCGCTTCTCCTCGCCCGCCACTACAACGACTCGCAGCGCGCGGCCGACGCGTTCGCCGTCGCCGCGCCGCTGTGCGCGGGCGGGCAGGCCGACGCCGGGCTCGTCGTCCAGCATGTCGCCGCCGCGGCCGCGCTCGGCCGGCTCGACGGCGTCGTCGCCGACTATCGCCGCGCCGCCCAGGCCAGGCCCGACGATCCCGTCGTGGCGCAGGCCCTGGCCATCGCGCTCGACGCCGCGAACCGACCCGCCGAAGCCGAACGCCTCGCCGCGGCCACGCTCATGCGCGGCCATCGCAACGCCGTGCTGTTGCAGACCCGGGCCCGCAGCCTGATCGCGCTCGGCGAATTCGATCGCGCCGAAGCCGCACTGCGTGAATGCCTGCATCTCGATCCGCGTCTCGCCGAAGCGCACAGCCATCTTGCCCGCCTCGTCTGGATGCGCACGGGCAACAGCGCCGAAGCGACCGCGATGCTCGACGAGGCGTTGTGCAAGTTCCCCAACGACAACGCGCTGCAGGCGACGAAGGCGGCGATCCTGCAGGGCGCGGGCGATGCGCGCGGCGCCTATGCCTGCCTCGCGCAGCAGGCCGGGCATCCGCAGGCGCCGCCGCCCCTGCTCGTACGCGCCGGGCTCGCCGCCCTCGATTTCGATCCCGCCCTCGCCCTGCCCCTGGCCGAACGCGCATCCGGCCTGATGCCGGCCAACGCCGCCGCGCGCAGTCTGCTCGCCGCCGCCCTGCTCGGCGTCGGCGATGCGCGTGCCGCGCTGCCGCATTGCGAGACACTGCTCGGCGCCGCGCCCGACGATCAATACTTCATCGCCTTGCAGACGACGGCTTGGCGCCTGCTCGACGACCCGCGCTACCGCGAGTACTGCGACTACGCGCAATGGGTGTTGCCGCAGCGCCTCGAAGCGCCGGCGCCGTGGCCCGACCTCGCCAGCTTCTTCGCCGACCTCGAGCGCAGCCTCGCTCGCCTGCACGACCCGCACGGCCATCCGCTGCTGTTCCAGTCGCTGCGCCACGGCACCGAAACGACCGAGGATTTGACGCGCAGCGCAGATCCCGCGATCCACGCCCTGTTCCAGGCCTTCGACACGCCGATCCGCCGCTACCTCGACCATATCCGCAACGGCCCGGAACCGCTGCGCCGGCGCGACAGCGGCCGCTACCGCTTCAACGGCAGCTGGTCGGTGCGGCTGCGCGCGTCGGGCTTCCACATGAACCACGTGCATCCGCGCGGCTGGATCTCATCGGCCTGCTACATCGAACTGCCCGACCTCGGCACCGATGCGAACGAGAACGCCGGCTGCCTGACCTTCGGCGAGCCGGGCCTGATCACCACGCCCGCCCTGCACGCAGAACACATCGTGCGTCCCGAAGTCGGCATGCTCGTGCTGTTTCCCTCGTATCTCTGGCACGGGACGATGCCGTTCAAGAGCGCACGCACGCGGCTGACCGTCGCGTTCGACGTCGTGCCGGAGCGCTGAAGGAAGAGATTGAATCGCGGAGAACACACAGAAGAACCGGGAAGGAAAATAGCGAAGATTGGCCGATTCCTCGCGCCGACGTCTTTTTGATCTGTCTTCGTGTTCCCGTGTTCTCCGCGGTCCAGTCTTTTTTGTTTTTTTCGTGGTCGGACAATGCAGAACGAGCCCGCTGTGCGCAGCCGAGTATCAACCCGCGCCTTCGATCGCGTTGAACGCGACGACGATGCGCGGCTCGTCGCTGTCGTGCGGCTCGACGTAATGCTCCATCCAGCACGGAAACAACACGAGCAGGCCGGTATCCGGGGTCAGGTGGATGTCGGCATAACCGTTCGCCACCGCACCCTTGACGTAACCGTGCAACACACCAGGGCGCGGGTCGCGGAACACGAACTTGCCCGAACCGGGCGGTACCTGCAGGTAGAAGCTGCCCGACAGCAGCGAGCCCTCGTGCACGTGCGCATAGTTGAAACCGCCGCGGTCGTGCAGATTGATCCACGACTGCAGATGGAACGCCACGTCGTTCTGTCCCATCTCGCGCAGCGCCGCGGCACAAGCCGCACGGATCGACTGCCGCAGCGGCGCGAACACGGGCCGTTCGAGTACGGCCATGTCTTCGCTGTTCCAGCCGCGGCGATTGGTGCGGCCGGCCGGCTTGGGACTGGCGGCGCGCAAAGCCAGAACCTCGCTCACCCAGGCCTGCATCTGCGCCCCCGCCGGCAGCGGATGCGCCTGCCAGATGCGGGTGGGGAACAGATCGTAGGGCTCCAGCTTCGCCGTCGATGCGGCGTCGCCGGCGGCGCGACCTTGTGCCGTCGATCCCGAACCGAGCACCGGCTGAGCGCGGTCGCCCGGCGGCTTGAACGTGAAACTGAAACTGCCT
Organism: uncultured bacterium; assembly: GCA_966424745.1. Classification (GTDB taxonomy): domain Bacteria; phylum Pseudomonadota; class Gammaproteobacteria; order Xanthomonadales; family Rhodanobacteraceae; genus Rudaea. The sequence continues at coordinate 3,104 of CBJLOV010000245.1, forward strand.
GCCATTCGTCGCTCCCTCGCAGCGAAAACACACGCCGTATTGTAGGGCGGGAGCCGCCGCGCAGCGGCGCATCCCGCCTTCCATTTTCGCAACCACTCTTGACGCGGACCAAAACGGATGAGGGCGGATCAAGCCAACGAAAAAATCCGCTTTTGCCCGTTTTGACCGGCTCTTGTCCGCGTTGACGTCGCCTCGGCGAGCAGCGGGATTCGCCTCACTGCTCCGACCTTTCCCTGATTCCAAAACGCCCATGAACCTATCGCGCTTCGCCCTGCTCTGCCTCGCCTGTACGGGCGGCAGCGTCTTCGCTTCGGATGCGGACTTCACTCTGACCGCGACGTCGAAAGATTTCGACAGCTACTTTCCGGGCTATCTCGCCAACGGCTACGTCTCGACCCTGACCGGCCCGCGCGGCACCGAGGGCAACCTGTCCTACCTGGTCGGCCTGATGGACTACGCCAGGGACGACTTCTCGCGCCCCGCCGCGATTCCCGGTTGGACCGAGATCGACTATTCGACCGGCCGGTCCGCGGCCGGGCATTTCTGGATGAACCAGGCCGGCCTCGGTCCGCTGCTGTTCCAGGACTACGTGCAGACGCTCGACCTGCGCGAGGCGACCCTGACGACCGGCTACCGCTACGTCGACCACGGCAAATCGACCAGGGTGAGAGTCGTCACCTTCGTCAGCCAGGCCTCGCCTCATCTCGCGGCGACACGGCTCACGCTCACGCCGGATTTCGCCGGCGAGGTGGAGCTGTCGTTCGCATTCAATCTGTGGGCGCCGTACCAGCCGCGCCTGCCGCTGGCGAAGCTGAGCGGCGACGAGATGCAGGAAGCCGTGGCCGCGCGCCAGATGAAGTTCGCGGCGATACCGCCGGCCACGCCCGACCGCGCGCCGGTCTGGTATCACGGCGACGTGCACATCGGCGCCGCCGACGGCGACGCCAAGGCGCTGACCCTATGGCTCGACGCCAGAGCAGAACAGGGTCTGGCGATGGCGCAGGCGGCGGCGATCGAGCTGCCGGAGAATACGGCGCCGACGCGCGCCGAACTCTACCAAAGCCCGTACCGGCTCGCGCTGAACGTTTCGGTAAAAGTGGAAAAAGGAAAGACGTATACCTTTACCAAGTACGTTGCCGCGTCGCGCGAAGGTTGGAGCAGCGCCGTGCGCAGTCAAGCCGGGCGCGATACGCGCCAATCTTTCGTCGCGCAAGAAGCGCGGACGTCGCCTTCGCCCGCGGGCGATGCGAAGGCCGATCTGGCTCTGGCGACCGCCGCACGCAGCGGCGGCTTCGAGAAACTGCTGGCCGCGCATCGCGCCGCATGGGCGAAGCTGTGGCAGTCCGACATCGTCATCGACGGCGACGAGCGGGCGCAGCGCGCCGTGCATTCGGATTTGTACTACCTGTTGTCGTCGTCGACGGCGGACACGGCTTGGGCGATCGGCGCCTGCGCGCTGACGCCCGGCTATGCGGAGCATGTCTTCTGGGATTCGGATTTCTGGGTCTTCCCGGCCCTGCTCCTGCTCCATCCGGAACGCGCCAAGTCGCTGGTGATGTTCCGCGCACGCACGCTCGCGGCCGCGCAGGCACGGGCGAAGGCCGCCGGCTACGCGGGCGCGAAATACCCATGGGAAGCGGACCCGGAGAACGGCACCGAGCAGACGCCGCACTTCGCCCACGTGCTCGGCGAACGCGAAATCCACGTCAATGCGGACATCGCGATCGCGCAATGGCAATACTGGCTCGCCACGCACGATCGCGCCTGGCTCAAGCAGCACGGCTGGCCGGTGATCCGCGACATCGCCGATTTCTGGGCGAGCCGCGCCACCTGGAATGCGGAAAAACAGCGCTACGACATCCTCCACGTCACCTCGGTGGACGAGGACTACAACGACGTGCCGAACGACACCTACACCAACGCCGCGGCGGCGAAGGCGCTGCGCATCGCCGCGCAGGCGGCGGCCGTCGTCGGCGAAAAAGCCGATCCGCGCTGGGCCGACGTTGCGGCGAAACTGCACATCCCGTTCGACGCGGCCGCGCAGCATCATCTGCATTTCGACGAAAGCGTGCCGCACGATCTCGACACGTGGGGCGGCAGCTCCCTGCCGATGCTGTCGCTGCCCGCGCTCGATCTGGCGATGAGCCCGCAGGTACGCCGCAACAACTACGACCAGGCGATCGGCCCGGTCCTCGCCTCGAGCCACGATCCGAACAGCATGGGCCTCGCGCCGCTGTCCATCGCGGCCGCGACCGTCGGCGACGACGCGCACGCCGTCGCCTGGCTGCAGAAGAATTTCACCGGCGGCGTGGTCAAGCCGCCGTTCGACGTGCGCACCGAAACGGCGACGAACAACACCGGCTACTTCATTACCGCGGCGGCCGGATTCCTGCAGAACCTGATTTACGGCCTGGCCGGGCTGCGCATTGAAGAATCGGGGCTGAACGCGGCCTACCCGCCGATACTGCCGGCGCAGTGGAAATCGCTGAAGCTGCAGAACGTCGCCTTCCGCGGTCGGCGCTACGACATCCGCGTGAGCCGCGACGCGGCGGGCAAGGCGACACTG
>CBJLOV010000246.1:0-5664 GCA_966424745.1 uncultured bacterium
GCGGCCTGCTCGACCAGCGTGCCCTTGTCGAGGTGCAGCGTATGGCTCGCGTACTCGGCCGCCTTCGGATCGTGCGTGACCATGACGATGGTCTTGCCGTGCTGGCGGTTCAGCGTCTGCAGCAGACCCAGCACCTCTTCGGCCGACTGACGATCGAGATCGCCGGTCGGCTCGTCGCAGACGAGCAAGGTCGGATCGGAAACGATCGCACGCGCGATCGCGACGCGCTGCTGCTGGCCGCCGGACAGCTCGGTCGGCTTGTGTCCGGCGCGATCGGCGAGGCCGACGAGCTGCAGCGCGATCGCGGCGTTCTTCTTGCGCTGCGCCGCACCGAGCTTGGTCAGCAGCAGCGGCAGCTCGACGTTCTTCTGCGCGGTCAGCATCGGCAGCAGGTTGTAGAACTGGAAGATGAAGCCGACATTGGACGCACGCCATTTGGCCAGGGCGCCCTGGTTGAGATTGTCGATGCGCTGGCCGCCGACGCTGATCTCACCCTGGGTCGGCGAGTCGAGCCCGCCGATCAGGTTGAGCAGGGTCGTCTTGCCGGAGCCGGAAGGCCCCATCAGGGCGAGAAAATCGCCCTGCGCGATTTCGAGGTCGATGTGATGCAGCACTTCGACCTTCTGCCTGCCGCGTTCGTAGGTTTTGCTGACATTGCGGATTTCGACCAGTGTGCTCATGCGTTAACTCCTCGATTCAAATTTTCCGCCTCTGCCGCCGGGGGAAGGCGAAGGCCGATCTTTGCAACATGACGAGCGGGAAGGCGCGTTTTCGACGGCCGCGCGAAAATTATTTCGCCGTCTTGATCGCCACTCGCGCCCCGTCCGTCATGTCCGCGGGCGGCTGCTTGACCACGCGCGTGCCGGCGGCGATGCCTTCGACCAGGCGCAGGTCGTTGTAGGTCTGGCCCGGCGTCACCGTCCTGGCGCGCGCGCGATCGGCGTCGATCGCGAACACCGTATCCTTGCCGTCGCGCTTGGCGATCGCCGACGCCGGCACCAGCACGCCTTTGGGCGGCGGCGCGTTCGCCGTCGCCGGCTTGTCCTCGAAGAACGACACGCGCGCGCCCATGTCGGGCAGGATGCGCGGATCCTTCCCGTCGATGCCGATGCGCACCTTGACCGTGGCCTTGCCGCGGTCGGCGGTCGGAATGATCGCGATCACGTGCGCGGGAATCTTCCATTCCGGATAGGCGTCGAGCACGGCCTGCGCGCTCTGCTTCGGCACGACGCGGCTGATGTACGACTCGTTGACGTCGACTTCGATCTCGAGCGAATCCATGTCGACGATCGTGCCGACGCCGGTGCGGGTGAAGCCGCCGCCGGCCGACAAGGGCGAGACGATTTCGCCGACCTGCGCGGCCTTCGCCGTGATCATGCCGGTGAACGGCGCGCGCACCGTGCAGTAATCGAGCTGCACCTGCGCGGCCTGCACGTTCGCCAGCGACACCTCGACCTGGCGGCGCTGCGCGGCGACCGCGGCGGACTGCGAGTCGACCTGGGTGCGCGCGAGTTCGACCGACTGCACCGAGGCGAGCTTGCGTGCGACGAGATCCTCGGCGCGCTTGAGGTCGCGCTGATTCTGCGCGAGCTGCGCCTGGTACTGCACGAGCAGGGCCTGCGCCGCGCGCGAACCGGCCTGCGCCTGTTCGAGTCCGGCGCGCCAGGCGGTGCTTTCCAGGCGCGCGAGCACCTGGCCTTTCTCGACGCGGTCGCCTTCTTCGATCAGCACTTCGGTCAAGGTTCCGGTGATCTGTGCGGACACGGTCGCCGAGCGGCGCGCGGTCACGTAGCCGGTCGCCTGCAGCACCGAAGTGTCGGCGCCGCCCGCGGCCGGCGCGGCCGCGGTCGCGGCCTCGACTTCGTATGCTTTGGCCCCGCCGGCGAGGAAGTACCAGGCCGCGCCGCCGAGGACGAGCAGCGCGACGAGCGCGGCCGCGATCCACAGCCGACGCGAACCGCCGCCGGCATGATCGTCGCGATCCGCTTTGCCGATGCGCAATTCGTTCAACAGATCCGATTTGTCCATGATGCCCATTGCGTCCACCGGTACTCCCAAGTGTGCCATAGACTGCCGCCGTCATAGTTTGCGCGGCAGAGACGATCCTCACGAATGCGGAATGACAAGTGTCAGAATGCCGCCGGTTCGCGTAGGACGGCGAGGAACCGGATTCCGCCCTCGGCCTCGTGACGAACTTGCGACGAACGAGACATACGCATTTCGACATTCCGGAGAGCGCAACATGCCGACCGCACGCCAATCCGCTTCGCCCGCCTCCGCCGCCGGCTACTCGGGCAAACCGCTCTGGCAGAAGCTCGGTTTGAAACCGGGTCTGCGCGTGCGGCTGGCGCGGGCGCCCGAAGATTACTTCGATTTGTGCGGCTTCGACGCCGCGCAGGTCGCCATCGTCGCGGACAAGGGCGGCAAATGTGACTTCGCGCACGTCTTCGCCATCTCGCGCGCGCAGCTGGAACGCGATCTGCCGGGCCTGATCGGCGCCCTCGACGACAAGGGCATGCTGTGGATTTCCTGGCCGAAAAAATCGGCGAAGGTGGCGACCGACGTCGACGAGGACACGCTGCGCGAAGTGGTACTGCCGCTCGGCCTCGTCGACGTGAAAGTGTGCGCGGTGAGCGCGGTCTGGTCGGGACTCAAATTCCTGCGCCGGCGCGTGCGCTGAAACGGAGCGCGGACGCTTTCTTTCGCAGCGGCTTCGTGTAGATTATCCGTGACGCCGTGCACGCTTCCGCCGGGCACGGCGCGGCACGCCCCCTAAGTCCATGGAGTTCTCGTCATGAGTCTGGCTACCGAATTCAAGGCTTTCATCCTGCGCGGCAACGTGGTCGATCTCGCCGTCGGCGTCGTGATCGGCGCGGCGTTCGGCAAGATCGTCACTTCGCTGGTCGACAACGTGATCATGCCTCCGATCGGCCTGTTGATCGGCGGCGTCGATTTCTCCGCGTGGAAGTGGATACTCAAAGCCGCCGGCGCGGACGGCAAAGGCGAGGTCGCGATCCAGATCGGTACGTTCTTCAATACGATCATCCAGTTCCTCATCATCGCCGCGGCGATCTTCTTGGTCGTCAAGATCGTCAATGCCATGTCGAAGAAAGCCGAAGAAGCCCCTGCCGCGCCGCCGGAGCCGACGCCGACCGAAAAGCTGCTGACCGAAATCCGCGACGCCTTGAAGAAATAACCCTCATACCGTTTAATGAAAAGGCGCGGCACCTGTGCCGCGCCTTTTTGTTTGCCCGCAATGGATGCGCACCCTTCCCGCCGGCCACGCGGTCCGGCGGCGAAGTGGCACTGGCAGACGCGCGCAGGACTTGCCATGCTCCGCGCCGCCGCACCATCCCACCGACCAAGTCAGCACCGGAGTTAATCGTGAAGCACCTGCTTGCTCTGAGTCTCGCCGCCGCCTGCGCCACCGCCGCGGCGGCCCCCGCCGAAACCCGCATTCCCGACGCCGCCGTGCGCGCCGCCGAACAGCTGCGCGACCGCGCGATGAACGACGACACCGCCTACAAGTTCGTCGAAGGCCTGACCACCGAAGTCGGCCCGCGCCTCGCCGCGGGCGACAACGACGCCAAGGCGCGCGAATGGGTCGTCGCCAAGTTCAAGGAACTTGGCTTCGACAAGGTCTACACGGAACCGGTCACCTATCCGAAATGGGTGCGCCGCCACGAAGCCGGCGCGATCGTTTCGCCGTTCGCGCAGAACCTCGTGCTTATCGCGCTGGGACACAGTTTCCCCACGCCCAGCGGCGGCCTCACCGCCGAAGTCGTCCGTTTCGACAGCCTCGATGCGCTCAAGGCCGCCGATCCGGCGCAGGTGAAGGGCAAGATCGTCTACGTCGGCTTCCGCATGCAGCGGCACAAGGACGGCCACGATTACGGCACCGGTTCCGCGATCCGCGTCGGCGGACCGCCGCTCGCGGCAAGCAAGGGCGCCGCGGCGTTCCTGCTGCGTTCGGCCGGCACCGACGCCAAGGACCGCATGGCGCATACCGGCGTGACCGGTTTCGCCGACGCCAAGGCGAACGGCATTCCCGCCGCGGCGTTGTCCAACCCGGATGCCGACCAGCTGGAACGCGTGCTCGCCCACGGCAAGCCGGTGACGATCAAGCTCGATCTCGACGTCGGCTTCGAAGGGGACTACACCGGCGCCAATGTGATCGGCGAGGTCACCGGCAAGAAGCACCCCGACCAGATCGTCGACATCGGCGGCCATCTCGATTCCTGGGATCCCGGCACGGGTGCCATCGACGATGCAGCCGGCGTGGCCATTGCCGCCGCCGCCGCGCATCTGATCAAGCAGCTGCCGCAGCGCCCCGACCGCACGATCCGCGTGATCGCGTTCGCCAACGAGGAAGGCGGCCTCTACGGCGGCAAGGCTTATGCGGAAAAGCATGCGGCCGAAGTCGCCAAGCACGTGCTCGGCAGCGAGTCGGACTTCGGCGCCGCCCCGATCTGGAACCTGCGCGCGAGCGTGAAGCCCGAAGCGCGCGCCGCCATCGCGCAGATCGCCGCCGTACTCAAGCCGATCGGCGTCGAGTACGACGACAAGGGCGCCGGCCACGGCGGCTCGGACCTGTCGGCCCTGCATCAGAAAGGCATGGCCGCACTGTCGCTCGACCAGGACGGCACGCACTACTTCGACATCCACCACACGCCGAACGACACGCTCGACAAAATCGAGCCGAAGGAAATCGCGCAGAATGCCGCGGTCTATGCCGTCTACGCCTACATGGCCGCCCAGGCCGATGGCGATTTCGGCTCGAAGCCGGGCGCGTTCGCCAACAGCAAGGGCGAAGACTGATACGCCGCTCCCCGTCGAAACGCGGTCGGGAGCTGGCAGAGCAAGAGAGCGGGCCGCTGAGAACACGGAGAAAACGCAAAAAATCTCCGTTGCGGAAAAGCGGCCGGTTGCAAACGCACTCCGTTCACCCTGAGGTATCCACGGGTGAACGGAGTGCCGAGCGTGCCGCTCGTGGTTCTATGTGCGAGCATATACCGCGCCGCCTGGATTTGAAGTTGCCGGCTTAAAAGCACGCCCGTCCGCCGGCCCGCGATAACGCGGCGACGAAATGGATCGAACCGCATATGGCCATAACGTCCTCCAGCTGGTTTTTCTGGGCACTCGCTTCCGCCGTATTCGCGGCGCTGACCGCGATCTTCGCCAAGATCGGCATCGAGGGGGTGAATTCCGACCTCGCCACCCTGATCCGCACCGCGGTGATCATCGTCGTGCTCAGCGCCTTCGTCTACGCGACGGGGAAATGGAACAATCCGCTGGAAATGTCGGCGCGAACCTGGATCTTCCTCGTCCTCTCCGGGCTCGCCACGGGCGCCTCGTGGGTCTGCTATTTTCGCGCACTCAAGATCGGCAACGCCTCGCAGGTGGCGCCCGTCGACAAATTCAGCCTGGTCCTGGTCGCGGTGTTCGCATTCGCCTTCCTCGGCGAGCGGCCTTCCCTGCGCGAATGGTTCGGCATCGCGATGGTCGGCGCGGGCGTGGTCGTGCTGGCGCTGAAACGTTAGGCGCGGATTCGCTGGGCATCGGGTTGCACCGGGAAAGCGGAGATCAAAAGATCACCACGAAGACACCAAGAGCACAAAGAAGCAGGAAGGGATGGAAAATCGATTGGCATTGCATCTCGCCATT
>CBJLOV010000247.1:0-5608 GCA_966424745.1 uncultured bacterium
GGCACGGACAGCGCGGATGTTCTGCCTGAGCGATCCGACACCGCCAACACGCCGCGGTGCGATGCGGGGAAACCGCCGTCCGCCGCCGCATCGTCGACCGCGCCGACGACGGTCGCGCCGCGCTCGATGGCGGCGTCGATCAGTCGCGCGAGCAAACGGTCGTCGGGGCCGGAGAGGCTCATGTTGATCACTTGCGCATCCTCGGCGATCGCGAACTGCAACGCCTGCGCCAGGGTGAAGCTGCTGCACAGCGTCGACGCCGTCGATTCCTCCCAGCATGCGCGCAGGGCGAGCAGGCGCGACTGCGGCGCGATGCCGACCACGCCATTGCCATGGTCCATGCGCGCGCCGATGATGCCGGCGACCGCCGTACCGTGCGCTTCGGCGACATGCTCGCGCGCGTCGACGAAATTGCGCTCGGCGTCGATGCGGCCGGACAGATCGGGGTGCGCGGCGTCGGCGCCGCTGTCGATCACGGCGATGCCCACGTCACGCCCTGTGCTGACCTTGTGCATTTCGGCGAGCTTCCACAACCTTGCGCTCGGCTGCAGCGCATACAGCGACTCTTTGGCGCTTCCGGCGGAGCCGCCCGCGTTCGTGCCGAGCGCGCGAAACAGATTCATCGGCTGCGCCCATTCCGCGCGCCGGTCCCGGGAAACGCGCCGTGCGGCTTCGTCCACGCTCGTCCCCGCGGGCACGCGCAGAACGTAGCAGTCGACGCCGATCGTCGGCATCGGCCAGCCGGACAGCACGGCCAAGCCCTGCTCCTGCGCCAGCTTTTCCGCAACGCGCCTGCGCGACGCGCTGCCGGCCGCGTCGGCGTAGCCGCCGGCGTAGTTCACGCCGGAGCGGTAGTGCGGAGGCGGCAGCCGCAGCATCACGAGGATTTCGTGCGAAACGTCGCCTGCCGGCGGCGCCTCCGCAGGTGCGGCCCACGCCGCCCCGCCCGCAAGCCACGCGGCGAACAGACACGCGAGCCTGGCGAACGTCGATTTCAACGCGTCACCTTTGCCTCGAGCGATTGCACCAGCAGCACCGACGGCTCCGCACGCAATTGCTGTACGGCCGCCTCGGCCCGTTCGGGCGCGATGGAAAGGATGTAGGCATCGGCCGCGGTGGGTCCGTCGACGATGCGCGCCCCGTTCGCGAGCAGGATGCGGCGCATCTCGGCCAACGGGGTCTGCGGCGCAAAGGCGACGACCATGCGGGACGGTTCGGCGGCAACCGGGCGCGACAAGGCGCGATAGCTGTGTTCCTCCGGTCCGATCGGCGTGGGCCGCGACCACAGCGCGACGGCGAGCCCGACGATCACGGCGGCCTGCGCGGCCAGCGCCCAGCCTGCCCACGGGCGCGGGCGCATGCTTTCCATCAGCCGTTCGAGCCACGAAACCTTCCGCGTCGACGCGGGCAAGCGGGCGCGCATCGCCGCGAAGGCGCGATCGACGTCGCGTTCCGGCAATGCGGCATTGTTCGCCGCCCGCAGCTGCTGTTCCCATTCGACCTCGCCGCGGCAGGCCGCACAGGCCTGCAGATGCTCTTCGACGTGGCGACGCTCGCCCTCGTCGAGCGTGCCCATGACGAACCAGGGCAGCAGGTCGCGCACTTCCTTGTGCGCCGAATCCAGATTCACGATGCGCGCGCTCACAGAATGTCCTCCAGCCGTTCCGGCAGCAGCGCCTTGAGGCGCCGCCGCGCATGGAACATGCGTGTTTTCACCGTTTCGATCGGGCAGCCCATGATCTGCGCGATTTCGCGATAGCCGGCCTCGTGGAAATAGGTCAGCTCGATCACCGCGCGATGATTGGGCGAAAGTGCATCGACGGCCTCCGACAGAATCCGGCGCAGCTGGGCGCGCACCGCTTCGTCGCGCGGCTCGGCGACCTGGTCGGCGTCGGCGGCCGTCTCGGGGGCATCCCCCGGGTCGACGGGATCGTCCACGTCGCGCAATGCCTTGAGCGACTTGCGATAGGCGATGGCGAAGATCCAGGTCGACACCTTGGAAGAGTGGTTGTATTTGTGCGCGCTCGTGGAGACGACGAACATCGTGTCGTTGACTATTTCCTCGACCAGCTCGGGCCGGCGCGTCATCCGCTCGATGAACCGCGCCAGGCGCGAAAAGTAGTTGCGGTACAGGGCTTCGAACGCGCGCATGTCGCCGCGCGCGATGCGCTCGACCAGCACCGCTTCCTCCGCGCCCGTCGGCGCGGGCGTAAGCGCATGCGGGATCACGGTTCCAGTCGGCCTGGAGTACATGGACGCGTCTCTTGCCATTCCCGTCTATTCCGAGACCGGGCCGGGAGGTTCAATCTTGCGCGCAATTTTCCCACCGAACGCGAATGCCGGACCGAGAGACGGTTCAATGAACCTCGGCGCCTCGACCGGGAATACATCGACGCCGGGGCCACAAAGCGGCCGCGACCGTCGGCCCGCGGCATTCCTTTCCAGACTCATCAAAATGGAGCGCGTCATGTTCTTCAGAAAACCCGTCCTGCTCATGCTGCTCCTCTTGTTAGGTGCGCCGTTCGCCCAGGCCACCGACTGGGCCGTCTCCGTCGGCGGCAGCGATCTGCAGTTCCATCCGTCCTCTCTCACCATCCAGCAGGGCGATACGATCACGTTCACCAATGCCGGAGGATTCCATAATGTGGTGTCCGACACCTCCGGGCTGTTCTCGAGCGGCTCGGCGAGTTCGAGCACATGGACCCTGCAAGTGCCGTTCAACAATGCCGGGACGTTCGGATTCCACTGCCAGATCCACGGCAGCGCCGGTTCGGGCATGGCCGGCAGCGTCACCGTGCAATCCTACGGCCCGCCGCCGGCTGCGGACTTCAGTCTGAGCGCGCAGTCGACCAGCCTCAGCCTCAGCCAGGGCGGCAGCGCGACCGATATGATCACGATCACGCCGGCCAACGGTTTCTCGGGCAGTGTGAATTTCACCGCGAACGGCCTGCCTTCCGGCGTCACCGCCAGCTTCGCCGCAAACGGCACTACCGGCTCGACGCTGACCCTGAACGCCGCCGCCTCCGCGGCGACGGGGACGGCCAACGTCACCGTCACCGGCACGTCCGGCAACCTGACCCACTCGCTGCCGCTGAGCCTGACCGTCAACGCCGCCGCGCCCGCGTTCTCGATCGTGCCCGGCATCACCGGCTCCTGGTACCTGCCGGCCCAGTCGGGCCACGGCTTCAACGTCGAAGTGCTGCCCAACAACGGCTTCCTCGCGTTCTGGTACGTCTACGACAACAACGGCAACAACCTGTGGCTGGTCGGCCAGGGTACCTATTCGGGCAACACGGCGACGCTCGATGCCTACCAGGGTACCGGCGGCATGTTCCCGCCGAACTTCGACAAGACCAAGATCGTGCGGACCAAGTGGGGCACGCTGACCCTGCAGTTCAGCGACTGCAACAACGGCATGGCGCAATGGATGCCGATCGTGCCCGGCGACACCGGCGGGTCGATGCAGTTGACGCGCCTGACTGGTGTCCAGGGAATGGCCTGGCCGTGAGCATGACGCGCACGCCCGCAGCGGGGCCGGACTCGATCCGGCCCCGCCGTTCTCTGCTCGCCGTTCTGTTCGCGCTGGCGTTGTCGGCCTGGGGCGCGGCCGGCGCGGTCGAGGTCGGCGAACGCGCTCCCGACTTCCGCCTGGCGCAGCTCGGCAAAGACGCCCGCGTCGGGCTCGCCGACGCGCGCGGCAAGGTCGTCTTCGTCGACTTCTGGGCTTCGTGGTGCAGTCCCTGCCGCGAAGCCATGCCGCAGTACGAGAAGCTGTACGCTTCGCTGCCGCACGACGGTTTCGCCATCCTCGCGATCAACGTCGACGAGACGCGCGCCGACGCGGAAAAATTTCTCGCCGCGCATCCGGTCAGCTATCCGATCGCGCTCGATCCGGCAGGCGAAGTGCCCAAGGCGTATGGCCTGATCGGCATGCCGACGTCCTACCTGATCGATCGCAACGGCGTGGTGCGCTGGCGCGGCCAGGGTTTCAAGGCCGCCGACATCGACGTGCTGCGCCGGCAGATCGACCAATTGACCAAGGAGGCCGCCCATGCGCCCTGATTCGCTCATCCGCATCGCGTGCACGCTCGCCTGCACTGCCGCCCTCGGCGCCTGCGCGGCCACACCGGTACAACCCTGGGAGCGCGCCCGCCTGGCACGCTGGGACATGCGCTGGGATCCGGACTCGGTGCAGACGGCGCTGAAACAGCACACGTACTTCAGCAAGGAAGGATCGAGCGGCGTCATCGGCGCGGCAGGCGGAGGATGCGGATGCAACTGAAAGCCGCGGATCCTCACATCACGCACGAACCGCGGATACCCGCCGACGACGGACCCCAGCGGACGACCCGCAACGCCAAGGCCCGCCCGAACGCCTCCCTCGCCGCCCTGCTCACCGCCGCCGCCGCTCTGCTGCCCGCGTCGCAGGCGGCGAAAGCGGCCGACAGCGACAACGCCGACACGCGTGCCAGCTACCGTTTCTCCGAATACGAGGAGGACTCGCTCAACGCGTCCGCCGTCATCGGCGACCCGAAGCGCTATCGAGTGCTCTCGCAGGAACTCAGTCTGGACACGAAGCTCGGCGGCGGCGCCTGGGGCGTGAAGCTCGACGCGACGCACGAAGTGATGAGCGGTTCGTCGCCGTTGTTCGTCGAGCCGGATGCGAACGGGCGGCCCGTGCAGGTGCTCAGCGGCGCGACGATCCGCGACCATCGCAGCGCGCTGTCGGCGTCGCTGACCCAGAATCCTGGCACGAGCGCGAATACGATCTACACCGCGTCGTACTCGACCGAGCGCGACTATCACGCGACCGCGGCCGGCATCGAGCGCAGCCAGCCGCTCGACCAGACGACGACGCTCGGTTACGGCGGCAGTTTCTCGCACGACTTGATCCGCCCGTTCGATGCGGCGATCTATGGCCGCATCGCGCGGGCGACGAAGAACACCGCCTCCGCGTTCGGCAGTCTGGCCTGGGTGCTCGACCGCGATTCGGTGCTGCAGGCCGGCGTACAGCTCAATCTCGAGCACGGCTTTCTCACCGATCCCTACAAGCTGTTCGCCTACGGCGACGACGTCCGCCACGAGAGCCGCCCCGAGCGCCGCGTCGAGGCCGCCGGCCTGCTCCGCTATCGGCACTCGTACGCGCAGATCGACGCCGCCCTGCATCTCGACTACCGCTACGCGCAGGACAGCTGGGGGCTGACCTCGCACACGGTCGAGGCCTCCTGGTACCAGGGCCTAGGCAACGGGTGGCGCCTGGTGCCGTCGCTGCGCTGGTACAGCCAATCGGCCGCGCGCTTCTACGCGCCGTTCTTCGCCGCTCCGGCCGGGCAAAGGTTCTATTCGAGCGACTACCGCCTCGGCACGTTCGGCGCATTTTCCACAAGTATAAATGTCCGCAAAGCCGTCGGCCGCTGGGAATTCAGCGTCGGCGCCGAGCGCTATCACGCCGCCAAGGGCCTCGCCCTCGGCGGAGGCGGCGCGCCGGTGCCCGCGCTGGTCGACTTCACGCGCGCCTGGGCGGGGCTCGATTACGGTTTCGACTGAAGAGCCATTCTCGGACGCGGATCGACGCGGATAAAGACAGATCAAGCTGCGATTCTTACCG
>CBJLOV010000248.1:0-5561 GCA_966424745.1 uncultured bacterium
GTGAGTACCGACAGCATGTCGAAGACGCTCCATTCCTCGACGATCTTGCCGGCCTCGAAACGAAACAGGGTCATTCCGGTCGAGACGACGCGCCTGCCGGTGGCGGGAAAGCCCATTCCTTCGTGCGTGTTCGTGCCGCTCGCGGTCCAGGTCACCGAAACGAGATCGTTCTCGGCGACCACATGATCGACGTGCACGTGCATATCCGGCAGGGCCGCGCGTTCTTCCCGGGCCGCGGCGATATCGTCGTCGAGCGATCCCGTGTTGCCGTGGTCGCCGTGGACGACGAAGTCCTTGCGATGCGAATCGGCGTAGCGTTCGAGGTGCCCCTGGTCGAGTACCTCCTCGAAGAAGTGGACGGCGATGGTTTTATTCCGCTCCTGCACGACGCCTGCGGAGGCCGCGCCGCACAGGGCGAGCGCGCCGAACACGGCGACGGCGGACAGCCCGGACGTGGTGCGTTTCGAACGGTTCCGCTCAGGGCTGGCGATGGCGGGCGAGGGGAAAGCAGGCTGGGTTGCAACGATCGGCTTGTTCACGGCGGGGACTCCGGAGTGTGTGTGAGAAAGCCCGCGCAGGATTCGGCACGGACCTACGGGTACTACGGCAAGTCCGCCGGCCGGGGGCCAAAACTGCGACGCATATCCGCGTACCGTGCGCGTACGCGCCGAAGGCGCTGCGACCTGCGTTAAAGTCCGGACCCCGACCGTTCTTCGCTGCAGCGCCGGATATGCCTGAATACGATCGCGCACGTTGGCAACGCTTGCGTCCCTTCGTGGAAAGGGCGCTGGAGATGTCGGAGCGCGCGCGCGCCGAGTTCATCGCCGGCTCGCGCGACATACCGGAAGACCTGCGCGAAATCGTTGCGCGGGTCGCGCACGAAGGCTCGCGCCTGGAGAACGCGGAGGACACGGATTCCATCGTTCTGAGCCCGCAGAGGATCGCCCTGGCGGTGGAGGAACGGCTGGGCGAGGCGGAAGACCCGAGGATCGGCCGCGTGCTCGGTTCCTATCGCCTGCTCAGGGTGCTCGGCTGCGGCGGGATGGGCACGGTGTATCTCGCCGAGCGCACGCAAGGCGGATTCGTCCAGCGCGTCGCGTTGAAGGTGCTCGACATCGGCGGCGTCAACGAGGCGGGCCGCGCCCGCTTCGAGCGCGAACGGCAGATTCTCGCGCGCCTGCGCCACGACAACATCGCCTCGCTGTTCGACGGCGGCGAGACCGCCGACGGGCAGCTCTACTACACGATGGAGTTCGTCGAAGGCGACAACCTCGTCGACTACTGCCGCAAGCACGCTGCGTCCGTTCGCGATCGCGTGCGTTTGCTCGTCGACGTGGCGAATGCCCTGGCCTTCGCCCACAACCATCTGATCGTGCATCGGGACATCAAGCCGTCGAACATCCTGGTCACCGAGGCCGGGCGCGTGAAGCTCCTGGATTTCGGCATCGCCAAGCTCGTCGACGGCTCGGAGGAAAGTCCGATGACGCGGACGCTGCACGGGCCGATGACGCGTGAATACGCGGCGCCCGAGCAGTTCCACGGCGGCTCGGTGGCGGTGACGACGGACGTGTTCCAGTTCGGCACGCTGTGCTATCGGCTGCTGACCGGCCGCCTGCCGTATGCGGCCAATCCGGCGAATCTCTACGAGTGGTCGCGCGCGGTCACCGAGGATCTGCCGATTCCGCTCGCGGTGGCGGTGGGCAAATCGCGATCCGAATGCGGATGGAGCGAGGACACCCACTGGCGGCGCCTGCGCGGCCAGCTCGCCGGCGATCTCAACGCCGTGGTCTTCAAGGCGTTGGCGAAAAACCCCGGCGAGCGATACCGCTCGATGGGCGAGGCCGGCAACGATCTCGACGCCTACCTGCAGGGCAGGCCGGTGGTCGCGCGCCGCGCCGGCTGGACCTATCGCCTGTCGCGCTTCCTGATCCGGCGGCCGTACGCGAGCCTGGGCGCTTTTCTCGCGCTGGCCGCCATCGTCGCCGCCCTGCTCGTCGCGCAGCGCTGGGCCGTGCTCGCCCAGGAGGAGGCGCGCCGCGCCACGGCCGAGGCCAAGCGGTCGAGCAGCATCAACAAGTTTCTCGTCGACCTGTTCAAGGTGTCCGATCCCGGCATCAATCGCGGCGACAAGCTGACCGCGAACGAGATCCTCGCCCTCGGCGCCGCCAAGATCGGCACCCAGTTCGCCGACGATCCGGCGCAGCGCGGGAGCCTGCAGGTGGAGGTGGGCGAGATCTACACGCAGTTGCAGGAGTGGACCAAGGCGAAAAGCATCCTCGACGATGCCGTCGCGAATCTCGAAAGCGCGCCGAATCGAACGCCTGACCAGTCCATCGACCTTGCCCGCGCGCTGGACCTCCTCTCGTGGGCGGAGTACCGCAAGGGCAATGCGCAGCAGGCGATGGCCCTCCTGGAGCGCGCCGAACCGCTGTTCAAGGGCTGCCGTTCGAACGACGGGCTGGAAGAGTGGGTGTCGTGGTATTCCCAACGCGCTTCGGTCTACCGGTCCATGGGCGACAATCTGTCGGCGAGCAGGGACCTGCGCGCCGCACTCGATGTCGTCGAAGCGAACAAGATGGGCAGCAAGCCACTCGGCGAGCTGTACAACAAACTCGGTCTCAACGAGCGCGACCTGGGAAATCTGGAGAGCGCCCGGTCCTGGTTCGAACGCGCGCGCGGCGTCTATCTCGATCAGTTCGGCGAGCACGACTACCGCGTTGCCGGCATCGAGCAAAACATCGCGAACGTACAGAAAGGTCTCGGCAACTATCAGGCGGCGTACGACGTCATGCAGCATTCCATCTCGCTGCAAAAGCAGATCATGGGCGCGGACAGCGCGGACTGGGCGAGCGCGGCGCTGACGCTCGGCGAGATCGCCTCGAAGATGAAGCGCTACGACGAGGCGTCGGCGCTGCTGAGCGACGCCGCGCGGATCGTCCGCCGCGCGCTCGGCGACGACAGCATCAAGCTTGCCGAGCCGCTCTATCAGCTTGCACTGATCGACCGCATCCACGGCCGCTCCGCCGACGCGCTTGCCAAGGTCGACCAGGCGCTGTCGCTGCAGCGTGCGCATCTGCGGCCGAATCACCCGGACATCGCCGCGTCGCTGCGTCTGCGCGGCCAGCTCGATCTCGTTCTCGGGCGCTACGAAGAAGCGCAGTCCGATCTGGAGGCGGCCGTGGGCGCGGAACGCGCCGCGGTGCGCACCAGCGCGCGCCTGCCGATCGCGCTGGCGTATCTCGGCGTGGCGCAATCCGCGCGCGGGCAGGAGCAGGCCGCGCGGGCCTCGTTGAACGAAGCCTCGGTTCTTTCGCAGCAGGTGAAATGGCGAGATGCCGAAGCTCGCGAACGGCTGCGCGGGATCATCGCCGATTCCGCGGCCGCGTTGAAGGAGCTTGCGTTCGTCGCCGATCCGTGAGGGTCGCGGCCGGTCGAGTCGTAGCGCCGCGGTCAGCGTCGGCGGGAAGATTCTGCCAGTGTGCGAGCAGACGAAGTCGGGTATCGGCGCGGCGGCGGCGATGCTCCGACCCCGTGCTTAGCGCGCGACGTCGAACCTGCCGGATTGCCTCGGAATACGGAAAACCGCGCGGGGAAGGGCCATCGAACCCGTGCCGATCCTTGCCGGCATCGGATCGCCGCGTCCGCGTCCGCGTGGACGACGCGGAACGCGGCGGACTCAGGCTGCGCGTCCCTTGAGGATGTCCTGGAGCAGGGCGCGACCCATCGCCAGCCGGCGCTTGGCCGTGCGGTCGCTGAGTTGGCGAAGCTCGGCGATTTCGGCCACCGAAAGCCCGGCGAAGTAGTGCCACTCCAGGATCGTGCACAGTTCGTCGTCGCAGGCGCGAAGCTCGTCCAGCGCGGCCTCGATGACGAGGAGTTCGTCGATCGGCTTGTCGTCCTGCTCGATCCGTTCCGAGAGCTCCGTGCGCACGAGCGCGCCGCCGTGCTTCTCCGCCCTTTTCCGGTCCGACAGGTCGTGCAGGATATGGCGCATGGCCTGGGCGAGGACGTTGTAGAAGTGCGCGCTGTTCTCGATCGCCTTCTTGTCGATGCGCGAGAACTTGATCCAGCTCTCGTGGACCAAGGTCGTCGGATTGATCGTCATGTCGCGGCTCGAGCGGCGGATATGCGCGCGCGCGATGCGCCGGAGTTCGTCGTAGACCTGCCGGAACAGTTCGCTGTGGGCGACGCCGTCCCCTTCCGCCGCCAGCGAGAGCAGATCGGTGAGCGTTGTCGGGGCCATGCGTTTGCCTCGTTCTTTTCCGGTTCGGACGGACGGCCCGCGCGCCGGCTTCGGCGTCTGGGCCGGGGTACGGTACGGTGCTGGGGTCTTTACCTCTGCGCCTCGGCCGCGGCGATGGCAAACCCGCATCCCGCGCGGCCGAGACCGCGCATACTAGACGCGGCGACCGGGCAACGTCCATGACGGTGCGAACCGCGACCGGCGCCCCTCCCGGGCCTGGGGCGGGCGCGGTTGATTTGCGCGAATGCGGTGGATGCCGCAGTCCGGCGGTGGCAGGTAAACGGTGTTTGCCCGGTATACGGTTTCCCCTCGCGCCGGTTGCGGAAGCCGGAGCGAAGACGCCGCTTCGCGCGCCTTGAGCCATCGGATTCATCAAGCTGTAAACCGCGGCGGGAATATTGGCGCCTCCCGGCGGTATCCTGGGCGTCGGCTATCCGGCGCTTTCGAAAGTGCCGGCGCGTTCACCTTCGAAACCGGCCATGAGCGACAGAGTCTTCAACGTCCTTTTCCTTTGTACCGGCAACTCGGCGCGCTCGATCATGGCCGAGAGCATTTTGAACCGGGACGGCGCCGGGCGTTTCCGCGCGTTTTCCGCCGGCAGCCGGCCCAGGGGCGAGGTCAATCCGCTGGCGATCGAAACGTTGCAGCGAATGGGCTACCCCGCGGCCGGCCTGCGCTCGAAGAACTGGGACGAGTTCGACGCGCCCGGCGCGCCGCGGATGGATTTCGTCATCACCGTCTGCGACAACGCCGCGGGCGAGACCTGCCCGATCTGGCCGGGGCATCCGCTCCAGGCGCATTGGGGAATCGAAGATCCCGCCGCGGTCGAAGGCTCGCACGTCGACAAGCTCACTGCGTTCGCGACTGCGTTCCGCTATCTCAAGAACCGCATCTCCTTGCTCGTCGCCCTGCCGATCGCGAAGCTCGAAGCCTCCGCGCTGGCCGACCAGATGCGCGACATCGGCAAGGGCGAAGGGGCTTCCGGCGGCGTGGCCGCCGGTTGAGCGGCGGCTCGGCGGGTGCCTCGGCGCGGTCGCTCGTCTTCGGCCGCCGGCCGATCCCGATCGGCGCGTCCTGCCGGTTCGCCCGATCGCGGCACGGCGGCCTCCCCTCTCGATTCGCCTGCCGCCGGTGTCGGGCCGCGGCAGTCCGGTCGTTCGCCGCGGCGACCGCCGCCGCGCAGTGCGTATTTCGTCTTCAAGTCCCGGTCGGATCGCGCGAAATATCGCAGTCAATGCTGCGCTGAGGTTCCGCTCAAGTTCCACTCAAGTTTCCCCGAAGCGCCGCGTCGTTGGCGCGGCGCGCCGCCTGCTATAGG
>CBJLOV010000249.1:0-5543 GCA_966424745.1 uncultured bacterium
AGGGCTGAGGGCTGAGGGCTGAGGGCTGAGAAGCGTTGCGGTCCTGGATGCTCCGGCTTTTGCTCTTCGGCCCTCAGCCCTGCTCTTGCGCTATCCTACCCCGTCGCTTTTTCGCAACAGGCATCCCGCATGGCTTCCGGTCGCATCCTGGTCGTCGACGACGAACCCGACATTCGCACGACGGTCAAGGAAATCCTCGAAGACGAGGGTTATCAAGTCCTGCTCGCCGCGGGCGCGGCGGCGGCGCGCGAGGTGCGCACGCAGGGCCGGCCCGACGTGATCCTGCTCGATATCTGGATGCCCGAGACCGACGGCATCAGCCTGCTGCGCGAATGGGCCCAGGCCGGGGCACTGACCACGCCGGTAATCATGATGTCGGGTCACGGCACGGTCGAAACCGCGGTCGAAGCGACGCGCCTGGGCGCCTACGATTTCGTCGAGAAGCCCATTTCGCTGGCGAAGCTGCTGCTGACGATCGAGCGCGCACGCGAGGCGAGCCGGCTCAAGCGCGAGAACGAAGGCTTGCGCGAGCAGCTTGCATTGCCGCTCGAACCGATCGGTCCGTCGAAGGCGATGGGCGGCCTGCGCGCACAGCTCGACAAGCTGGCGCAGCACGACACGTCGATTCTGATCCAGGGCGAAGCGGGCACCGGCAAGGAATCGCTTGCGCGCTGGTTGCATGCGCGCTCGCCACGCCAGGGCGGTCCGTTCGTCGCGGTCGCGCCGGGCGGCATGCCGCGCGAGCATCTCGCCGCTGCGCTGTTCGGCAGCGAAGACGCGAACGGCGTACAGCCGGGTCTGATCGAGCAGGCCAACGGCGGCACGCTGTTCCTCGACGAAATCGTCGAACTCGATGCCGAGCTGCAGCAGCGCTTGTCGAGCGTGCTCGAACGGCGCGCACTGGTGCGTTCGGGCGGCGCCGGCAGCGTGCCGCTCGATCTGCGCGTGATCGCGGCGACTTCGCAGAACCTCGAAACGCAAGTCAAGGCCGGGGCCTTCCGCGAGGAGCTCTACTACCTGGTCAACGTCGTGCCGTTGGAGGTGCCGCCGTTGCGCCAGCGCAGCGAGGACGTGCCCGAGCTGCTGCGTACCTACGCCGACTTCTTCGCCCGCCGCGACAAGCTGCCGTACCGGCATTTCCCGGTCGCCGTGCAGAACCGCCTGCGCAATCACGACTGGCCGGGCAACGTTCGCGAGCTGCGCAATCTCGTCCAGCGCCTTTTGATCATGGGCAACGGCGACGAGGTGACGATCGAGGAAGTCGAAGCCGCGCTGGGCAAGGCCGCCGCGCCCGTGCCGCCGCGCGCGGCGCCGGCGGACACGCCGGCCGCCGCGATCGATTTCAACCTGCCGCTGCGCGAGGCGCGCGAACAGTTCGAGCGCGCCTATCTGCTGCGCCAGCTCCAGGACGCCGGCGGCAGCGTCGGCAAGCTCGCCAAGATGGTCGGCATGGAGCGTACGCATCTGTACCGCAAGCTGCGCGACCTCGGCGTCGACGTGAAATCGTCCACGCGCGACGAGTAGGCAAGAGCTTTTTGCCACGGATTACGCGGATCACACTGATAGAGCCGAGCAAATGCCGATGATTAAGAGAATTGCAATACTCGGATAGTTACCCTATCTCGAGCTCGATCCGTGTTATCCGCGTAATCCGTGGCTGAAAACGATCTTTTTTACCCTACCCCACAAGGACAACCCATGAGCGTAAAAGGCAAAGTCGCCCTGATCACGGGCGCCGCGAGCGGCATCGGCAAGCGTATCGCCGAGGTATACGCGGACAACGGTGCGCATATCGCCATTGCAGACATCAATCAGGCCGCCGCCGATGCGGCTGCCGCGGAAATCCGCGCGCGCGGCGTCAACGCGACCACGGTGATCATGGACGTGACCGACGAAGACCAGGTCAACGCCGGCATCGACAAGTGCGTGAAGGATCTCGGCAGCATCGACATCCTTGTCTCCAACGCCGGCATCCAGATTGTCAACCCGGTCGAGAACTTCAGCTATGCCGACTGGAAGAAGCTCATGGCGATCCACGTCGACGGCGCTTTCCTCACCACGCGCGCGGCGCTCAAGTACATGTATGCCGGCAAGGGCGGCGCGATCATCTACATGGGCTCGGTGCATTCGAAGGAAGCTTCCAAGCTCAAGGCCCCCTACGTCACCGCCAAGCACGGCCTGATCGGCCTTGCCAAGGTCGTGGCGAAGGAAGGCGCAGCGCACAACGTGCGCGCGAACGTCATCTGCCCCGGCTTCGTGCGTACGCCGCTCGTGGACAAGCAGATTCCCGAACAGGCCAAGGAGCTCGGCATTTCCGAGGCGGACGTGGTCAAGAACGTGATGCTCAAGGACACGGTCGACGGCGAATTCACCACGGTCGACGACGTGGCCAACTGCGCGCTGTTCCTCGGCGGCTTCGAAACCAACGCGCTGACCGGCCAGTCGCTCGTCGTCAGCCATGGCTGGTTCATGCAATGACCGCGCGGAAGCGCGGTAGGGCTGCCGCTGCGCGTGCCGCGAAACCGGCCAAGGTTGCGGCGCGCGTGAAAACCGCTGCGGCGAGCAAGCCGGCGAAGCCCGCACCGCGCGCGAAGGCGCCGCCGCCGCGCGATTCGGCACGCAAGTACGAAACGATCGCTCTCGTGGTTCAAGGCGGCGGCGCGCTCGGCTCGTACCAATGCGGCGTCTACGAAGGCCTGCATCAGGCCGGCATCGTGCCGAACTGGTTCGCGGGCATCTCGATCGGGGCGATCAATGCGGCGATTCTTGCCGGCAATGCGCCCGATCGGCGGATCGACCGGCTGCACGAGTTCTGGAACCGCATTTCGATACCCGCAATCCCATTCGGCCATCAGCTGTTCGAATGGCAGGAAGCGCTGCGCCAGAAGCTGCCGCTGGAGAACTCCACGCTCGCCCTTGCCAATGCACAGGGCGCGTTCGCCGCGCTGCTGTTCGGACAGTCGGGCTTCTTCGTGCCGCGTTTTCCGCCGCCTTACGTCGGCACCGGCCACGTCGAATCGGCAACGAGCTTCTACGACACCGCGGTGCTCAAGTCCACGCTCGAAAAGGTCGTCGATTTCGATCGCATCAATGCGGGCGAGGTACGCTTCTCGGTCGGCGCGGTCAATGTGCGCAACGGCAACTTCATCTATTTCGACAACTTCGGCAAGCACAAGCGCACGATCCGCGCCGAGCACGTGATGGCGTCGGGCGCGCTGCCGCCCGCTTTCGCGCCGGTCGAGATCGACGGCGAACACTACTGGGACGGCGGCGTCGTTTCCAACACGCCGCTCGACCACGTCCTGGGGCTGATTCCGCGCCGCGACAGCCTCGTCTTCCAGGTCGACCTGTGGCGCGCGCAGGGGGTGTTGCCCAGAAACATCATGGAAGTGCTCGAACGGCAGAAGGATATCCAGTATTCCAGCCGTACCCGTTTCAGCACCAAGGTCGTGCAGCGCTTCCAGGACCTGCGCACCACGCTCAATGCGCTGCTCAAGGAAATTCCACCCGATCATGTGACCGCGGAAATGCGCGCCGAGCTCGAACCCTGGCTGTCCGACCGCGTGTACAACATCATCCACCTGATCTACAAAACCAAACCGTTCGAAGAACAATACAAGGACTATGCGTTTGCGCCGAGCACGATGGCCGAGCACTGGCGTGCCGGACTGGCGGACATGCACAACACCTTGAGGCATCCCGAGTTCTTCGTGCCGCCCTCGCGGCGCGTCGGGGTGGTGACGCATGACGTGCACCGTCACGGCCGCGGGCCGGCGAGTGCGGATTGGGGATCGGCCTAGCCGCACATCGTCTCATGCAGACGGAGGAGATCGAGAGACTGAGAGCGATGCGCGGGGGGCCGCGCGACGGTGCGCTGCTGCGCGTGACGCTGGCCAATGCGCTGCTCGCGCGGAACGACGCGCCTTCGGCGATCGCCGAACTGCACGAGGCCTTGCGTTTCGACCCCGACTATTCGGCCGCGTGGAAGCTGCTCGGCAAGACGCTGACCGACTCGGGCGATGCGCCCGCCGCCATCGACGCGTATCGATCCGGCATCGATGCAGCGGTCCGGCGCGGCGACAAGCAGGCGGAAAAGGAAATGGCCGTGTTTCTACGCCGGCTGACTCGGCAGCCGTAGGCAGTCGAGCCGGATCAGGAAGCGATCGACGCGCCCAATTCAAGCCCGAGAAAGCGCGTCCCGCCGATCGGGTTGTGCCGGTATGGCGCGATGTCCTTGAAGCCGAAGCTCTCGTACAGGCGCTGTGCGGAGACCATCGTCGGCAGAGTGTCGAGCACCACGCGCCGGTAGCCTATGGTCTGCGCGGTCGCGATCGTCCGTTCGACGAGGCGCCGTCCGAGGCCGGCGGCGCGGAAGGCATCACGAACATAAAGGCGCTTCATTTCGCAGACGCCCTTGTCCACCGGGCGCAACGCGATACAGCCGGCGACGTCGCTCCCGTCGCGCGCCAGCAGCAGCATGCCGTTTGGCGACGCATAGTCGCCCGGCAAGCCGGCCAGCTCCTGCGCGAAGCCCTGGAAGCACAGGTCGACGCCGAGCGCGTGCTCGTACTCGCGCAGCAACTCGCGCACGGCCGCGACGTCGTCGGGCCACGCGGCTTCCCCGATCTCGATCATCGCTTTGCCGGCCCGGTCGCGGGATCAGTATTCGGAAATCGTCGGATCGACTTCGCGCGCCCAGGCGTTGATGCCGCCGGCGACGTTGTAAACCTTCGTGTAGCCGTGCGCGCGGAATTGCTCGGCCGCCTGCTGGCTGCGGCCGCCGCTGCGGCAGAGGAAGGCGATCGGCGCGTCCTTGGGCAGATCGGCCAGTGCGGCGATGCCTTCGTCGAACGTGCGGAACGGCGTCTTCAGCGCGGCCTGCGCGCGTTCTTCGGGCGGACGCACGTCGACGACGGTGATGTCGCCGGCCTGGATGCGCTGCGCGAGCTCCCGGACCGAGAGCTGCTTGACCGCCGACGGCGCATTCGGATTGTCGATCGCAAGGCCGGCGCCCTGCATCGTCTCGACCCAGTCGATACGGATGCCCCGCGCGCGCTGAGCGCTGCCCAGGTCGAACAGCACGTCGATGCCGTTCGATTCCGTGCGGATCGCGTCGTCCCCGGGCTCGGCCAGGTGGAACTGCGGCTGGTAGCGCGCGTCGATGGAGAGGTGCAGGGCCAATCCCGGCTCGGCGTCGGCCAGCGCGCTGCGGATCGCCTGCGCGGCCTTGTCGGTGATCGTGATCTGCGGCGGCGTGCGGTCGGGCACGGGCAGGCCGAACAGAGCCTGCAGCTCGCCGGAGTTGTACATCGACTGTACGATGTCGGCGCCACCGACCAGTTCGCCCTTTACGTACAGCTGCGGGATCGTCGGCCAATTGCCGAATTCCTTGATCCCCTCGCGAATTTCCGGGTCTTCGAGCACGTTCACGCTCGCATACTCCGGCAGCAGCTCGTTGAGCACGCCCGAAGCGGCCGCGGAAAAACCGCACTGCGGCGCCTGCGGCGAACCTTTCATGAACAGCACGACGGGGTTGTCGCGCA
>CBJLOV010000250.1:0-5528 GCA_966424745.1 uncultured bacterium
GGCACGATGTGGATGTCCTTGCCGCTGAGCACGTAGGGGCGGAAATCGACGTGGCGCGGCGCGAGGCCGCTGGCGACGTAGGTCGGGCACGAGGACAGGGCCAGCGTCGGCTGGGCGATGTACTTGGCCGGCGCGGCGAGGATGCGCTCGCGAAAGGCCGCAATCTGCTCTTTCGTCGACGCAGGTCCGACCAGCATGCCGTAGCCGCCGGCGCCGTGGACCTCCTTCACGACCAGTTCGGACAGGTGGTCGAGCGCGTACGCGAGATCGTCCGGATCGCGCAATTTATACGTTTGCACATTGTATAAAATCGGTTCTTCGCCGAGATAGAAGCGGATCATCTCCGGCACATAGGGATACACCGACTTGTCGTCGGCGATGCCGGCACCGATCGCGTTCGCCAGGGTCACCCTGCCGGCCCGGTAGGCGGAGAAGATGCCGGGCACGCCGAGCATCGATTCGGGCTTGAACACCGTCGGATCGAGAAAGTCGTCGTTGATGCGCCGGTAGATCACGTGCACGCGCTGCGGGCCCCGGGTCGTGCGCATGTAGACGGTGTCGTCGCGCACGAACAGATCCTGGCCCTCGACGAGTTCGACGCCCATCTGCTGGGCGAGGAAGGCGTGCTCGAAATAGGCCGAATTGTGGAAGCCCGGCGTCAGCACGGCCACGGTCGGCTCGTCCACGGCGTCCGGCGCGACCGAGCTCAGCACGTCGAGCAGACGGTCCGGATAGTGCTCCACCGGCGCGACCGAATGCACCGCGAACAATTCGGGGAACAGGCGCATCATCATGCGCCGGTTCTCGATCATGTAGGACACGCCCGAAGGCACGCGCAGATTGTCCTCGAGCACGTAGTACTCGCCCTGCCCCGCGCGCACGATGTCGACGCCGGAGATGTGCGAGTAGATGCCGCCGGGCACGTCCATGCCGCGCATCACCGGCTTGTACTCGGCGTTGTCGAGAATCAGGTCGCTCGGCACCTTGCCCGCGGCAAGGATTTCCTGATCGTGGTAAATGTCGTTGAGGAACAGGTTCAGCGCCTTGACGCGCTGGCGCAGGCCGGTATCGAGCATCCGCCATTCTTCGCGCGGAATGATGCGCGGCACGATATCGAACGGGATCAGGCGCTCGGCGCCCTCCTTCTCGCCGTAGACGGCGAACGTGATGCCGACGCGATGGAACAGCACTTCGGCTTCGCGCCGCTTCTGTTCGAGCCGTTCCGCGGGCGTGGCTTTGAGCCAGCGGTCGAAATCGCCGTAGTGCGGCCGCGCCGCACCGTTCACATCGAGCATCTCGTCGTAGCTGACCGGCATGCGTCTCCCTGCTGTGCTTGGAAACTCGGCGATGCCACTTCCACCGGAAAGTGAAACGGAACACGCCGTTTCCCGCACTGCAGCAAACTATTCGCCGTTCGTCAAGCGGCGCGATACGGCGCAGCGATCAGGATGCGGATTCGTCCATCGTCCGTACCGACAACTCGGTGCCGCCCTTGAGCGGCAGGCTCATCGAACGGAAGCCGTTGGCCGGATTGCGGATCCAGGCCAGGTAGTCGGCTTCGGCATTGTCGTTGAGCGCAATCGCCCCGCCCTGCATCTGCGGCGCGATCAGGCGCATGACCTGCAGCGCCAGCGACGGACCTTCACCCGACGGCCAGCCGTCGATCAAGGCGAAATCGACCTCGCCGCCGAGATCGCGCAGCGTCTCGCGTGCGTCGCCCTCGCGGATTTCGACATAGCCGGACAGGCCGGCGTCGGCGAGATTGCGCGCGGCCGCCGCGATCTTCTCGGGCACGATCTCCGAACCGATCACGATGCCGCCGCCGTTGTCGCGCATCGCCGCGGCCAGATACAGGGTCGACATGCCGATCGACGTCGCGAACTCGACCACGCGCTTGGCGCGCAGCGAGCGGCAAAGCAGATACATCAATTCGCCCTGCTCCGGATGTATCGAGAAACCGAATTCGGCGTAGGCATGCGGGTCGTGTTCGGCGCTGCGGTTCGGCCCACCGTTCGCGGGCCGGCGGTAGGCGGCCCGCATGCGCTCGACGACGCCTTCGATGCGGGGATCGCGCAGCGCGCTCGGCGGCGCTGCCGGCGGTTCGAGGCCGCCGGCCAGATTGAGGATCGCCATTATTCGTCCCCCCGGATTTCGGCGGCCGCGCGCTTCAATATCTCGGCGATGCGCTTGGCTTCCTTCGCGCCGGAATGACGCTTGTCGCGCAGTGCGGACTTGAGTTCGCGGCGCGCCAGCCACGCATCGCGCCAGATGCCGCCACGCTGATCGTCGTCGTCTTCCTGCCCGGAAAAGATCTCGCGCACGCGCCCCATCTTGCGGCCGATGTGCTCGAGCTGAGCGAGCATCGCGTCGGCGGCGTCGCGGTTCTCCTCCAGATATTTGCGGCCTTCGTCGGTGATCGAATACAGCTTCTTCGCACCTTCCGCGGCGACGCTGGCGTAGCCGACCTCCTCGAGCCAGGTCAGCGCCGGATAGATCATGCCCGGGCTCGGCACGTAGAAACCGCCGGAGCGTTCTTCGAGCGCCTTGATCAACTCGTAGCCGTGGCTCGCGCGTTCGGCCAGCAGGGCCAACAGGACGAGCTGCAGCTCGCCCGAGGCGAGCTTGCGGCCGGTGCGGAAGCCGCCGCCGCCGAGACCCGCGCCGCCGAAAAATCCGCCCGCGAAGTGGCCGAATCCGCGCATGCGCGCCCGGCTCATGCACATCGCCTCCCCGATCTCGTCGGCGAAGCGATGCAGCCTGTCGTGGAAGCGATGATGAAAGTAGTAATGCATGGAGTTTCTCCGTTGTGTCGGAAGCTATATCGTAAGATATATTTTTTGCATGTCAACAACCGTATTGCCGAAAGCCATCCGATACCCTGCCGTGCGACAATGCGCAGGTCATGGATCAACCGAGCCTGCCCGGCGCCGCCGCCGTCGAAACCTTTGTCCTCGATGCGCGCGCCAAACGCACCCTGCTCTGGCTGATCGCATCGTCGTTCTTCATGCAGATGCTCGATTCGACGATCGTCAACACGGCGGCGCCGAGCATCGCCGCCGCGCTGCAGGTGTCGCCGCTGTCGATCAAGACCGCCCTGATCAGCTACACGCTCAGCCTGGCGGTATTCATCCCGCTGAGCTCGTGGCTGGCCGACCGCTTCGGCACGCGCAGGGTCTTCTGGTGCGCAATCGCGATCTTCACCCTGGGCTCTCTGGCTTGCGGGCTCGCGCAGAACCTGCCGATGCTGGTCGTTTCGCGCGTCGTCCAGGGGTTCGGCGGCGCGATGATGATGCCGGTCGGCCGCCTCGCGATCCTGCGCAGCTTCACCAAGGCCGAGTTCGTCGGCGCCATGGCGTTCGCGACGATCCCGGGGCTGATCGGTCCGGCGATCGGCCCCTTTCTTGGCGGGCTGTTCTCGACCTATCTGTCGTGGCGCATGATCTTTCTCGTCAACTTGCCGTTCGGCCTTGCCGGGCTGTGGATGACGCTGCGGCACATGCCGGACTACCGCGCCGGCTCGATCGTGCCGCTCGATTTCGTCGGCTTCGCCCTGTTCGGCCTCGGCGTGGGCGGAGTGTCCTGGGCGCTCGAACAGGTGATCGAGGCGAACTACGCGCAAACCGCCCTGATCGGCCTGCCCGCGATCGCTCTGCTCGCCGTCTACGCCCGGCGCAGCCTGCGCATCGCCAATCCGATCGTCGACCTGCGCCTGCTGCGCGTGCCGAGCTTCCGCGTCGGCGTCAACGGCAGCTTCACCACGCGGCTCGGCGTCGGCGGCATCTACTTCCTGCTGACCCTGCTGTTCCAGGTCGGACTCGGCTATTCGCCGGTGACGGCGGGCCTGTTGCAGACGCCGCAGGCCGTCGCCATGCTGTCGACGCGCTTTTTCGTCGCCTCGATCATCCGCCATTTCGGCTATCGGCGCGTGCTGATCGTCAACACGATGCTGGCCGGCCTGATGATCCTCTCGTTCGCCACGTTCGACGCGGACACGCCGGTCTGGCGTCTGTGCACTCAGGTGTTTCTGTTCGGCGCGGTGATGTCGATCCAGTACACCGCGGTGAATACGCTCGGCTTCGTCGACCTCGTGCCGGCGCAGGCGAGCATGGGTTCGTCGATGTCGAGCACGGCGCAGAACCTCTCGATCAGCTTCGGCGTCGCGTTCGCCTCGCTGCTGATGGCCCTATTCCTGCCTGCGGGCCCGGAGCGCGGCGATCACTATGTCGGCGCTTTCCATGCCACCGTGATCATCCTCGGCGTCGCCACCGTACTCTCGTCCGCCGTGTTCTATCGCGTGCCGCGCTCCGCCGCCGCGTAGGGCCGCGATTCATCGCATCCGGTTGTTCTTCGTCGCTTGAGGATCGCCCGGACGTCCTCGTCGCTGACGAAACAGAATCGGAAGAGGTCGACACGGGAAACACGGAGAACAGCGATCGAGAGGAAAAAGATCTTCAGCTGTTCCCGACCTTCTTCGCGGCTTTTCTCCGCGCGCTCGATATTCTCCGCGGTTCAATCCCCCGCTTTGGGTCGCGAAGACTCGAACCCTACAATTTGAATGTAGGCAGCTGCCAACCCTCCGCCACCGACACCAGGCGCAAGGCCACGACGGCGACGAGACCGAGGCCCATCGCCCAGCGCCGCTCCATGCCCAGGCGCTGGGCGACGAGATAAAGCACGATGCCGACGATGGCCGCCGTCGCGTAGATGTCTTTCTTGAGAATCATCGGCACGGTGCCGCTGAGCACGTCGCGCAGCACGCCGCCGGCCACGCCGGTCATCGTCCCCATCAACACGACGATGATCGGCGCATGCCCCGTGCGTTCGGCCAACTGCGCGCCGGTGATCGCGAACAAGGCCAGGCCAAGCGCGTCGGCGATCAGCAGCGCGTGCATCGGCACGGGCAGGAAACTCGTATAGATCACGGTGAAAATCGCCGAAGCGCAGATCACCCACGGATAGGTCGAATCGGCCACCCAGAAGATCGGCTGGCGGCCGAGCAGCAGATCGCGCAAGGTGCCGCCGCCGATCGCCGGCAAGGTGGCGAGCACGACCACGCCGAACCAGTCCAGGCCGACACGGCCGGCCGCGAGCGCACCCGAAACCGCGAACACGGCGACGCCGGCCAGATCGAGCGCATAGAGAATGTTCGCGCCGCTCCAGCGCGAGCGTGTGGTGGTCGGATTCAAATCGCGCATTCCCTCGGGCGCAGGCGGCGCCGTCGCGCGCAGCCTAATCCGACCCGGCTCGGGTCGTCCATATCTTCATCCCGGCGATGACGGATTCCGCGCTGCGCGTCAGCGCAGCTGACTGTCCTTGCTGCCGCGCCGGTTGTAGCCGCTGAACGCCGCCTCTTCCTTGTCGCGCTCGGACTGGCAGGCGATGCACAGGCGCACACCGGGCACGGCACGCCGGCGCGCCTCGGGAATGTCCGCGCCGCATTCCTCGCAGTGCTTCAGGCCCGGACCGCGCGGGCTACGGCTGCGCGCACGCTTGATCGCGTCCGCCACCGTCGCGTCGATCTGGTCCTG
>CBJLOV010000251.1:0-5499 GCA_966424745.1 uncultured bacterium
CGTCCAGTTCGGCCATGCGACGGCATTCCCGCACGGCATCCCCGGCGTGCAGCACCTGCGCGAGGGCGAGCTGGTGCTGATCGATACCGGCTGCACCGTGCAAGGCTACAACTCGGACATCACGCGCACCTGGATTTTCGGCGCGGCCAACGACAAGCAGCGCCGCATCTGGGAACTGGAGAAACAAGCGCAGGCAGCCGCGTTCGCCGCGGTCCGGCCCGGCGCGACCGGCGAGGAGGTCGACGCAGCCGCGCGCAACGTGATCGAAGCCGCGGGATTGGGGCCGGACTACCGCCTGCCGGGCCTGCCGCATCGCACCGGCCACGGCTGCGGGCTGGCGATCCACGAAGCGCCGTACGTGGTCCGCGGCAACACCGCCGCGCTGGCGCCGGGAAATTGCTGCAGCAACGAACCGATGATCGTCGTGCCGGGCGAATTCGGCGTGCGCCTGGAAGACCATTTCCACGTCACCGAAGACGGCGCCCAGTGGTTCACCCCGCCGTCGCCGGCCATCGACCAACCGTTCGCATGAGGCGGCGAATCGCTCTCGCGACTTGTGCGTCTAGTGAAAAGACTTCAGAGCAAAAGAGTTCGGAGCCAAAAGACTGAACCACGAAGACACGAAGAGCACGAAGGAACACGAAGAAAGGCGAAGAGATCAAAACACGTTAAAAGCTCTGGCTTTTCTTCGTGGCTTCATCTTCGTGCTCTTCGTGCCTTCGTGGTGTTCTTTCGATCCTGCGTGATCAACGAAGCGACGGTCCAACAGGTAAGGGATATGCAAAAGCGCCGGTATTCATTCGCTGTCGTCGTGTTCGCCTTCGCGCTGACGACAATGTGCACATGGCCGGCGCCTGGCGCGTCGGCACAGGCCCCCGCGACGGATGTGTCCGCGCGTTTCCATGCCCTGTACGAACGCGAATGGAAATGGCGGCGCGAGCAGTTCGCCGGCGCCGACGGCGAAGACAGCGAGGCCCGGCCCAGCGCCGGCCTGCCCAGGGTCGACGTCGCCACGCAGCGGAAGCGCACGCAGTATTGGCAGGAGGTGAAGCGCGAGCTCGATGCGATTGCGCCCGCACAACTGCCCGCGCACGAGCAGATCGACTACCAGGTCTATCGCCAGCAGATCGACGTGCTGCTCGCGCAGCAGCAGTTCCGCGCCTGGGAGATGCCGTTCAACAGCGACACCGCGTTCTGGAGCAACCTCGGCTTCACCGCGCGCGCGACCTTGCGCAACGCCGAGGACTATCGGCGCTATCTGAGCCAACTCGGCGACGTTCCGCGCTACTTCGACGAACACATCGCCAATATGCGCGCCGGCCTCGCGCGCGGCTTCAGCCAGCCGCGCGTGACCCTGCGCGGACGCGATCAGTCGATCGCCGAGGTGGCCGATGCGGCAGGCGAGGCGAATCTCTTCTACACGCCGTTCAAGCAAATGCCGGCCGGCATCCCCGCCGCGCAGCAGGCCGAGCTGCGGCGGCAGGCGCTGGAGACGATCTCGGCCAAGGTGGTTCCGGCCTACCGCAAACTGCTCGCGTTCATGCGCGAGGACTATGTTCCGCGTGCGCGCACCACGCTGTCGGCCGAGGCGCTGCCCGACGGCAAGGCCTACTATCGCGCGCAGATCCGCGAGTACACCACCCTGGATCTGGATCCGGAACAGGTGCATGCGCTGGGCTTGAAGGAAGTGGCGCGCCTGCGCAAGGAGATGGACGAGGCCATCGCCGAAACCGGCTTCAAGACGCCGCCGGGGCAGGCCACTTTCGCCGCCTTCCTGCAGTTCCTGCGCACCGACCCGCGCTTCTATGCGAAGAGCGCCGACGAACTGCTCAAGGATGCGGCGTGGATCGCCAAGCGCGTCGACGGAAAAATCGGCAACTACATCGGCCGCCTGCCGCGGCGGCGCTTTGCGATCGAGCCCGTGCCGGCCGATCTCGCGCCGTTCTACACCGGCGGCCGCGGCGGTCCGGGCATTTATCTGGTCAACACCTACGACCTGCCGTCGCGGCCGCTGTACGTGCTGACCGCGCTCACCTTGCACGAATCGGCGCCCGGCCATGCCCTGCAGATGCCGCTTGCGGCGGAAGAGCAGGGGCTGCCCGATTTTCGCCGCTATACCTATCTGTCCGCGTACGGCGAGGGCTGGGCCCTGTATTCGGAATACCTGGGTCTGGAGATGGGCTTGTACGACACGCCCTACGATCGCTTCGGCTATCTGACTTATCAAATGTGGCGCGCCTGCCGGCTGGTGATCGACACCGGCATCCACCACTACGGCTGGACCCGCGATCAAGCCATCGCGTATTTGCGCGACCACGCCGCGCTGAGCGAGCACGAAGTCGCCACCGAGGTCGACCGCTACATCGCCTGGCCCGGGCAGGCGTTGTCGTACTACCTCGGCGAAATGACGATTCTCGAACTGCGCCGCAAGGCCGAGGCGGCGCTCGGCGACAAGTTCGACATCCGCGCCTTCCACGATGCGGTGCTGGAAACCGGCTCGGTGCCGCTGCCCGTGCTCGAAGCGCGCATCGAGCGTTTCATCGCCGACAAGAACCTGAAAGCCCAAGAATCACCACCAGGCGCGCGAAGTACACCAAGGTAAAGCGAAGGAAAAATTGATCGCGCGTTTTCTTCCTTCGCGTCCTTGGTGTCCTTTGCGGTGAAAGCCCGCGCTTTTTAATCGACAACCACTTTGACAAGGCGTCCCATGGCTGCACAAGGCAAGTTCCACAAGCGTCTGAGCCTGACCGACCTGACCTTCATCGGGCTCGGCTCGATCTTCGGCTCGGGCTGGTTGTTCGCCGCCAGCCACGTCTCCGCCATCGCGGGACCGGCGGGCATCCTGTCCTGGATCGTCGGCGGCGTGGCCGTGCTCCTGCTCGGCCTGGTCTACTGCGAACTCGGCGCCGCCCTGCCGCGCGCCGGCGGCGTGGTGCGCTATCCGGAGTATTCGCACGGCGCGCTGTTGGGCTGGCTGATGGGTTTCGTCACCTTGATCGCGTTTTCCAGCCTGATCGCGATCGAAGTCGAAGCCTGCCGCCAATACGCCGCCGCCTGGTTCCCGGCGCTCAACCACGGCGACGGCACCCGCCCCAGCTTGCTCGGCTGGATGGTGCAGTTCGTCCTGCTGGTGGCGTTCTTCCTGCTCAACTACTTCAGCGTGAAGACGTTCGCCAAGGCGAACAACATCATCAGCGTGTTCAAGTTCCTCGTGCCGCTGCTGGTGATCGTCATGCTGATGGCGCACTTCGACACGCACAACCTGCACGTGCAGGGCTTCGCCCCGTTCGGCGCCGCCGGCGTGGAAGCGGCCATTTCGGCGGGCGGCATCATCTTCGCCTATCTCGGGCTGACGCCGATCGTGTCGGTCGCCAGCGAAGTGCGCGATCCGCAGCGCACCATCCCGATCGCGCTGATTCTTTCGGTCGCGCTCTCGACCGTCATCTACGTGCTGCTGCAGCTCGCCTTTCTCGGCGGCATTCCCGGTGCGCAATTGGCGAACGGCTGGGCCGGGATCGACAAGACGTTTTCGCTGCCTTACCGCGACATCGCCATGGCGCTCGGCATGGGCTGGCTGGCGACGCTGGTGGTATGCGATGCGGTCATCTCGCCGAGCGGCACCGGCAACATCTACATGAACGCCACGCCGCGCGTGGTCTACGGCTGGGCGCGCAGCGGCGGTTTCTTCCCGGTGCTGACGCGGGTCGACGACAAGTCCGGCATTCCGCGTCCGGCCCTGTGGCTCAGCTTCGCGCTCTCGGTGTTCTGGACCTTGCCGTTTCCGTCGTGGGAGGCGTTGATCCAGGTGGTGTCCGCCGCGCTCGTGCTGAGCTACGCCGTGGCGCCGGTCACCGTGGCCGCGCTGCGCCGGAGCGCGCCGGCGCTGCCGCGGCCGTTTCTGGTGCGCGGCCTGGACGTGCTCGGCCCGCTCTCGTTCATCGTCGCCGCGCTGATCATCTACTGGTCGACGTGGAGCACGTTGTCCTGGCTGCTCGGCCTGCAGATCGCGATGTTCGCAGGCTACGTCCTCTACAGACTGCCTTCCGCGGAAGCGCGGTCGAGGCTGTTCCGGCAAGTCCAATGCTCGCTCTGGCTGATCGTGTTTTTTGCCTTAGTGCTGCTCGTGTCGTGGGCCGGAAGTTTCGGCGGCCGGGGCTGGATCGCGCATCCCTGGGACACGGTGTGCGTGGCCGCGATCGCACTCTTCGCCTACGAGTGGGGCGCGCGCAGCGGACTGCGCGCCGACGAACTCGCCCTGGAAGAGGACGACGGCGAATAAGTCCGCGAAAAAATCTTTGTTCGCCGCTCCCGCATACTCCCGGCGGACTGCGAGGGCCGGATGCCGAAGCGGACCTTCGCGCAGCGAACGGGCCGAAGGTCGAGTTGCGGAAGCAACGAGTCAATCCGGCGCTTCTCGCGCACGGCGACAGCGGACGACCGCGTCCTTTCGGCCGCCGCGCCGTCGTCCGCTATGATGGCCGCCTCGCGAACAGGATCCGCTCGAGGAAAGCATCGTGCATCGCAATCGTTTCCGCCTCGTTCTTGCCGGCGTTCTGGCGTACGGCCTCGTCGCCTCGTCGACCGGCGCGGCGGCCGACGCCGATGCCGACTTCGCCACCGATCCGTCGATCACGATCAAGTACCTGCCGGGCAAGTACTACGAACAGCGCGCGCAGGACGCGGTGAAGCACAAGAACTTCCGCCAGGCGCTCGAGATGTACGAGAAGGCCGGTTATTGGGGCAACAAAATCGCCCAGTACAACGTCGGCATGCTCTATCTGCACGGCGCCGACGGCGTGCCGGCCGACAAGATTCGCGGTACCGCCTGGCTCGGCATCGCCGCGCAGACGCATACGCCTGAATTCGACAAGGCCGTGGGCGAGGCCTACGCGGGCCTCGACGCGGAGCAGCGCGCCGCCGCCGGCGAGCTGTGGAAACGGCTCAAAGCCGACTACGACGACAAGGCCGCGCTCGAGCGCGCGAGCAAGAAGTTCAACGATCAGCTCATCCGCGACAAGGGCACGCTCAACGGGCCGCCCGAATACACGACGATCACCTACGGCAGCTTCGGCGGCGGCGGTGGCGATCAGGCGGCGAATCCGGTCTTCGATGCGAACACCGGCGCGCTGCAGGGCGGGCGCACGCAGGGCGTCACGCGCACGGTCAACGCGGCGAAATTCATTTCCGCCGTGAAAGACCAGTTCAGCGACTTCGTCCACGTGCAATTCGGCGCAGTGGACGTCGGCCAGCCGGAAAGCGTCCCCGCCGGTGCCCGTCCTGCGCAGCCCGGACAGAAACCGTAGCGCCTCGTCGACGCCCTCCGTTGCGGCGGACCGCACCGGATACGATGCACTCCGGAAGCGCGTCGAACGCGGATAAGAGCGGATGAGCGCAGATAAACGCGGATCAAGAAGAGCCTTCAACCGAGAAATGCTCTATCCATGTTCTCTGCTTTTTATCCGTGGCCAAAGGCTCCTGCTTCTAGTCGAGGAGTTTCCG
>CBJLOV010000252.1:0-5486 GCA_966424745.1 uncultured bacterium
TTCGCCGAGCTGATCCGCCAGCGTTTCCAGCTCGCCTGCCGCAAATACGGCATCGGCCGCGGCCGCCCGGTGCAGCTCGACACGACGCGGTTCACTGTGCCGCGCGCGGCATCGCCCCAGGGCCAACTTTTCGCTTAGCGACGTCCTGCCCAAGCCGCGCTTTGCGAAAGCCGTCACTTTTTCTCGGAAATGTGATCGAGTCCATAAAATTTTCTCGTTTCGCGAGATGGTTGACCCCTGTCCAGCGACGCATAAATCGGTATTCTCTACATCGTTACAGGGGGATGCAGACGCATCGTTTTTAGGAACTCATGGACTGCATCGCTTGCCGGCGGGGCGCCGGGAGCGTGTACCTGCGCGAAACGATCGTGTCCGCGGGGACGTACGGCACTGGACTGACGGATGGCGCGCTCCTCCGGTTCGTCGGATGGCGCCAGGAATTTCCCTGCTGCAATGAGCGGACACGCCGTTCGAGGGTCGACGGTCCGCGCGGATGCAGAGATCGTTCTTTTCGCAAGGCCATGATCATGGGTTTTTTGGGGACAGCTGCACGCCGCGGGTGGGGCGTCTCGGTTCGGCTTGCGAGCTCGACTCGGCGGCGAGGTGTGCCCGATTTCCGGCATCGGCGGATTGGGATTTCGGCGTGAGTGCGCGCAATGCCCGTTCCCCCGACGGTCGCTTCGACGAGAAGCTGCGGTCCGCGCTCGCGCATCACCGTTCCGGGCAGTTCGAAGAGGCGGAAAAGAACTACCGCTCGGCGCTGGCGTTGCGTCCGGCGAACGCCGACGCGCTGCACTATCTCGGCGTGCTCGAGCATCAGCGTGGCGAACATCGAAAGGCCGTCGACCTGATCGGCCGGGCCTTGCGAGTGCGCCCCGACACGGCGCAGATGCATTGCAATCTCGCCGAGGCGCAGCGTGCGGCGGGCATGCTCGTGGAATCGGAGGCGTCCAGCCGCCGTGCGCTCGGCCTGCAGGCGGACTATCCGGAAGCCCTGCTCAATCTCGCCGTCGCCCTGTTCCAGCAGAAACGTTTTGCCGAAGCGGAAGCGGCGGCTCG
Organism: uncultured bacterium; assembly: GCA_966424745.1. Lineage (GTDB taxonomy): Bacteria > Pseudomonadota > Gammaproteobacteria > Xanthomonadales > Rhodanobacteraceae > Rudaea. The sequence goes on from CBJLOV010000252.1 coordinate 1,060, forward strand.
CGCCGCGCTGCGCGTACGTGCGGGTTACGTCGGCGCCGCCGTCGCGCTGGCGGATGCGTTGCGCGAGCAAGGGCGCATCCGCGATGCCGAAGAAGCGTACCGCCGGGTGCTCGAGATGGTGCCCGAGCACGATGCGGCCATGGCCAATCTGGGCCTGATGCTGACGCACGCCGGGCGGATCGAGGAGGGCCTGGGGCTTTGCGCGCGTGCCGCAAGCCGCGGCTCGGACGATATCGTGCCGCTGCAGAATCTCGCCCGCGCGCTGCTCGAGTACGGCCGCCTCGACGAAGCGATGCAGTTGCTGGAACAGGCCCTGGAACGGGCGCCGAACGTGGCCGAGATCAGTCTGCTGATCGGCATCGCCTGGGACGAGCTCGGTGAGATCGCCGAGGCGCGAAACTGGCTCGATCGCGCGGCCCGCCTGGACGAAGGCATGCTCGAAGCCCGTGTGCGCATCGCCGGCCTGGAAGCCGACATGGAAAATCATCAGGGCGCGTTGGACATCCTCGAATCGGTGCTGCAGACCGAACCCGCGCGCGTCGAGGCGCTCGTGGGCAAGGCCAAGGCGCGGTTGTCGCTCGGCGACGTGGAAGGCTCCGTGGCCGACTACCGCGAAGCGATCCGGCTGCATCCGGAATCCGCCGCCCTGCGTGCCTCGCTCGGATCGACGCTGTCGAGCGCGGGTGACATCGACGGCGCGGTCGCCGCGCAGCGCGAAGCGATCGCGCTCAACAAACAATGCGTGGCCGCCTACGCCGGCTTGTTGACGACATTGCGCCACAGGACCGGCGATGCGGAACGCGATGCCGCGGTCGCCCTGCTCGACGCGCCATGGATGACGGACGAACGCCGCGCCGCGCTGCACTTCGGACTTGCGGCCTACCACGACGGCAAGGGCGAATGGGACGAGGCGGCGAACCAAATGATTCGCGCCAACGAACTGAGAAAGGCAGCCGACGCGCGCCGGCACCGGACCTACGATCCGGAGCAATACGAGGCACTCGTCGAGCGGATCGTGGAAACCTTCACGCCCGAATTGTTCGAAAAGCTGCGCGGATTCGGCTCGGACAGCGAACGTCCGGTCTTCATCGTCGGCATGCCGCGTTCGGGCACGACCCTCACCGAACAGATCCTCGCCAGCCATCCCCAGGTCTACGGCGCCGGCGAGCGCTCCTATGCGCGCCAGGGCATGATGCTGCTGCCGCATGCGATGGAGCGCGCGGACGACGACCCGCTGCGCTGCCTGACCGAGGCCGACCGCGAAACGCTGCAGGCCGTGGCCGAATGGCATCTTGCCCAACTCGCCGCGCTCGACGGCGGCGGAACTCCGCGCATCGTCGACAAGATGCCGGACAACTACAGTCTGCTCGGCTGGCTGGCCGTCCTCTTTCCGCGCGCCCGTTTCATCTATTGCCGGCGCGATCTGCGCGACGTGGCATTGTCGTGCTGGACGACGAATTTCTCCGCAATCCGCTGGGCCAACGATCTCGATCACCTGGCGCGGCGCGTGAAACAGCATCGGCGACTGATGGCGCATTGGCAGCGCGTGCTGCCGGTGCCGATGCTCGAGATCGACTACGAGGAGACGGTGGCCGATCAGGAAGGGCAGAGCCGCAGGCTGATCGAATGGCTCGGCCTGGATTGGGACGATCGCTGCCTGTCTTTCTTTCAGACCGAGCGGCTGGTGCGGACGGCCAGCGTCACCCAGGTGCGGCAGCCGATCTATCGCCGCTCGGTCGAACGCTGGCGGCACTACGAGTCCATGCTTGCGCCGTTGCTGGCAAGCCTGGACGAAGAGCGGTAACGAACTTTCTCTCAACTACGAAGACTTAGGGGGTCACGTGGATAAATTCGCAAAGCTACGGTTTCATGAATTCGCCAAAATCGCCGCGGCGGCAACGGTAAGCGGTGTGCTGGCACTGCACCCGGGCCCCGCGAGCGCGGCGACCGGTTCGGTGCAGGTCACGGCCGGAAAGGCAAAGTGGTTCGTCAATACCAACATCACGTTTTCGACGACGAGCAGCGCCTGGGGGTTTTCCGAGGCAAGCCTGCACACCACCGCCGGAACGCGGCACGATGCGGTCGACGGCGCGCTCAGCTGGCATGTCAATCCGGCGGCCTACGCTTACGGCTCGCTGTCCCCTAATGGATACAAGAGCCCCGGTGGGACCGTGGACATCACCAATACCTCGGCGTACTCGTCCGTGACCGGCACGACGCAGTCGCTTCAGGGCCTGAACGTCAGCGGCCAGATGTACTTTCTGACGGGCAAGGCGGTGGTCCGGTCGATACTGAACCTGCAGAATCCGACCTCTGCGCCGATCACGGTCTCGGTTTTATCCGCGAGCAATCTCGGCTCCGACGCCAACACGGTCGTTCAGAGCACGAGCAGCGGCGACAACGTCTTCGACGCGGCCGACAACTGGTTCGTAAGCAGCGAGACGGCGACTCCGACCACGACGAACGATCCGATCCTGACCTTCGCCTTCCAGGGGCCCGGCTCGACCGCCAGGGGCACGAACATCAGTAGTTTCCGCAGCGGAACCGACAAGTTCTACGAGACTTTCAACGTTACCGTGCCGGCCAATTCGACGCGAAGCGTGATGATCTTCGTGCAGATGTCGGGAACCGTGGCGGGCGCGCAAACCGACACGGCCGCTTTCGCCAACGCACAGTCGCTGTTGAGCGCCGGCTATCTGGCAGGCCTGACAGGGGCGCAGATGGCGCAGATCGTCAACTGGAACGTTCCGCCGCCGACACCCACCCTGGCCTGGACCACACCGACGTCGATCACCTACGGCACGCCGCTCGGCGCCACGCAGCTCAATGCCACGGCGAGCTACAACAGCTCGCCGGTGGCCGGCACCTTCACCTACACGCCGCCGGCCGGCACCATTCTCAATGCCGGCCCGAATCAGGCGCTGTCGGCCACGTTCGTGCCGACCGACACGACCAACTACACCACGCCGAGCAGCCCGGTAACGACCACGATCACCGTGCTCCAGGCCTCGACGACCACCACGGTGGCGCCGCCGCCCGCCACCGTGGGCAGCCCCGCCACCATCGTCCCGAATGTCGCGGTGGCGCCGCCGGGCGCCGGCACGCCCACCGGCACGGTGACGGTGGCCGATACGACCGACGGCCTGAGCTGCAGCTACTCGCTGGGCGCCGCGACACCGGGCTGCACGATCACGCCGCCCTCGGCCGGGACCAAGAACCTGACCGTGACGTATTCGGGCGACACGAACTTCACCGGCAGCACCGGAACGGGCAGCCTGACCGTCGGCGCAGCGGCCACGGGAACCGCGCTGACTTCGTCGCTGAACCCGTCGATGTTCGGCCAGACCGTGGTCTTCACCGCGACCGTGACCCCGGCGGCGGGTGCGCCGATGCCGACCGGCAAAGTGAACTTCGGCGACGGCACGAGCCTGGTGTTCTGCGGCGGCGTGACGCTGAGCGCCGGCAAGGCAACCTGCGCAACGAGCATCCTCAGCGTCGGCAGCCATTCGATCCAGGCGAACTACGGCGGCGATGCGAATACGACGGCTTCGAGCACGACGTTGAGCCAGACGGTCAATGCCGCGGCCACGACGATGAGCCTGGTCGCGTCGCCTTCGACCTTGCTCTCGGGCCAGTCCTTGCTGTTGACCGCGACCGTGAGCACCGACATTGTGCCCACGAGCACGGGCCGTGCCGAAGCCGGTGCGGCGGCGCGTCCCGCAATGGTTTCGGCCGCGGCAGCCTCTTCGCCGACGGGTCTGGTGCCGTCCGGAACGGTGACCTTCCTCGACGGCGCGACGACCCTGGGCAGCAGCGCGCTCGGTCCGCTCGGGGTGGCGACGTTGAACGTATCGACGCTGTCCGTCGGCACGCATACGCTCACTGCGAACTTCACCGGCAACGGCAGCTTCGCATCCGCCACCGCGGCGGCGACGGTCGTGGTGAATCCTTCATCGCCGCCGGTGCAGGCACCGATGGCATCGAGATGGATGCTCGCTCTGCTCGGTTTCGGTCTGCTGGGCGTCGGCATGCGGCGCGTCCGAGCCGGCAGGCATTGAAGCATCGAACCGATGAACTGCCGTGCCCCGTTCGCGTCGAACGATCGGGGCGCCGCGGTGAGTGACGCAAGACCTCGGCGGCGGCACGATCTGTCGGATATACGCCGCACTGCACGTAGGGCGGGAGAAGCGAAGCGCATCCCGCCATCTCGACCGTAGCCGCCTTCTCGGTCGTACAGGCCAACGGCGGGATGCGCCGCTGCGCGGCTTCTCCCGCCCTACGTTGGTTTCGATTCCGCGGTCTTTCCCCGTGCCGTTTGCGTATGACCGCGCGGCGGCGGCACGATCTGTCCGATATACACCGCACTACACGTCAGGCGGGAGACACGACGCGCATCCCGCCTTCTCGACCGTAGCCGCCTTCTCAGT
>CBJLOV010000253.1:0-5386 GCA_966424745.1 uncultured bacterium
CCATGTCTGTAAAAGTCGCCATCAATGGCTACGGCCGCATCGGCCGCAATGTGTTGCGTGCGCTGTACGAGTCGGGTCGCACGAACGAGATCCAGATCGTTGCGGTCAACGACCTGGGCGATGCGGAGACCAATGCGCATCTGACCCAGTACGACACGGTGCATGGGCGCTTTTCGCACGAGGTGCGGGTCGAGGGTGGCGATCTGGTCATTGGCAAGGACAAGATCAAGGTTTGCGCCGAACGCGATCCGTCGAAGTTGCCGTGGAAGGATCTCGGGGTCGACGTGGTGCTCGAGTGCACGGGTCTGTTTACCTCGAAGGCCAAGGCCGCGGCGCATATCGCCGCGGGTGCGAAGAAGGTGATCATTTCGGCGCCGGGCGAAAAGGACGTGGACGGTACCTTCGTCTACGGCGTCAACCACGACAAGATCACGGCCAAGCATGAGGTCATCTCCAACGCGTCGTGCACGACGAACTGCCTGGCGCCGCTGGCCTGGGCGATCAACGAGAAGATCGGGATCGTGCACGGCCTGATGACGACGATCCATTCGTACACGAACGATCAGGTGCTGACCGACGTGTTCCACAAGGATCTGCGTCGTGCGCGTTCGGCTACGCAGTCGCAGATTCCGACCAAGACGGGTGCGGCGGCCGCAGTCGGCCTCGTCCTGCCCGAATTGAACGGCAAGCTCGACGGTTTCGCCATGCGCGTGCCGACGATCAACGTCTCGGTCGTCGACCTGACCTTCGTCGCCAAGCGCGCGACGAGCAAGGAGGAGATCGATGCGGTTGTGAAGGAAGCGAGCGAGGGCCGGCTCAAGGGCATCCTCGGCATCAACCATAAGCCGCTCGTTTCGATCGATTTCAACCACAATTCGCTGTCGTCGATCTACGATGCGACGCAGACGCGCGTCATCGACGGCACGCTCGTGAAAGTGCTGTCCTGGTACGACAACGAGTGGGGTTTCTCGAACCGCATGCTCGATACGACGCTGGCGCTCGCCAACGCGAAGTAAAGTAGAAGGACTCGCGCATCCTCCCTCGGAGGGACGGGGGAGGATTGCAGAGTCGATGTGTCGGATTCTTGGACTCGGTCCGGTAGTAGCCCGTTTTCGAATCGGCGCGAACTTCCGGTCGTGGTCGCGGTCGTTGCACGGCAATCGGCATTTCAAGGAGTGTTTATGTCGTTTCGTGCTTTCGGATTCGGGCTGTTTTCCCTGCTCTGCTTGTCCTGCGTGTCGGTCCGCGCCGCCGATACGGCGGAAGACGACAAGCGCTATGCGATAGTCAAGTTGTTGGATGCCGGCGCTCCCGCCGCGGAACGGCAGGCGACTTTCGACTATTTCGATCGGAAGGCGATCGAAGGAAATACCTTCGCGCAGTATCTGATCGGTTCGCTCTACCGTATCGGCAATGGGCTGCCTGGCAACATCGCCCCGCTCGATCTGGACAAGGCGAACAAATATCTCAGCACCGCGGCGGGGCACGGTCACGTGCGCGCCATGGCGAAGATGGCGGAGCTGGAACTCGCGCAAAGGCACTATCTCGAGGCGATGATCTGGGCTCAATTGTTCGGCTACTACGCCGGACTCAACGGTGCCGATGCGAAGACGATCAAGGACAACAGCGAGTCGGGCTATCTCGCCGATCTCATCAAGCGCATCTCCGATCGTCTTGACCCCAAGCTGCTGCCGGCGGTTCAGGAGGACGTAAACGCCGTCATCGCCCAGCGCGGCGCCGATATCCGCAAGGGAATGGCTGGCGGGACGATGACGCTGTCGCCGGCGACGGAGAGGCTGGCGTACCGCACCTCGACCCGGCGGCATTTCGCCGACCCGCCGCGCAGCGGCGACCACCGTGATGTGCTCGCCGATTACCTCGTCGCCTACGACGCCAAGGGCGATGCCGCCCAGGCATGGCTGATCGACGCCTTGCCAGACCTCTCGCTCGGCAAGTCGCTCAAGCTCGTCGCCCTGTCCACCGAGGTCAACGAAGCGCCCGCAGATGCCGGACTGCGCTGGGGCGTGGTTCCGATCAATTTCAGTTGGGGCCGGTCCATGCTGCAGCCGAAAAAGTAGCCGGGCGTCATCCTGCGATTCACCAATCTGAATCGGCGTTTGCGCGTGCCTTCATCGTGACCTTGCCTGCTGCTAGGCTCGGTGCACCCTCGAAGATGGAGTTTCCCCATGCGCATCGTCACCCCAATGACCTTGCTCGCCGCGGCGGCCCTGCTCTGTTGCGGCGCGGCGAGTGCCCGCGAGATTACCTGCGAGATGGATTTCAACCTGGCCGGCTGGTCGGCGTTCTACAAGACGGCATCGGGCTCGGGCATGGTCAGCTGCAGCAACGGCGCGAAGATGAAGGTCGAGATCCAGACCAAGGGCGGCGGCATCACCTTCGGCAAGTCGGAGATCAAGAACGGCTACGGCAAGTTCTCGCATCTCTACGACATCGAGGACATCCTCGGCACCTATGTCACCGCCGGAGCGCACGCCGGGGCGGTCAACTCCGCCGAAGCGCAGGCGATGACCAAGGGCACGATTTCGCTGGCGATTTCGGGCAAAGGGCAGGGCTGGGACCTGGGCTTCGCCTTCGGCAAGTTCACGATTTCGCGGCCGGGCGCGCGGCCGGAGGACTGAGCGGACCGGCTCAGCCCGCGTCCTTCTCCGAACGCATCGTGTCGATCAGCGCGATCTGCAGCCGCGAGTGCAGCCGCACGAGCGTGCGCCACAACAGCGCCAGCACGAGCGCGCCCATCAGCAGCACGGCGATGAGCAGTTCGGCCGGCGGCAGGATCGAGGAAGACAGTGCGCAGACCAGCAGCAGCATGCCGGCGACCGATACGGCGGGGATCAATTCGGCGAGGACGCGGCGCACGCGTTCGCTGCCGCGGCCGGTGCCGGGCACGCCGATCTCGGCGAGCAGCATCGCCAGCGCTTTGAGCTTGCGGTAGGCGGCGATCAGGAACGGCATCGACAGTAGCAGCGCGACGCTCCAGATGACGGTGTGTTCGACCGTCGCCTTGGGCAACCAGGCGGACAGGTCGATCGCGTGCGAGTTGGCCAGATAGGCGCCGCCGCCGAAGATGGCCGCGACCAGGCAGGCGTTGACGAAGACCTGGAGAAGGATGCGCCGGATCATCGCCGCGACGGCGGCGCTTTCGCCGGCGAAATGCAGGCTCTGCAGCCATTCTGTATACAAGTGGAAAATGCGCAGGAGGCCGGCCGGCACTGCGCGGCGTACTGCCGCGGTGACCGGGTCGGACGCACGGATCAGGTACGGGGTCAGCAGGGTCGTGATCGCCGAGACGGCGACGGCGACCGGATAAAGGAAGCCGCCGGTCACGTTCAACGCCAGACCGAGCGATGCGATGATGAAGGAGAACTCGCCGATCTGGGCCAGGCTCATGCCGACGCGCATCGCCGTACGTCCGTTCTGGCCGGCGATATAGCTGCCGACGCTGCAGGAAACGAGCTTGCCGAGCACGACGACGACGGTGATCAGGACGATCGGCCAGGCGTATTCGAGGACGACGCTGGGATCGAACATCAGGCCGATCGCGACGAAAAAGATCGCGCTGAACATGTCGCGGACCGGCTCGATCAGGCGTTCGATGCGCTTGAGCGAACGCGCTTCGGCAATGACGGCGCCGATCAGGAAGGCGCCGAGCGCGACGCTGTAGTCGAGCTTGATCACGATCAGGCAGAAGCCGAACAGCAGGCCGAGCACGGAGACGAGCAGCATCTCGTTGCTGCCGACCTTGGCGACGTAGTCGAGCAGCCGCGGCACGGCGAGGATCCCGAGCACGAGCGAGACGACCATGAAGATGGTCAGGCCGCCGAGCGTATGCAGTACCTGCCCGGTCTCGACCGTGCCGGTCCTGGCGATGCTCGACAGCAGAGCGATCATGCCGATGGCGAGGATGTCTTCGATGATCAGCACGCCGAACACAAGCTGGGCGAAGCGCTCGTTCTTGAGTTTCAGTTCGCCCAGCGCCTTGACGATGATCGTCGTCGAGGACACGGCGAGCATGGCGCCCAGGAATACCGAATTCATCGTGCCCCAGCCGAAATAGGAGCCGATCAGGTAACCGAGCCAGACCATCAGCACGATTTCGGCGAGCGCGGCGGTCAATGCGGGAACGCCGACCTGGCGCAGGCGCTGCAGACTGAATTCGAGCCCGAGCGAGAACAGCAGGAAGATCACGCCGAGTTCGGACAAGGTGTGGATCGTGTCCTTGTCGGTGATCAGCGAGGCATACCAGTTTGTGTGCGGGCCGATCAGCACGCCGGCGGCGATGTAGCCGAGTACGACCGGCTGCCGCAACAGATGAAACACGACCGTCACCACGCCGGCGGTCAGCATGATGATGGCGAGATCGTGGATAAAGGCGATGGTGTGCATTGGGTCTCGTTTGAAGCTCTACCGCATCTTCGCGGATCGTGCGGCGATGAGCAATGCGAAGCGGCCGAAAGCGGCGTGCCGCGGCGGGCATGCCGGCCTGACACGGAACCGCCATCGTCGAGTCACACTCGGCACCTAGGCTGTGCGCTTCGAATGCCGATGGGGATCGCGCGTTCTGGGGAGACAAGCTTCCGACCAGCCGATTCACGGAGCCATCATGCGCAAACTGTTAACCCTCGCCGTCGCCGCAGCCCTGACGGCGGTATGTCAGAGCAATGCTTTCGCCCTTGCGGATAGCGCAGCGCAGCTGCAGACGGCGACGCCGATCAAGCATCTCGTCGTGATCTTTCAGGAAAACGTCTCCTTCGACCACTATTTCGGTACTTATCCCACCGCCCTGAATCTGTCCGGCGAACCTCCGTTCGTCGCCGCCAAGGGCACGCCGACCGTGAACGGGCTTTCGGGCGCCCTGCTGGTGCGCAACGCGACGTCGATGAGCGCCGCGAACGGTGCCGGTGCGACGAATCCGTTTCGCCTCAGCCCCGCCCAGGCTTCCACCGCCGACCAGGACCACGACTACACCCCCGAGCAGCAGGCGTTGCACGGCGGCCTGGTCGATCTGTATCCGAAGTACACCGGCGCCGGCGGCACCGCCCTCGGCGGGCCGCTGCCGCCGAACTCGCCGGCGATCTTCAGTACGCCGGGTCTGGTGATGGGTTATTACGACGGCAATACCGTCACGGCGCTGTGGAACTACGCCCAGCACTTCGCGATGAGCGACAACTCCTACAACACCACCTTCGGTCCGTCGACGCCGGGCGCGCTGAACTTGATTTCCGGCCAGACCAACGGCGTCGTCGCCACCCTCAACGGTACGGCCAGCGTAACCGACGACGGCAACGGCGGCATGTCGGTGATCGGCGACCCTCAGCCGATCGGCGACATTTGCGATTCGCCCACGCGCGATCAGGTGACCCTCGGC
>CBJLOV010000254.1:0-5362 GCA_966424745.1 uncultured bacterium
GCTTCGATCTCGTCGCCGATCAGTTCGGCGACGGAGAAGTCGAAGCCCTTGGCCTGGAAGACGCGGCTGGAACCTTTTTCATCGGCGGCGATGGCGCCTGCCTGGCTGATCCTGCCGTCGGCCGGGCAGGCGATCGCGCGCGGATCGCCCGGCGCGTTGCGCGCGCCCGGCTTGAGCGCGCGCGTGAAGAAGGCGTTGAAGCTCGCGTAGGCACGTGGGTCGGGCTGCACGGCTTCGCTCATGTCGACCGCGTAATTTTTCACCACCGTGGAGATCAGGAAATTCTTCCACGGCGCCCAGGTCCAGCGCGTCGCCCAGTAGACGACGCGCGACAGCGCGCGGTGCGGCAGCAGGTATTGAAGTATCAGGCTTGGCGACATAATCGAAGCAGAGTTCTGGACGCGGCAAAATCATTTTTGCCAGCTAACGAGTTTGGTCACATCGTCGGCAAGGTCCTTGGCCGCGAACGGCGGGCGGAACAGGCCGACGAGCTGGCCTTGCGGATCGACGATGACGATCGAACCGGAGTGGTCGACCTCGACGCTGCCGTCGTCCTTCTTCGTGCGCGAATAGACGATGCCGAGCGAACGCGTGAGCTTGGCCAGCTCGGCGTCCGTGCCCGTCGCAGCGATGAAGTCCGGGCTGAAGAAACCGACGTACTTCGTCAGCGCGTCGGGCGTATCGCGCTCGGGATCGACCGAGATGAAATCGACGCGCAGTTTGTCCCGCAGGCCGCGCTTGCCGAGTTCGGCCCAGGCCGACTTGAGCTCGGCGAGCGTCGTCGGGCAGACGTCGGGGCAAGTCGTGTAGCCGAAGTAGACGAAAGTCCAGCGGCCGCGCCAGTCCGCGAGCGTCAACGGTTTGCCGTCGGCCTGCTGCAGCTCGAAGTCGGGCAGCTTCCGCGCTTCGGGATAGAGCAGGGCGCTTGCGAGTTTGGGCTGGGCCGGCGCATTCGCGTAGCGGTTGCCGAGCCACAGGCCCAGCGCCGCGACGACCGCGGCGAGCAGGATGAGGGCGGTGAGATTGGGGCGCGAAGCCGATGCGGGCGAGTTCATGGCGGCATTATAACGAGCCGCGGGCCGCTGCCCGCCGGACCCGATGTCGCGGGACGCGATGTTTCCGCGCCCGCGGGACGAAGTCGCCGCGGCGGGATTGGGTATACTCCGGGAATGACTGCCGAACTTTCCACGATCATCGATTTCATCCGCTACGGCGCAAGCCGTTTCGCCGGGGCCGAACTCACCTTCGGCCACAGCTACGACAACGCGCTCGACGAAGCCACGCACCTGGTGCTGCACACGCTGAATCTGCCGCACGATCTCTCGCCCGCCTACGGCTCGGCGAAGTTGACCGCGGCCGAGAAGAAGGCCGTGCTGAAGCTGATCGAGCGCCGCGTGAAGGAGCACAAGCCGGTCGCCTACCTCACCGGCGAGGCCTGGTTCGCCGGCCTCAAGTTCAAGTCCGACGAGCGCGCGCTCGTGCCGCGTTCGCCGATCGCCGAGTCGATCTTGAACGGCTTCTCGCCGTGGCTCGACAATCTCGTCGTGCACCGCGCGCTCGATCTGTGCACGGGCTCGGGCTGCATCGGCATCGCGATGGCCGCGCACAATCCGGGCTGGCGCGTCGATCTCGTCGACGTCAGCGACAAGGCGCTGTCGCTGGCGAAGGAGAACATCGCCTTCCAGAACGTCGAGGATCGCGTGCGCGCGATCAAGTCGGACCTGTTCGCCAAGCTCGACGGCGAGGTCTACGACCTGATCGTGAGCAATCCGCCTTACGTCACCGAGCAGGAATTCGCCGCGCTGCCGCCCGAATACGGTCACGAGCCGGCGCTGGGTTTGAAGGCAGGCCACGACGGACTCGATTTCGCCCTGCGCATCCTCGACGAAGCGCCGGCGCACCTGAGCAGGAACGGCTGGCTGATCGTCGAAGTCGGCGAAGCCGAGCGCGCATTGACCGCGCTGCTGCCGAAGCTGCCGCTCAACTGGATCGAATTCGAAGTCGGCCAGATGGGCGTGTTCGCGATCGCGCGCGAGGACATCGTCTCGCATGCGAAGTCGATCAAGGCGGTGTTGAAGAAGCGCTAGCTTTTCCTTCTCCCCTCGGGAGAAGGTGGCGCGAAGCGCCGGATGAGGGTCCGAGCTTCGCGTGGCGTCTTTGCGTATACCGGACCCTCGCCCCAACCCCTCTCCCGGCGGGAGAGGGGCTCAAACAGGCAAGAGGCACGTGTCGAGCAATTCCTTCGGAAAAATCCTTACCGTTACGACTTTCGGCGAAAGCCACGGCCCCGCGATCGGCTGCGTGGTCGACGGCTGTCCGCCGGGCATGGAGTTGGGCGCGGAAGAATTCCGCCACGACCTCGACCGGCGTGCAACCGGCAAGTCGCGCCACACCTCGCAGCGACGCGAAGCCGACGACGTCGAAATCCTTTCCGGCGTCTACGAGGGCAAGACCACGGGCACGCCGATCGCGCTGCTGATCCGCAACACCGATGCGCGTTCGAAGGACTATGCCGAAGTGGCGCAGACGTTCCGTCCCGCGCATGCCGACTACACCTATTGGCAGAAATACGGCATCCGCGATCCTCGTGGCGGCGGGCGTTCGAGCGCGCGCGAGACGACGATGCGCGTCGCCGCGGGGGTGATCGCGAAGAAGTGGCTGAAACTGCGTTTCGGCATCGTCGTGCGCGGCTATCTTTCGCAGATCGGCGAAGTGACGCCGAACGCGTTCGACTGGAACACGATCGAGGAGAATCCGTTCTTCTGGCCCGATGCGGCGATGGTGGCGGAACTCGAAAAATATATGGATGCGCTGCGCAAGTCGGGCGACTCGGTCGGCGCGAAAGTCACCGTCGTCGCCGACGGCGTGCCGCCGGGCTGGGGCGAGCCGATCTACGGCAAGCTCGACGGCGACCTCGCCGCGGCGCTGATGTCGATCAATGCGGTCAAGGGCGTGGAGATCGGCGACGGTTTCGCTGCGGTCGCGCAGCGCGGCAGCGAGCATCGCGACGAGATCACGCCACAGGGTTTTCTCTCCAATCATGCAGGCGGTATCCTCGGCGGCATTTCGTCGGGCCAGCAGGTCGTCGCCTCGATGGCGCTCAAGCCGACCTCGAGCATCCTGATCCCGGGGCGCAGCGTGAACCTGGCCGGCGAGCCGATCGAGATGCGCACCAAGGGCCGCCACGATCCCTGCGTCGGCATCCGCGCGACGCCGATCGGCGAGGCGATGGTCGCTCTCGTGCTGATGGATCACGCGCTCCGTCATCGCGCGCAATGTGGCGATGTCGGTCCTATCGCGCCGTTGATACCTGGCATCCCGCTTTGAAAGAAGAGCTATTGGACGCGGATCAAAGCAAATGAACGCGGATAAAGCGGGAAAGCATCGATTCGACAACGAGAGCTTCTCGAAATCCGCGTTTATCCGCGTGAATCCGCGTCAAAAACAATTTTGCTTATGAGCAACGCCAAAAACCGCCAGCGCGTTTGGGTATCGCGCCCTCTTTTCGATGACATCATCGATCGCCTGCGCGAGTACTTCGAGGTCGAATACGAAGCCGAGGATCGCTCGTGGACGGCTGCGCAGATGGCCGAAAAATTGCGCGACGTCGACGGCGCCCTGCTCGGCGTCAGCGATCCGGTCGACGCGAACGCGATCGCGCAGGCCAGGCATCTGCGCGCGATTGCGAATGCGGCGGTCGGCTACAACAATCTCGATCTGGCCGCATTGGCCGCGCGCGGCATCGTCGCGACGAATACGCCGGACGTGCTCAACGAAACCGTTGCCGATTTTGCCTGGGCGCTGCTGCTCGCGACCGCGCGCCGGATCGGCGAGGGCGAACGCTACGTGCGTGCGGGGCAGTGGAAAAAATCCTCGTATCGCTTGTTGCTCGGCAGCGACGTGCACGGGCGCACGCTCGGCATTTACGGCATGGGCCGCATCGGCCAGGCGATCGCGCGGCGCGCGACGGGCTTCGCGATGCCGGTGATCTATCACAATCGTTCGCGCCTGGACGCCGAGACCGAGCGCGAGTGCAAGGCAGAGTACGTCGGCCGCGAAGAGATGTTCCGGCGCGCGGATTTCCTCGTGCTGGTGCTGCCACTGACGAACGAAACGCGGCATGCCGTCGGCGCTGTGGAACTGGCTCTGATGAAGCCGGACGCGATCCTGGTCAACGTTGCGCGCGGCGGCATCGTCGACGATGCCGCCCTGGTCGATGCGTTGAAGAGCGGGCGCATCAAGGCAGCGGGACTCGACGTGTACGAGAACGAGCCGGCCCTGCATCCGGCATTGCCGACTCTGGACAATGTCGTGCTCGCGCCGCACATCGCGAGCGCGAGCGTGGACACGCGCCGGGCGATGACCAGCCTGGCGGTCGATAATCTGATCGCGGCGCTGGGGTGCGGTGCGGATGCCGGGAACCCGCCGAACGTGGTCGGTCCGGGCGCGGCCAAGTAGTCGCGGCGTTTTCGTATTTCAAGAGCCGAACGGCGGGCTGGACGGGCAACGGCGCGATCTCTACTCGTCCTTGCCGGAGGGGGGAAGGCACGTCGCCGGATGGCCGGCCTTTCGACGGTCGAAATCCCTGCTTCCGCACGAACGGCGAGCAAAAGCAACGCACAGGTTTGCGTGCTATGCTGCTGCGCACAAAAGCGATTTTCCGCCGAATTTCCGCCGTCCTGTGGAATAGGGCCGGAGAGATTTCCCCGACACCGTGAGTTGAAGTGAAGATGAGCAAGAAGGACAAGTACAAGGTTGCGATGGTCGGCGCCACCGGCGCCGTCGGCGAGACGCTGTTGAGCATTCTCGCCGAGCGCAAATTTCCGATTTCCGAACTCGTGCCGCTCGCCAGCGAGCGCAGCGCCGGCGGCAAAGTCGAGTTCGGCAACAAATCGGTCACGGTGCAGGATCTCGCCAAGTACGACTTCAAGGACGTCGATATCGCCTTCTTCTCCGCCGGCGGCAGCGTGTCGAAGGTGCATGCGCCGCGCGCGGCCGCGGCCGGCGCGGTGGTGATCGACAACACCTCCGAGTTCCGCTACCAGGACGATATTCCGCTCGTCGTCAGCGAAGTGAATCCGCACGCGATCGCGCAGTACACGAACCGCGGCATTATCGCCAATCCGAACTGCTCGACGATGCAGATGCTCGTCGCGCTCGCGCCGATCCACCGCAAGTACGGCATCACGCGCATCAACGTGGCCACGTATCAGTCCGTCTCGGGCGCAGGCCGCTCGGGCGCGGAGGAGCTCGGCAAGCAGACCGCGGCCCTGCTCAACTTCCAGGAATATCCGCCGTCGAAGTTCTCCAAGCAGATCGCGTTCAACGTGATCCCGCACATCGACGAGTTCCAGGCCAACGG
>CBJLOV010000255.1:0-5319 GCA_966424745.1 uncultured bacterium
TGGATCGCGCCGATTCCGCTATTGCACAGGATGTGCAATTAGCGGAACCCGGCCGCTGACGCGGACCCTTCGGGCAGGATGCCCGAAGGGCGCAATGTTCTGGGGTGTGTTTCTTTGGTGACTTTCTTTGCACAAGCAAAGAAAGTTACCCGCTCGTCCGAAGGACGAGTGGAAGCTTTTGCTCTTAAACAACAACCAAGCTCGCGTAGGGCGGGAGAAGCGAAGCGTATCCCGCCTTCTCGCTGGATACGGCAATGGGGGGATGCGCCGCTGCGCGGCTTCTCCCGCCCTGCGGGGCGAGTGGAAGCCTTTGCTCCAAAAACGACGAACATAAAAACAAAGGTGCTGGATTTCCGCCAAGAGCATGCGGGAATGACGAGCTAAAAAAGACGCGAGATTCCGGCCCGCGCGGCAATGACGACGAATAGCCACGCATCGAATCGGACGACTCAAACCGAGCGCCGAATCAGTTTTCCGAGCGTCGCCATCGCCGCCTCCGCGCGTTCGTCCCAGGGCGATCCGTAGTTGAGCCGCAGGAAGTTGCCGAATTCCCCGCGCGAAGAAAAGATCGGTCCCGGGGCGATGGAAATGTCGCGCGCGAGTGCGCGGCGGTGCAGGTCGATCGCATCGGTGCCGGGCGGCAGTTCGGCCCAGAGGAAATATCCGCCGCGCGGGCGCGTGATGCGCGTCGTCGCGGGGAAGTGATTGGCGATCGCGGCGACCATCGCCTCCTGCTGCTGCGCGAGCCCCTGGCGCAGCCGGCGCAGGTGGCGGTCGTAGCCGCCGCGTTCGAGGAAGGCGGCGAGGGCGGATTCGGCGGGCACCGAGGCGGTCAGGCTCGTGCTGAGCTTGAGGCGGGAGACCTCGCGCAGGTAGCGCCCCGGCGCGGCCCAGCCGATGCGGTAGCCGGGCGCCAGGCATTTCGAGAACGACGAGCAGTGCAGGACCCAGCCTTCCGCGTCGAAGGCCTTCGCCGGCTTCGGCCGCTGCGCGGCGAAATGCAGTTCGGCATAGACGTCGTCTTCGATCAGCGGCGTGCGATGGCGTGCGAGCAAGGCGACGAGGTCGCGTTTCTTTGCATCGGGCATCGTGCTGCCGAGCGGATTCTGGAAGTTCGTCATCAACCAGCAGGCTTGCGGACGACGCCGTTTGAGCACGTCGGCGAGGGCGTCGAGATCGATGCCTTCGTGCGGGTGGGTCGGCACCTCGATCGCGCGCAGGCGGTGGAGTTCGAGCGCCTGCAGGGCGGCGTAGAACGTCGGCGACTCGATGACGACGGCGTCGCCCGGCTTGGTCGTCGCGGTGAGGCAGAGATTGAGCGCCTCCATCGCGCCGTTGGTGACGACGAGGCCCTCCGCCTGCATCGGCACGCCGTCGGCCAGATAACGGCGAGCGATCTGGCGACGCAGTTGCGCGTTGCCCTGGATCAGGTACTCGACGCTCACGCGCGGATCGAGCTTCTGCACCGTCGCCGCCAGCGTCTTCGCCAGCCGTTGCAGCGGGAACAGCAGCGGCGACGGGAACGCCGAGCCGAACGGCACGACTTCGCGTTTGCTCGCGGCTTCGAGGATGGCGAACACGCGCGCGGACACGTCGACTTCGATCGATTGGCCGTCGGGCGTGGACGCTGCTTCCAGCGCCTGCGGCGTCGCCGCCTCGCCGGCGACGAAGTAGCCGGAACGCGGGCGCGCACGCACCAGGCCGCGCGCTTCGAGCAGGTAATAGGCCTGGAACACCGTGGAGGCATTGACCCGGCGACTCTTCGCCGTCGCACGCACCGAGGGCAGGCGGTCGCCCGCGCGCAGCGTGCCGTCGCGGATGGCTGCGGCGAATTCTTCCGCGAGCGTTTCGTAGCGTTTCAAAGAGTGTGTCCGTGCGCGCAGGTGGCCGCCGCGGCAAGTCGTCGAGCGGCGGCGGGTATTGAATAACGCATACCGTCGTTTGTGAAGCGCCGCGCACCGGCCCGTATCTTTGCGGCGACGGACGGATCGGCGATTGCCTCTCTGCGCGGCGAAAATCCGCGGGCGGTCGCCTGCTTCACAGTATTTCGCACTCGGCGCGGCTAGGATTCCCGGCGAACCTCGGGTTCTTCCCTGCCGGCGGGGGGCGGCAGCGGGGGAGCGCCCGGCCGACGGAGCGGCCCCAGTCCACCGTTGCCACTTCAGGTGAATCGCATGCGCCCAACCGGTTTCCGCGGCCACGCCGCCGCCCGCGTGCAACGCGGAGCGCTTCTCCGACTTTCCTGCGCCTTGTTTGCCGCGGTCGTGACCGCGTCGCCGCCGCCGGCCGCCGCCTACGACTGGCGGCAGTTCAACGGCGATGCTCAGCACAGCGGCAACAACACCGCCGAGACCGTGCTGGGCGCGGCCAATGTCGCCAGTCTCGCCCTCAAGTACCAGGCGACCCTGCCCGCCGTCGGCGACGGCGCGCCGGTGTTCCTCGACGGCGTGACGACGGTCAACGGCGTGCAGGACCTGCTCTTCGTGATCACCAAGGCCGGCGACGTCCTCGCGCTCGATGCGCACACGGGGGCGACGGTGTGGAGCCAGCACTATCCGAATACCCTGCCTTCGACGAGCTGTGCGGGCAGCGAATGCATCACCGCCTCCTCGCTCGTGCTCGATCCCGGCCGGCAGTACGTCTACGCCTACGGCCTCGACGGCAATCTGCACAAGCTTCTCGTCGGCGGCGGCACCGAGGTGACCTCGGGCGGCTGGCCGCAGACGGCGACGCGCAAGCCCGGCACCGAAAAACAGTCTGGCTCGCTGGCGATCGCGACGATCGGCTCGGCGAGCTATCTGTACTCGGCGATGAGCGCGCACAACGGCGACGGCGGCGATGTGCAGGGCCATCTCACCACGGTGAACTTGAGCAGCGGCGCGCAGAACGTGTTCAACTTCGTCTGCAGCGACCAGGCCGTGCATTTCGCCCTCGCGCCGGCCACGCCGTCGTGCTCGACGCGCCTGGCCGGCGGCTGGGCGCGTCCGGGCGCGATCTACGACGGCTCGATCAACCGCCTCTTCGTCGGCACCGGCAACGGCAACTACAACCCGTCCCAGCACAACTGGGGCGATTCGATCCTCGCCCTCAACGCGGACGGCAGCGGCAGCGGCGGCACGCCGATCGACGCCTACACGCCGACCAATCAACTGACGCTCGATCAGCAGGACGCCGATCTCGGCAGCACGGCGCCGGCGGTTCTGCCCGCGCCGGCCGGATCGAACGTGCCGCATCTCGCCGTGCAGGGCGGCAAGGACCAAAAGCTGCGCCTGGTCAATCTGGCCAACATGAGCGGCGCCGGCGGAGCAGGCCATCTCGGCGGCGAGGTCGGCGCGATCATCAACGTGCCGCAGGGCGGCGAGGTCAAGAGCCAGCCCGCGGTGTGGGTGAATCCCGCCGATCGCAGCACGTGGACCTTCGTCGTCAACTCGAGCGGTTCGTCGGGTCTGCAGCTCGGCGTCGACGGCGGCGGCAATCCTTCGCTGACGCCGAAATGGCAGAACACCACGGCCGGCGCCTCGCCCCTCGTCGCCAACAATGTGCTCTATCTCGCCGGCAGCCAGCTGCGCGCGCTCAACCCGACCACGGGCGCGCAGCTGTGGAGTTCGAGCAAGGTCAACAATATCCACTGGCAGAGCCCGGTCGTGGCCTGTTCGTCGCTCTACGTGCTCGACAACACGAGTCATCTCAGCGCGTTCGGCCTGGCGCTGCCGCATTCGATCGTGGCCGGCGGCAACGATCAGACCGTCGCGGTCGGCGGCACCTACGCCAATCCGCTGCAGGTGCTCGTCACCGATGCGAACAACAATCCGCTGGCGGGCGTCACCGTCACGTTCCAGTTGCCGGCGTCGGGCGCGAGCGCCACGTTCGCCGGCGGCGCGACGACGGCGACGGCCGCGAGCAACGCGAGCGGCATCGCGACTTCGCCGGCGGTCTCGGCGAACCGCATCGCCGGCAGCTACCTCGCCGGTGCGACGATCGCCAACGGCGCCTGCCCGGCGAACTTCCACCTGAGCAGCACCGCCTCGACCTTCGTCGCGATGCCGCCGGCGCGCGTGCTCGACACCCGTTTCGCCTATCCGACGGCCGACGGCATGTTCGACGGCACCGGCGCCGTTGGCCCCGGCGGCCGGCTCGACGTCGCCGTCGCCAACCGCGGCGGCGTTCCGGGGCAGGGTGCGGCCGCGGTGATCTTGAACGTCACGGCGACGAATCCCTCCTCCGCGGGATACGTCACCGTGTACCCGACCGGCGCGCCGGTTCCGTTCGCGTCCAACCTCAATATCGTGCCCGGCCAGACCGTGCCCAATCTGGTGATCAGCAAACTCGGCACGAACGGCTTCGTGTCGCTGTTCAATTGCTGCGGCAGCACCGATCTGATCGCGGACGTGCAGGGCTGGTTTCCGGCGAGTTCGGGGCTGACCGCCATACCGGCGGTGCGCCTGCTCGACACGCGGCCCGGCGCGACCACGATCGACGGCCGGTTCGCCGGCGCCGGTCCGCTCGGCCAGGCCGCGCAGCTCAACCTGCAGGTGCTCGGCCGCGCGCAGGTGCCGGCGAGCGGCGTCTCGGCCGTCGTTCTCAACGTCACCGCCGTCGGGCCCACCGCGCCCGGCTACGTGACGGTCTGGCCGGCGGATGCCGCCCAGCCGAACGCGTCGAATCTCAACTTCGTGCCCGGGGTGACCGTTCCCAATCTGGTCATCGCGAAAGTCTCGGCCGGCGGCCAGGTCGCGCTGTTCAATTCGGCGGGCAGCACCAATCTGATCGCCGACTTGTCCGGCTGGTTCGCGGCCAATTCGGAACTGACGCCGCTGGCGCCGTTCCGTCTGCTCGACACGCGCAGCGGGGCGCAGACCGGCGACGGCGGCTTCGCCGGGACGGGCCGGCTCGGTGCGGCCGCGCAGCTCGACCTGCAGGTGACCGGGCGCGACGGCATTCCGGTCGGCGCGGGCGCGGTCGTGCTCAACGTCACCGCGGTGTCGCCGAGCGCAGCCGGCTACTTGAGCGTGTGGCCGAGCGGGGTTCCCATGCCGGGCACGTCGAACGTGAATTTCACGGCGGGCGTGATCGTTCCCAACCTCGTCGTCGCCGGCATCGGCAGCAACGGCCGCGTGTCGATCTACAACGGCAGCAGCGGCACCAGCGACGTGGTCGTCGACGTGATGGGCTGGTTCGCGACGGCACAGTAGCCGGTTCGGATCCGAGCGGCTCCTCCGATTTTTCGCTCTGCGGTGTGGATCGAATCGCGCTCGTATGTTTCATGGTGAAAAGCGGAAGAAAACCACGAAGACACGAAGAGCACGAAGGAACACGAAG
>CBJLOV010000256.1:0-5221 GCA_966424745.1 uncultured bacterium
GATCGCGGAAGATGTTGATGTTCGGCGACCAGAACGTCAGCCCCTGGTAGCGCCGGTGCATGCCGACGTCGAGGAAGCGCTGATGCTTGGCGCGCGCCTCGTCGCTGATCGCGGTGGCGACCTGTCCCATCAGCGTCGTGTCGAACGTGGCGGCCATGCCGATCGCCTGCGGAAACACGGTCGCCATGCCCGCGCGCGCGACGCCGTGCAAGGCCTCGTTCCACCAGTCGTATTCGGGCACGCCGAGCCGCGCTATCGCCGGCGCGCTGTTCTGCATCTGCGCCGCCTTCTCTTCGAGCGTCATGCGCGAGACGAGGTCGGCCGCGCGTTCCTCGAAGCTACGCTCGGGATCGAGATAGGCAGGCGTCTTCGCCGGCACCGGCAGGGCGAGCGCGGCAAGCGGAAGAACGAGAATCGAGAACCACCAGCGTCTTGTCGTCATCATCAATCCCACATGGAACTTTCTTCGAGGCACGCGATCGCCTTCGGCGCGTGCGGAAATCGAGCGGCCGGATTTTCGTCGATCGCCGCACCACGAGACGGGATGGCGCCGAGGTGTCCGCGGCCGTTGCGGAAAACATGCCCAGGCGGCCGTCCGGCCTCGTTGCCGTCGTCGCGGCGCCGCCGGACGCGAACGCCGACCCGCGCTGACGCCGCCGACGGCCAACGCGGCCGGCGATCGCAGGCGTCTTCGGCCGGCGCCGCGCGTACGCAGATGGCGAAGACCGGCAACAGTGCTATTTTGGCCGTCGCCGAGACCGGCGCGCGGGTGCATGCGGCAGGCATGTCCCCGGGTCCGGCCGCTCGGCCGATTCTGTCGCGGCCCACTTCTGCTATCGCTAACATGCACACTGTTTTCATGCAGGCCCCGGAACGCAGCGTCCAGATATCGACCGCCGCGGGTGCGGTGGCAGATCCGACACGGGGTCGATCTTCGCACGCAGCCCATAGGAACGAACGTTGAAGAAGAACGCCAAGAAATCGATTCGTCGCAAGGGCCATGCGGTCACCATCGACGCGGTGGCGGCCCAGGCCAAGGTGTCGACGATGACCGTGTCGCGCGTGATCAACGGTCAGGGCAAGGTGCGCGAGGCGACGCGCGAAAGAGTGCAGCGCGCGGTCCGCGAACTCGGCTACACGCCCAATCTCGCGGCGAGTTCGTTGGCGGCGGCGCGCGGTACGCGCATCGCCCTGATCTATACCAACCCCAGCTCGGCGTATCTGCGCGAACTCCTCGTCGGCGCGCTGCACGGCGCTTCGCGCACCGCGGCGCAGCTCGTCGTCGACACCTGGGACGGTTTCGACGCCGACGCCGAACGCAAGGCCGCGCGCGCGCTCGCCAAGAGCGTCGCCGGGGCGATCCTGCCGCCGCCGCTGTGCGAATCCAAGGCGGTGCTCGGCGAACTTGCCGACGCCGGCGTGCCGGTCGTCGCGATCGCTTCGGGTCGCGGCAGCCACGACATTTCGCAGGTGCGCATCGACGATTTCCGCGCGAGCAAGGAGATCACCGAACACCTGATCGCCGCCGGCCACACGCGCATCGGCTACATCAAGGGCCATCCCAACCAAAGCGCGAGCACGCGCCGCTTCGAGGGTTTCCGGGCCGCACTGTTCGAAGCCGGCATTGCGTTCGATCCCGCGCTCGTGCAACAGGGCTACTTCACCTACCGCTCCGGACTCAAGGCCGCCGAGAAACTGCTCGCGCCGCGCCGGCCGCCGACCGCGATCTTCGCCAGCAACGACGATATGGCCGCGGCGGTCGTCTCCGTCGCGCACCGGCGCGGCCTCGACGTGCCGCGCGACCTCTCCGTGGTCGGCTTCGACGACACTTCGGCGGCGACCACGGTATGGCCCGAATTGACGACGATACGCCAGCCGATCGCGGCGATGGCCGACTCGGCCGTCGACATCCTCCTGCGCGACATCCGGCGCAAGGAACGCGACACCAAGGTGGTGGTCGATCACGTCGTCGCCCACCAGTTGGTCAAGCGCGACTCGGTTGCGTCGCCGCCTACCGCGTCGCCCTGATTTCGCCCGAGCATACTTGACCCGGATAAAAGCCGAGCACGACGGATGAGCGCGGATTTATTCATCGATTCCACCCGCTCTCGTCCATCCAGAATCCGCTTTGCTCCGGGTAAAAAACATTTCGCCGCAGACGGATTTTCAGCCTTCCATCTCTTCGAGTTCCTTGCCGCGCGTTTCGTGCACGTAGCGTGAGACGAAAAACACCGAGATCGCCGCGGCCGCGGTGTAGATGCCGTAGGCGCCGGCGAGCCCGATGCCGGCGAGCAGAATCGGGAAGGTCACGGTGATGGCGAAGTTCGAAGTCCATTGCGCCGCGCCGGCGACGGCAAGGCCGGAGCCGCGGATCTGGTTCGGAAACATCTCGCCGAGCATGACCCACATCACCGGCCCCCACGACAGGTTGAAGAAGATCACGTAGACGTTCGCTGCGGCGAGCGCGAGCACGCCCATCGATCCCGACAGCGCGAGTTTGCCGTTGGCATCGAGTCCCGCGCTGGCGAACGCGACCGTGACCAGGGCGAGCGTCGCCGCCATGCCGAGCGAACCGATCCACAACAGCGGCTTGCGCCCGATGCGGTCGATCAGGAACACCGTGCCGAGGCAGGCGCCGATGCTCAGCGCGCCCGACATCACGTTGATGAGCAGCGCGTCGTTCTCGGAGAACCCCACGGCCTGCCACAGCACCGCGCCGTAGTAGAAGACGACGTTGATGCCGACCAGCTGCTGGAACGTGGCCAGACCGACGCCGACCCAGACGATCGGGCGGATTCGGCCGGTTGCCTTGTTGACCAGGTCGGACAGGCGCGGGCGATGATGATCCGCCGACAGCGACGCGTCGATTTCGGCGAGCTTGGTCTTCGCTTCGGTCGCGCCGTACAGACGCGCAAGCACGGCCAGGGCGTCGGCCGTACGCTTTTTCACGACGAGAAAACGCGGGCTTTCCGGTATCGACAGCAGCAACAGCAGAAACAGCAGCGAGGGAATCGCCTGCATCCAGAACATCCAGCGCCAGGCGGCCTGACCGAGCCAGAGCGCACCGGTCGAGCTTCCGGCCGCTTTCGCCAGCAGGTAATTGCTCAGGAAGGCGCAGAACAAGCCGCTGATGATCGCGATTTGCTGCACCGTCGCGAGACGGCCGCGATAGCGCGCCGAGGCGACCTCGGCGATATACGCCGGCGACATGACGCTCGCCGCACCGACCGCGAAACCGCCGATCACGCGCGCGGCGACGAAAAACACCGAAGTCGTCGCCGAACCCGCGCCGAGCGCGGAGAGCAGGAACAGCACGGCAGAGATGATCAGCAGCGTGCGCCGGCCCCAGCGGTCGCCGAGCCGCCCGGCAAAGAACGCACCGATCGCGCAGCCCAGCAGCATCGAGGCGACCTCGAATCCGATCTCGGCCGAGGTCGAGTGAAAGGTCTGCTTCAGACCGTCGACGGTGCCGTTGATGACGCCGCTGTCGAAGCCGAACAAAAAGCCGCCGATCGTGGCAACGCAGCTGATCAGAACGATGAGGCGCGTGTTTTCGTTGTTGCCCGCCGTTGCGGCGTTGTCGAGCAGGATGCTGTTCATGACGTGTCGTCCGTCTTCGTTCTGGTGGACCCTCACATCCGCGACCGTCACGGATGCCCTTTGTTGCGCAAAAGCTAAAGCTCTTGTCGCTCTCGCACCTCTTGTCGCTAACGCAGCAGGTATTGATTGAGCAGGCTCTCGTAGCGCTCCTGCTTGCCGCTGATCTTCGCCGGTTCGCCGCCGGCCGACGCCAGCGCGTGCAGATCGGTGAACTTGAGTTTGCCGTCCGCGAAGTCCTTGCCGGCGCCGCTGTCGAAACTCGCATAGCGCTCCTTGCGCCAAGTCTCCCACGGCGATCGGGCCAGCAGCGCGTGTGCGACTTCGAGGCCGCGCGCAAACGCGTCCATGCCGCCGATGTGGGCGAGGAACAAATCCTCCGCGTCCGTCGACTCGCGGCGCACCTTGGCGTCGAAGTTGAGCCCGCCCGGCGCAAGGCCGCCCTGGCGCAGCACGACCAGCATCGCGCCGACCGTGTCGTAGAGATCGGTCGGGAACTGGTCGGTGTCCCAGCCGTTCTGCGCATTGCCGCGGTTCGCATCGATGCTGCCGAGCAGGCCATGGTCGGAGGCGACCTGCAGATCGTGCTCGAAAGTGTGCCCGGACAGCGTGGCGTGGTTGGCTTCGATATTGAGCTTGAAGTCCTTGTCGAGGCCGTGCTTGAGCAGGAAGCCGGCCACGGTCGCCGAATCGAAATCGTACTGGTGCTTCATCGGCTCCATCGGCTTGGGCTCGATCAGGTACACGCCCTTGAAGCCGATGCTGCGGCCGTAGTCGCGCGCCATCGTCAGGAACCGGCCGAAATGATCGAGCTCGCGCTTCATGTCGGTATTGTGCAGGCAGGCGTAACCTTCGCGTCCGCCCCAGAACACGTAGTTTTCGCCGCCGAGCTCGACCGTCGCGTCGAGCGCGTTCTTGACCTGCACCGCCGCGCGCGCGACCACGGCGAAATCCGGATTCGTCGCCGCGCCGTTCATATAGCGCGGATGCGAAAAGAGATTCGCCGTGCCCCAGAGCAACTTCACGCCGGCGGCCTTCTGCCGCTCCTTGGCCAGTGCGACCATGTGCTTGAGATTCTTCTCATAGGCGGCGACATCGTCCGCGTCCGGCGCCATGTCGATGTCGTGGAAGCAGTAGTACGGCACGCCGAGCTTGGTGAAGAACTCGAACGCCGCATCGATCTTGGCCTCGGCGCGCGCCAGCGGCGAGTCTCCGTTTGCGAGCGGCGCATCCCACGGATAGTTGCGCGTACCGGGACCGAACGGATCGTGACCGGCATTGCAGAACGAATGCCAGTAACACACCGCGAAACGCAGGTGCTCGGCCATCGTCTTGTCGCCGATCTTCTTGCCCGCGTCGTAATGTTTGAACGCAAGCGGGTTGTCGGAACCCAGGCCCTCGTAGGGGATGCGGCCAATGCCGGGAAAGTATTCGCGCTTGCCGATGAAGGGAGTGCTCATGCGGAGTTACCGTTAGTTGTCCGAAGTATTTCGATACGTTCGTGCGAGGTGCTTGGGAGTGATTCGAGGCATTCGCGCGCGGTGCGCGGAGACGATCCAATAGATTCGTGCGAGGCGCGCGGAGACGATTCAATCCATTCGCGCGAGGCGCGCGAATGGAACTG
>CBJLOV010000257.1:0-5116 GCA_966424745.1 uncultured bacterium
GCGCCGATGACGCCGGCTGACCTTCAGGCGGGTGCCGTCGCGCAGGGCCAGTTCGTAGTCGCCGTCGGGATTGGGGGCAAGCCGGTGCACGCGGTCCAGGTTGACGATCGTCGAGCGATGGATGCGCGCGAACCCCTTGTCGCGCAGGTCGTCTTCGAGATCGGCAAGACTGCGGCGCAGGATGTGCGTCGTCGTGCCGACGTGCAAGCAGGTGTAGTAATCGGCCGATTCGATCCAGTCGATCGCGGGGACATCGATGAACACGACCTCGCCGGCACTGCGGATGGCGATGCGTTCGCTCGTTGCCGGTGCGGTGCGCATGGCCGCGATGCGCTCGATGACACGCGCCAGCATCTTGCCGAAACGCGCCTCATCGTAAGGCTTCAAAAGATAGTCGAGCGCTCCCGCTTCGAAGGCGCGCAACGCATACGCATCATAGGCCGTCACGAACACGATGACGGGCGGTCGGCGACCGCCAAGTCGCTCCAATACTTCAAAGCCGTCGCACTCCGGCATTTGCACGTCGAGGAAGATGAGGTCCGGACTGAACTCGCGTATCGCGGCGAGCGCCTCGAGACCGTTGCCGCATTGGCGGACGACGTCGATCTGAGCCTGCGTTCGCAGCATGCGGCACAAATCGCCGCGCGCGAGCGGCTCGTCGTCGACGACGAGGGTGCGGATCGTCGGCGCGCCGGTACTCACGGCTGCTGCACGCGGTAGGGCAGGGAAACCGTCGCCTCGACGCCGCGATCGGCGTTGCGCAGGTCGAACGCGAATTCGTCGCCGTACAGGCCGCGCAAGCGGGCACGCACATTGGCGAGGCCGACGCCGGATACGCCCTGCGTCGCCGGGAGCCCGGGGCCGTCGTTGTAGACGGTCAGATCGAGCCGTCCGTTCGTGCGCGCCGCGCTGACGCGCAGGCAACCGCTGCCCGAGTGTGCGGCGATGCCGTGCTTGATCGCATTTTCCACCAGGGGCTGCAGCAGCAGACACGGCACGCACGCCGATTTGAGGTCTTCGGCGATGTCCATTTCGATCCGCAGGCGATCGGCGAAGCGGATCTTCTGGATCTCGAGGTAGCGATCGGTGAATTCGAGTTCGTCGCCGAGCGCGACCTCCTGCCCTTTCGATTCGTCGATCAGCCTGCGCAGCACATCGCTCAATGCAACGAGGGTGCGGGCGGCGGTGGCGGCCCTGTCTTCGCGGATCAGCGCAACGGCGCTGTTCAGCGCATTGAACAGGAAATGCGGCTCGATCTGGCGCCGCAGCGCATCGAGCTGCGCGCGCACCAGGGCTTCGTTGAGCCGCGCCGTGTCGATCTCCTTTTGTGCCAGGCGGCGTCGCGACACGACGATATAGCCGACGGCAAGAATCGCCGCATAAAAGAACAGCGACTGCAGAATGCCGTTGTAGATGTGATCCAGCCACAACGGCATGAACGCGGCGGGCGGCTTCTCGACGGCCCAGGGATTCAAGAGTCGTTCCAGCGACGCGGCCCAGGCCGACGCGACGATATCGATCACGGCGCACAGGGCGAGATGCACGGCATACGCGCGCAGCGTCGGCTTCTCGACCGGAAAGCGCTCGGCGAGAAAAAGCACGAACGGTGTTGCCACCGCCCAGGGCAGCCAGGACAGGACTTGGGTGACGTACAACGCCACCCACGCGTGATGCATCCCCTCGGAGCGCATCACGAGCACGGTCTGTGTCGCGCCGAACAGCGCGACCGCAAGCCAGATCGTCGCATTCCAGCGGTGCATGGCGGCGTTGTTCGATGTGCCTTTCATGGCGCAAGGTTAGCGCAGACGCCAACGTTCGAGCGGCGGTTTGCAGCCAAAGGCGCGAGGCGTGCAGGCAACGGCGTCGTCTTTTGCGGGGAGGGAACCGATGCTTGAGTTCCCAAAAACGAGGAGCGCTAGATGATCCGCCCAATCGCTTTCTTACTGCTCGCTGCCGTCGCATCCCATGCGGCCGCGGTCGAACACCCGGCCGAGCGCACCAAGCTCGTTGCGCCGGAGCACGGTTCGATACCGGTCGCCTTCGTGCTGACCGAGCACGCCGTCATGATCGACTTCGCCGGACCGTGGGAAGTGTTCCAGGACGTCATGCTGCCGTCGCACGGCGGCGCCATGTCCGAGCAGCACGTGTTCCATCCGTACGTCGTGTCCGACAGCAAGCAGCCGCTGCATGTTTCCGGCGGCATGACGGTGACTCCGGACTACACGTTCGACGACGCCCCGGCGCCGAAAATCGTCGTCGTGCCGGCCCAGCACGGCAGCTCGCCGAAAATGATGGAATGGCTGCGCCATTCGGCGGCGCACGCAGACGTGGTGATGTCGGTTTGCACCGGCGCGTTCAAGCTCGGAGAGGCGGGCTTGCTCGACGGCAAAGCGGCCACGACGCATCACGGCTCTTGGGTGCAGTTCCAGCACCAGTTTCCGCAGGTGCGGCTGCAGCGCGACCTGCGTTTCGTGCAAAGCGACAGCGTGGTCTACACGGCCGGCGGCCTCAGCGCCGGCATCGACCTCGCGCTGCACATTGTCGATGAGTACTTCGGTCGCGATATCGCCGCCGCGACGGCGCGCCAGCTCGAATACGAAGGCACCGGTTGGCAGGGCGACGGCAAGTCGACCGTCAAATATTCCGAACCCGTCGTCACGCACTCGCCGGCCGATCGCTATCATGAAGGCGCGTTCGGCAACTGGCATGGCAACCTTGCGGCAACGGATGGGACGTTCCGCGTCGCCGTTCACCTGTGGCCGGATGCGCAGGGCCGCGTTGCCGGCGCGGTCGACAGCATCGACGAAGATTTGAACGGCACACCGATCGACAGCGCCAAGATCGCAGGCAGCGTCGTGAGATTCGGCGTCGGCGGGCAGGAAGGCGTGTTCAACGGCAAGTTCGACGCCAAGCACGACGTGATCGAAGGAACATGGATACAAGACAAGGCCACGCTTCCATTGCGCCTGACGCGCGCCGCAAACCCTTCGACTTGAGGCAGTGCTCGATAGCGGACGAAGGAACGGGTTCGGATTCGCTTTCCGTCAAGGCCGATTGAATCCGGACCCGTTGTTTGTCGTTTGGTCAGCGGGTCCTGCTTGGGCGGCTCTTCTCGAACCAATTCACGTGAAGTCATCGAGAACGAGGGCCTTGTTCTTGCGCCTCGTCGGCCCTGGAGATTCGAGCGGCTGCCAAGCAAACGGCCCGAGGTGCGGAAGACCCGCGGGCCGAACTCTTCGCGTGAGTCGCGCGATCGATCGAACTTCTGCGTTCGATCAGTTCGACTCGGTGAACTGGATGTACGGCGAGGTCCCACCCGTGGCGGCGCACGTTCCCAGGTTCAAGTTGTTCGTCTCGCCCGTCGTGCCGTAGTTGACGCAGGTCGGCGCGGCCGTGCTGCCGTTGTTGACGCCGATCTTCACCGTGATCGAGGAGCCGCTGTTGAACGTGGCCGCCGATCCCCCGCCCGCGCCGAAGATATTGAACTCGGAGTAGTTCCAGCCGCTCGCCAGTTTGGTGACGCTGTCGCTGGCCGTGACGGAATAGAGGGTGGTTCCGTTGGTCAAGGTCACGGTGTCGTTGCCGCCTGCGATACTGCCCTTGAGCTTCAGATTCTGCAGGTTCGAAATCACCTGCACGGAAGCGGGAACCGTAACGGAGCTGCTGTTTTTGTAGCACTGGCCGCTGGCATTGGCCCAACCGGACGGACACCTCCTGACGCTTTGGAAATGGCCGGTGCTGTCCACCGCGAACAGCCAGTATTGGATATACACGTAGTATTGAGTGCTGTTCGTGTATTCCGGCGTGTAGAGGAATTGCTCCCACTGGTAGCAACTGGTGCCGCTCGGAAGCCGCGCACCTTGGCAGGCCGAGGAGGTGCTGGGGAAAAAATACGAATTGAGCTGCAGGCCGTAAAGATTGGCCGTGCCTCCATCGTTTTCGCTGGTCACGCCGGTCACGCTGGGAAACGATCCTTCCGAGGAGGTCAAATAAGACCCCGATACCTGCGCTGCCCAGGCGGTGCCGTTTCCTACGGTGTCGGGCGCGACTCCGTTCGTGCCGGCCGTGCCGCCCACTTCGTTGTCAGTGCGGCCCATCGCCCCGGAGGCCTGGCGCTGCCCGAGGTGGCTGGGAAATCCTCCCGCGCGGCCGACGGGATAGTCGGGGGCAGCCGAGCAGGCAACCGCTTCCCATTCCTGGTCGGGGTAGGTGGCTTTGAAGCAACCTTCCTCGGGCGTCGCTTCCCGTCTCAGCGCCATGCTTTCCCGCCACTCTGCAAACTCTTTGGTGACCGCCGGAGAGTTGATGACCACTTGCCCGGGGTAGACCGCCTCGTGTGCAACGGCATCTTCGCTTCGAACGGAACTGCCGATGCACAACAAAATCATTGCGGGTAGGGTGAGCGCGCGAACGCCTAACGTCATGCCTGATTGCATACCTGCCTCCTGGAATGAAAGACGAGCCTGAGGTGCTCCAATGCGCGGAGCGGCGGCGATCGCGGAGCGCTGCCCACCGCCGTTCCGTTTTTGAAGCCAACGTTCCCCTGCGAGCCGCACATTAAGAGCGGGATGTAAAGTTTTCCTGAATTTTTGCCGCAAAAATTGCAAATTCGCGGCTAGGGGTATGGCCGTATGGCCGTAAAGCGGCCGCCGGCGAATTCGCAGGATGGTCACCGGCGACCTGATCTGCGTGAACTGTCAGTAAAAGAAATTGCCGGCGAAGCTGTACGGATTTTCCGGGACGCCGATAGAAATGCTCCATGGCGGGCCATCTCCTTGCCCCATCGAGCCAAAATTCACTTTTCTGGGCGAGAGAGCGAATCCGAGGACTCATGTCGCCGCTTTCGGGAGCGGAGCCCGCTCAAAATAGTGCGCTTTCTCCGTTTTTTCCGGAGGCGGATATACTCCTTTTGTCCTGGGGATA
Source organism: uncultured bacterium (assembly GCA_966424745.1). GTDB lineage: Bacteria > Pseudomonadota > Gammaproteobacteria > Xanthomonadales > Rhodanobacteraceae > Rudaea. The sequence continues at coordinate 4,924 of CBJLOV010000257.1, forward strand.
GTCAGTCCGACCCGCGGTGAGCGACCTGCGCGAATCCGGTGTTTCGCCGCGCGTAGAACGCTTGTCGTTTCCGATTTCATGTCGAAACCGGGAAAGCCGGTCGACGTTTTCAAAAACGTCCTCGGCGGAATCAAGACGTCGAACGGATATTGGCAACCGCTCGATGTGGCACAGGTGATAGACAGGGGGCGAA
>CBJLOV010000258.1:0-5098 GCA_966424745.1 uncultured bacterium
GGTTGTGCGAACCGCATCTTGCCGGCTCGATTTATCGTGGGTGAATTTTTTAACGTGGATTTGCGCGGATCGGAAGAGCGATTAACGCGGACAGAGTGGAATTCGAATTCAATCGCTTGCAGGCGCCGCACTTCCCCTTCCCCTTCAAGTGGAAGGCCGGGATGGGGATGGCGTGCGCAAACTGCGCAACGTAGGGTGGGAGCAGCCGCGCAGCGGCGTATCCCGCCGTTGCCGCGACCACCGCCAAGGTGGGATGCGCTTCGCTCCTCCCGCCCTACGAGGTTGCGAAGTCCTGACCGGAAACGTTTTGCGCCTTGGGCTTGCCGCGCGGCTTCAGCCCGGCGGACCGGAGTTCGCGACAGACCGGGATGCACTCGCGTTGTGCAATGCCGGGGAGCCCGGCGCGGAATGGTGCACGACGGTGCGATATACCGAGGCGGCTCGATCCGCCAGCACAAACCATCGGGCGGGCGAGGGTATAGCCGCGCGTAATTTCGTTTTGATGACAACGCCACGTTTCGTACAAGACGACGTGAAAAAAATCTCAATATCCTCAACCTGCGCCAGACGTATGCGCCGCCGCCCTTCCTAGTGCCATCCTTCGTTGCAGGAACCGCCAATGCTTCGTCGTCCCGCCCTACGTGTACTGATTCCTTCCTGTCTCGCCTGCTGTATCCAGCTCGCCATCGCCCGGGAGGCCGCCGAGCCCGCCTCCGACGCCAAGCCGGCCGACGCCGCCGTCGACACCTCAGGGACCGAACAATCCAATTCGAGCAACACGCAATCCATGGGCACGATCGAGGTCCGCGACCAGAAGCGTCCGTATCGCAATCTCAGCGTGACCGGCGCGACCAAGACGGAAGCGATGATTCACGACCTGCCGCAGAACATCCAGATCATCGGCGCCGATCTGTTGAAGGACGCCGGGGCGAACAGCCTCGCCAGCGCGCTCGACCTCTCCGGCAGCGTCGCCCGCCAAAGCAATTTCGGCGGCATGTGGGACAGCTACGCGATGCGCGGCTTCACCGGCGATCCGAACTTCGGCTCGGACTACATGGTCAACGGCTTCAATGCGAGCCGCGGCTACAACGGGGTGCGCGATAACGCCGACATCCAGTCGATCGAGATCCTCAAGGGGCCGTCGTCGGCGCTGTACGGCCGCGGCGAACCCGGCGGCACGGTGAACATCACGACGAAGAAACCGTTGTTCCAGCCCGCCCTGAGCGTGGAGATGTCCGGCGCCAGCTTCAACGACTACCGCAGCGCGGTAGACCTGACCGGTCCGATCACCCAGACCTTCGCCTATCGACTCGACGCGGCGTACGAAGAAGGCGACAGTTTCCGCGACACCGTGCACTTTCAGCGCACGCTGATCACGCCGTCGTTCCTGTGGATGATCGATCCGGACACCACGCTGTCCTACGAAATCGAAGCGGTGCGGCAGAAGTCGCCGTTCGATCGCGGCGTGGTCGCCGTCAAAGGCAAGCTCGGCGTGGTGCCGATCGACCGGTTCTACGGCGAGCCCGACGACGGTCCCACGGAGATCAAATCGACCGGGCACCAGTTGTTCTTCGTGCACTATTTCAACGAGAACTGGTCGGTGCAGACCGGCGTGAGCTACCGCGACAGCTCGCTTCAGGGCAGCGGCACCGAAGTGCGTCCCTACGGAGCGCTGATCAACAACGGCCAGACTCTGCGCCGGCGTCTGCAGGTCCGCGACTACAACGCACTGGATCGAAGCGGCCGTTTCGAGGTGCTCGGCAAAGTGATGACGGGCGGGCTGACCCACAATCTTCTGTTCGGCGCGGACGGCTACAAGTTCACCGACGCCCGCCGGCAGTCGTCGGCCAATCCGGCGGGCGCCACGTACGGCATCAGTCTGCTCGATCCGGTCTACGGCGCGCCGAGGCCGGTGCCCAAGCCGTCGATCCACACCCTCGAGAAGCAGGATTCGTGGGCGCTTTACGCCCAGGACCAGATCGACCTCGGCGAAAAATGGAAGGCGCTCGTCGGCGTCCGCCGCGACGAGTACGACCAGAAGGTCGACAACATCCTCTTCGGCGGCCAGGTCCACCAGACCCTGAGCGCAACCAGCCCGCGCGTCGGCCTGGTCTATGAGCCCCTGCCCGAGTTGTCGCTGTACGCCACCACGGCAAGCAGCTTCCGCCCGAACAGCGGCGTCAGCCGCGACTTCAAGTCGTTTCCGCCGGAGAAGGGCAAGTCGTACGAGATCGGCGCCAAGCTCGACAGCTTCGAAAACCGCCTCACGACGACGCTGGCGCTGTACAAGATCAAGAAGAACAACGTGCTCACGCCCGATCCCGTCGATCCGAGCAACTTCAACCGCGCCGCGGGCGAAGTCGAGAGCAAGGGCGTGGAACTGGACGTCAACGGCCAGATCGTTCCGGGCCTGCGCGTTTCGGCGTCCTACGCCTACACGGACGCCAAGGTGACGCGCGACAACTCGGCGTTGACCGGCGTCAGCCTGGTCGGCAGGCAATTGGCCAACGTGCCGAAGAACGCGGCGAACCTGCTGCTGATCAAGGAGTTCACGCTGGCCGGGCATGCCGCGACGTTCGGCGGCGGAGTGCAGTATGCCGGCCAACGCGAGGGCGAAGTGGCGCCGTTTGCGCAGACCGACTTGTTCACCCTGCCGGCCTACACCGTGTGGTCGATGCTCGGCTCCTGGCAGTACAACAAGAATCTCAGCTTCTCGGTCGATGTGAAGAACCTGTTCAACCGGACGTACTACGTGAGTTCCTACAGCCAGTACTGGGTGTTCCCCGGAACGGAACGGCGGGTCATGCTGACTGCGCGTCTTTCGCTCTGATGCGGCCCGCACATTTCCGAGAATCCCGATGAAACGGACTCACGCCTTCGCCCGCTTCGCGTTGCCGGCGACCGACAAGACGCCGCCGGCAGCGGTGCTCGAGAGCATGGGGCTGGCGCCGGCGAAACATCGTTGATCCGACCCGGCGATCGGTCCATTCTCTCGTGGGCGGTCGCCGGTTTTTTTTCTTCCGCACGGGGTCCGTCATGTCGAGCAGCGCCCAAATCCTCTCCGCCTTTGCGCCGACGCCGGCCGCTCCGGCGCCGGCCGCCGCGGCGCACGCCAAGCGCATCTACTCGATCGACGCGCTGCGCGGCCTGGTCATGTGCATCATGATGCTGGACCACGTGCGCGAGAAGTTGTACGCACACTTTCCGATCACCGACCCGTTGACCATCGCGGACACGCCGCCCGACCTGTTCTTCAGTCGGTTCGCAGCGCATTTCTGCGCGCCGGTATTCGTGTTCCTGACCGGCCTGGGCGCCTGGCTCTATGCCAACCCGCCCGGTGTCGCGCCGCGTTCGGCGCGCGATTTTCTGCTCAAGCGCGGCGCGCTGCTGATCTTCCTCGAAATCACCCTGATGAGCTTCCTCTGGGTCGGCGAATTGCCGAAAGTCGTCTGGCTGCAGGTGCTCTGGGCGATCGGCTTTTCGATGATCGTGCTCGCGTTCGCATCGGCGCTGCCGCGCAAGTGGCTGCTCGTGGCCGGTCTCGTCATCGTCTGCGGGCACAACGCGCTGGCCGGCATCGAATTGCCGCGCGAGCATCCGCTGTACGCGCTGTGGACATTGTTCCTGCATCGCGGCGTCCTGTTCGACACGATGCCGCAGGTACGCGTGACTTATCCCGCACTGCCGTGGGTCGGCGTGATTCTGCTCGGCTGGTGCGCCGGGCCCATGTTCGCGCGCGGCTTCGACGGCGCGCGCCGGCGCAAGCTGCTGATGCTGACGGGTGCGGGCTGCTGGCTGGCGCTGCTCGTGCTGCGCGGCTTCAACCTCTACGGCGAGAACGCGCCTTGGACGCACCAGGCCGCCGCGATCCAGACCGTGATGGATTTCCTCAACTACACCAAATACCCGCCGTCGCTGGATTATCTGCTGATGACGCTGGGGGGCGGCTTCTTCATCCTTGCCGCACTCGATCAGGCCGACAACGCTTTCACCCGCTTCATGTCGACCTTCGGCGGCGCACCGATGTTCTATTACCTGTTGCACCTGGCGGTGCTCACCGTCGGCTACAAGATTCTGCTGGCGATCTTCGGCCCCAACCAGGTCGGTCGGACCGGCGCCGAGAGTTTCGGCGTGAGCCATGCGCAGTTCTGGGTGATCTGGGTGGTCACCGTGGGCATGTGGTTCGTGCTGTATTTCCCGACAAAGTGGTTCGGCGAGTTCAAGCGCCGGACGACGATCGGCTGGGTCAAGTATTTCTAGGGGCCCGATTGTCTCTATGGCTCGTCATTCCCGCGAAGGAGGAACGACGGCAGCGACGTGTCTTCGGAATTCCCCAAGCATTCGATATCCGACCATGATGACCAGCGGGCTCGACAAATTTCTCTCCGGACGCCAGATCTGCCGCAGCGCCTACATCAACGGCGAGTGGGTCTCCGTGGACGGCGCCTTGTTGCCGATCGTCGATCCGGCCACCGAGACGGTGATCGGCGAAATCGCCGCGGGCAGCGCCGCCGACGTCGATCGCGCGGTCGCGGCCGCGCGCGCCGCGTTTCCGGCTTTCGCGGCTCTGCCCGCCGGGCAGCGCGCCGCTTTGCTCGACCGTATCCACGAACTTTTGCTGGAACGCGCGGAAATCTTCGCCCAGGCGATCTCGCGCGAAATGGGCGCGGCGATCACCTATGCACGCAATGCGCAGGTTCCGCTCGCCGCGGAGCACGTGCGCGTCGCGCGCGATCTGCTCGCGGATTATCCGTTTCTCGCCAAGCGCGGCACGACCGCGATCGTGCGCGAGCCGATCGGCGTGTGCGCCCTCATCACGCCGTGGAACTGGCCGCTCTACCAGATCACGGCCAAGGTGGCGCCGGCGCTCGCGGCGGGCCGCACGGTCGTGCTCAAGCCGAGCGAATTGTCGCCGCTCAGCGCCCTGCTGTTCGCCCAGGTGCTGCACGATGTCGGCCTGCCTCGGGGCGTGTTCAACCTGGTCAACGGCACCGGCCCCGAAGTCGGCGAAGCGATGGCGGCGCATCCCGACGTCGACATGATCTCGATCACCGGTTCGAACCGCGCCGGCGTGCTCGTCGCGCAGGCGGCGGCACCG
>CBJLOV010000259.1:0-5096 GCA_966424745.1 uncultured bacterium
ACCTGCTTGACGATCACGGCGGCGTAGAGGCTGTGGCTGCCGTCCTTGGACGGCAGCGAACCGGCGACCACGACGCTGCCCGCGGGCACGCGGCCGTAGGAGATCTCGCCGGTCGCGCGGTGGTAGATGCGCGTCGACTGGCCGATGAACACGCCCATACCGATCACGCTGCCGCGCTCGACGACGCAGCCTTCGACGACTTCGGAGCGCGCACCGATGAAGCAGTCGTCCTCGATGATGGTCGGCCCGGCCTGCAGCGGTTCGAGCACGCCGCCGATGCCGACGCCGCCGGACAGATGCACGTTCTTGCCGATCTGCGCGCACGAACCCACGGTGGCCCAGGTGTCGACCATCGTGCCTGCGCCGACATAGGCGCCGATGTTGACGAAGCTCGGCATCAGCACGACGTCCTTGCCGATGTGCGCGCCGCGGCGCACGACGCTGCCGGGCACGGCGCGCGCGCCGAGCGCGCGGAATTTCTCCTCGTCGTAGCCTTCGAAGCGCAGCGGCACCTTGTCGTAGTACGGCGCGGGCTCGGCCTCCATCACCTTGTTGCCGTTGATGCGGAACGACAGCAGCACCGCCTTCTTCAGCCACTGGTTGACCTTCCAGCCGCCCTGCCCGTCCGCTTCGGCCACGCGCAGTTCGCCGGTTTCCAGAAGATCGAGCGCTCGCTTGATCGCGGGCCGCAGGGCGGATTCGATTTCCGCCGGCGGCAGATCGGCGCGGCGTTCCCAGGCGGAGTCGATGGTGTTCTCAAGGGATAACATAGGTCTCCACGGTCTTGTTGGTCGGCGCGATCTGCGCGGCGAGGCACTCGGCGAGCGCGGTGCGCAACGCTTCGCAATCAGCGGCGCTCAGCATGCGATTGTAGTCGTCGGTGAGCTGAAAGAAATCCTCGACGCGTTCGCCGAACGTGGCGATGCGCGCGTCGTGCACGCGCAGCCTGCGGGCGAGGAACACCTGTGCGACCGCGGCGAGCAGGCCCGGGCGGTCCGAGCAGACTAGCGCCAACTGCGTGCGCCCGCTCTGTGCATCGTCGCGGAACTCGATGCGGGTCGGAATGTGGAAGTGTTTGAGCCGGCTCAACGGGCGCTGCGCGCCGACGGAGACCGGATACGGATTCTGCCGCAAGGTTTCCTCGAGCGCGGCGCGCAGGCGCTGCACCGTCGTCGCGTCGAGCCCGCGCGAGTTCTGGTCGAGGACGAGGAAATTGTCCATGCCCATGCCGCTCTTGGAGGTGACGATGCGCGCGTCGAGCACGGACAGGCGCATGCGCTCGAACACCGCGGTCACCGCGGCAAACAGGCCGTCGCCGTCGGGCGCGTGGACGAACACCTCGCTGCCGCCGCGCGGCCCTTGCGGGTCGACGAGCACGAGCGGCGCCTTCGCGTCCTTGGCGTTGGCGATGCCGGCAGTCTGCCAGGCGATCAGGCTCGGCTTGAAACGCAGGAAGGTTTCCTCGGGGAAGTCGGACCAGATGCGCCCGATCGACTGCGCCGAGAGACCGAGTTCGGCGAGCACCTGGTAGGCCTGCAACTGCGCCTCGCGCACGCGCTCGGCCAGATGCGGCGGACGTTCCAGCCCCGCGCGCAGCACGTAGCGCGCGCTGGTGTAGAGATCGGCCAGCAGCTTGTCCTTCCACGAATTCCACAGCTTCGCGCTGGTGCCCGCGATGTCGGCGCAGGTCAGCAAATAGAGATAGTCGAGCCGCTCCGAGTCGGCGACCGTGACCGCGAAGCGATGCACGATGTCGGGATCGTTGATGTCCTGGCGCTGCGCGGTGACGCTCATGTGCAGGTGCCAGCGCACCAGCCAGGCGACGAGATCGACGTCGGCCGCGGACAATCCCAGGGTGGCGCAGAATTCGCGCGCGTCCTTCTCGCCGAGCTCGGAATGATCGCCGCCGCGGCCCTTGGCGATGTCGTGGAACAGCGCGGCGAGGATCAGCAGCTCGGGCTTCGCCAGCCGGTCGAAGAGCTGGTGGGCGAGCGCGAAGTCGCGGCTCGCCTCGGCGTCGGCGAACTTCGCCACGTTGCGCAGCACGCGCATCGTGTGCTCGTCGACCGTGTAAACGTGGAACAGGTCGTACTGCATGCGCCCGACGACACGGCCGAACGCAGGCAGGTATTGAGCGAGCACGCCGTACCGGTTCATGCGCACGAGCGCGTCGACCGCGGGCGCCCCCTTGCGCAGCAGGCGCGCGAACGCGGCGTTGACTTCGTCGTCGAAGGCAAGGTCGCGCCCGACCTTCGTCAACGCCTCGTTGATGCGGCTGACGAGATCGGCGCGCAGCCCCTTCACTTCCGGGTGCTCGATCCAGACGCGGAACAAATCGATCAGCGCGGCGGGCCGGCGCAGGAGCAGGTCGGGCGGATCGCAGTCGAGGCGGCCGCCAAGGCTGACGAAGTCGAGGCTCAGGCGCTGCGGCGCGGCGGCGGCGGAATCCGTGTCGAGCGCTTCCTCGCAGCGTTGCACGAACTGCTCGTTGAGCCGCGCGACGACGATCGCCGCGCGGAAGAAGCTCTGCATGAACTGTTCGACACCGAGGTTCTGCGCGTGTTCGTCGCTGTAGCCGAGGCGCTTGGCGAGCTCGCGCTGGTAGTCGAACAACAGACGCTCTTCGGGCCGCCCGGCGACGAGATGCAGGGCGTAGCGGATGTGCTGCAGCCGTGCGCGCGCCTTGTCCGCGGCATCGGCTTCGGCCGCCGACAGCATGCCGTGCTCGACGAGCGCGGCGAACGTCGGCGCGGCGAACAGGCGCTTGCCGAACCAGAGGATCAGCTGCAGCGCGCGCAGGCCGCCGGGGCCGTCCTTGAGGTTCGGCTCCAGGTTGTACGCGGTGTCGTTGAATCTGGCGCGGCGCTGTTCCTCCTCGCTGCGCTTGGCGGCGAAATAGCGCGCGGGCGGCCAGATGCCCGCATCGTCCATCAGGCGCTCGAAGCCGGCGGCGAGTTCGGCGGAACCGAGCAGCCGGCGCGCGTCGAGCAGGCTCGTGTAAATCACCGCGTCGGCGGCGGCGAGTTCGCGGCACTCGGCCAGCGTGCGCACCGCATGGCCGGGCTTCAGGCCGATGTCCCACAGGCAGGTGAAGAACGATTCGACCGCGCGCAGCGCCGCCGGAGGCACCGCCGTCTCGGTCAGCACGAGCAGATCGACGTCGGAGTACGGGAACATTTCCTCGCGCCCGAACCCGCCGGCGGCGAACAGAGCCAGCGATTCGCTCTCGCCGACGCAGGACGTCCACACGTGGGTCACGACGCGCTCGACCGCACGCGAACGCGCGCGGACCAGCTCCCCCGTCGCGGCGTCGTAGCGCTCCCGGTCGATGGCCGCGAACGCCTCGGCAAGCTGGCGGTCGGTGTCGCCGAGCAATTGGCGCAGTGCGAGCCGCGCCTGCTCCGATACGCCGGAGCGCGGCACGCTCTTCGGCAGGCGCGGCAAATGCAGTAGTGCGGATTCGTTTCGGTTCATCGGGTAGAGATTGAACCACGAAGGACACGAAGGAAGATCGAAGGAAGATTTTCCAAGTTCTTTCTTGAGCTTTCTTGGATTTGCCTTTGTGTCCTTTGTGGTGAAAGCCCTTACCCTACGCCGCCTTCGGCCAGGGCGTCAGGATTTCGAAGCCGTCGTCGGTGACGGTGACCGTGTGTTCCCATTGCGCGGACAGCGAGTGGTCGCGGGTGACCACGGTCCAGCCGTCGGGCAGGAGGCGCGTTTGCGGCTTGCCTGCGTTGATCATCGGTTCGACGGTGAAGGTCATGCCCTTCTCCAGGCGCATGCCCTGGCCGCGATGGCCGTAGTGCAGCACCTGCGGGTCCTCGTGATAGACCTGGCCGATGCCGTGGCCGCAGTATTCGCGCACCACCGAAAAGCCGGCCGCTTCGGCGTGTTTCTGGATCGCATGGCCGATGTCTCCAAGCGTCGCGCCTGGCCGCACCTGGGCAATGCCGAGCATCATCGCCTCGTAGGTCACCGTGCACAGGCGTTGCGCACGCACGTCGGGCTTGCCGACGTAGTACATGCGGCTGGTGTCGCCGTGCCAGCCGTCCTTGATCACGGTGACGTCGATGTTGACGATGTCGCCGTCCTTCAGCACCTTGCCCGGGCTCGGAATGCCGTGGCAGATGACGTGGTTGACCGAAGTGCAGATCGTCTTCGGAAAACCCTTGTAGCCGACGTTCGCGGGGATCGCTTTCTGCACCCCGACGATGTGGTCGTAGCAGATCTTGTCGAGCTCCTCGGTCGTTGCGCCCGGCTTGACGTGCGGGATGATCATGTCGAGCACCTCGGCGGCCAAGCGGCCGGCGACGCGCATTTTTTCGATCTGCTCGGGAGTTTTGATGGTGACGGGCATGAGAGAGGGAATCAGGAATCAGGAATCAGGAATCAGGAATCAGGAATCAGGAAAAGCTAACACTCCCATGACTCCCGCGAAAGCGGGACGGACGGGCGCCAAGCGGTCAGCGTCGCGAATTGAGCGAGATCGGCCTCCGGGACAGCAGAGAGCGGACTCGGAATTGCCCATCCCGTTCTTGGCGAGGCCTCGAGTCGCGAACGGCAACCCGGCGCTCCGCTTGCCCTTCGATACCCGAACCTGCCCCGACTTGATCGGGGGCGAACGGACCCTATTCGAACTCGAGACACTGTCCAAAAGCAGCCATACTTGTCTCGGGGACGGCCTGCAGTCTATAATTTCGCGGTTTCGCGGGCCGCTTTCGCCATGGAAGCTGCCCGAAGAGATGCGGCCAAGGGATCGAATTCCCAAGTCCGCCGGGCATTCCGCCCAAATCCGCACACGTGTCGATACCGTTGTCGGGGTGCCTCAAGTCCCTTCGGGATTCGAGGTCGCCAACGCTGGACACGTGGAGGTTCAACCCCGGACTTTCATCGCGCCAGACGAGCGCGCGATGCGGTCCATTATCGAGAGAAGTACACCATGCCTCAAGTCACCATGCGCCAGATGCTCGAAGCCGGCGTGCATTTCGGTCATCAGACCCGTTACTGGAATCCCCGTATGGCGCCGTACATCTTCGGCGCGCGCGGCAAGATCCACATCATCAACCTCGAAAAGACCCTGCCGCTGTTCACCGACG
>CBJLOV010000260.1:0-4886 GCA_966424745.1 uncultured bacterium
CTGGACCTGCCGAAGAGTCTCGAAGGCTACTACCAGGAAACCGGCCGCGCCGGCCGCGACGGCCTGCCGGCCGAAGCGTGGATGTGCTACGGGCTCGGCGATCTCGTCACCCTGGCGCAATTCATCGCCCAGTCCGAAGCGGGCGAGGAGCGGAAGCGGGTGGAGCGCGCCAAGCTGGATGCCCTGCTCGGCTACGCCGAAATCGCGACCTGCCGGCGTCGCCACCTGCTCGGCTACTTCGGCGAGGCGCATGCGGGCGATTGCGGCAACTGCGACAACTGCAAGAATCCGCCGGTTTCGTTCGACGGCACCGAACTGGCGCAGAAGGCGCTGTCCTGCGTCTACCGTACCGGTCAGCGCTACGGCGTCGGCCATCTCACCCACGTTCTGCGCGGAGTCGACGACGAACGCGTGCGCTCGCTCGATCACGACCGCCTCAGCGTGTTCGGCATCGGCGCCGATCTCGACGAGCGCCAATGGCGCGGCGTGTTTCGCCAGCTCGTCGCGAACGGTCTGCTGGCGGCCGACGCCGAAGGCTATGGCGTGCTGCGGCTGACCGGAGCGAGCCGCGGCGTGCTGCGCGGTACAGCCCCCGTAACGTTGCGCAAGCCGGCCAGCAAGGAGGAGCGCCGCGCGACGCGCAAGACGGCCCGCGCCGAGCGCACCCGGCAGAGCCTCGATATCGCCCCGCACGAGGCGGCGCTGTGGCAGGCGCTGCGCACGACCCGGGCGCGGCTCGCGCGCGAGCAGGGCGTACCGGCTTACGTGATCTTCCACGACGCCACCTTGCTTGAAATGTTGCGCTCGCGCCCGCAGAACGCGGACGAACTCGGCGCGATCGGCGGTGTCGGCGCGGCCAAGCTCGAGCGCTATGGCGAAGCCTTCCTCGACACCGTGCGCGCCGGCGCCTGAGCCCTAGATTGCTGACCTGTTTGGTACAGAAAACCTTAATGCCTGCTGTAGACAATGGAATTCCCGACGTTCGGCCGCTTTCCCGCGCGCGGTTCCGGTCCTAAAATAGCGCCCTGGCGCGAAATTCCCCGAATTTCCGATTTCTCCGGCCGGCGCCGTTTCCCCCCGATTCGTTTTCTTGAGGTTTACCCGTGTCCGATTGGACCCTGCTTTGCGATTTCGACGGCACGATTTCCGTCGAAGACACCACCGATACCCTGCTCGAGCGCTTCGGCAAACCGGGCTGGGAAAAGCTCGAAGCGGACTGGCGCGCCGGTCGCATCGGCTCGCGCGAGTGCATGGCCGGGCAGGTCGCGCTGCTGGACATGAGCCGCGCCGAGCTCGACGCGCACCTGGCGGAACGCGGGATCGATCCGGGATTCGCCGCGTTCGTCGCATATGCGAAGGCAGACAGTCTGCCGATCGAGATCCTCAGCGACGGACTCGACTACGCGATCCACTTCATCCTCAGGCATTACGAATTCGACTATCTGCCCGTCACTGCGAACCGGCTCGAAGAAGTCGGCGAGCGCGAGTGGCGTCTGGGTTTCCCGAACGCGAGCCCCATGTGCCGCGCGAAGAGCGGTACCTGCAAATGTACCGCGGCCACACGTGTGCAAGGTCCGCGCGGACGCGTACTGATGGTCGGCGACGGCGCTTCCGACTACTGCGTCGCCGAGTCCGCCGACTTCGTCTTCGCCAAAGGCAAGCTCGTCGATCACTGCCGGGCGAAGAACATCCCGCACGCGCCGATCAAGGATTTCGCCGACGCGCTCGAGCTCCTGCCCGCGCTCGTGTCGGGGAAATTGGTCGCCGCCAGTCGCGCGCCGGCGGCCCCGTTGCCGAACGTGGTTTCGGCTTAGAATTTCAGTTCGACTTCTTACGATGTCATGCCCGCGAAAGCGGGAATCCAGTGCCTTGTCCCTCCTAGCCGGAACGGAAAGCGAAAGTCGCTGGATTCTCGCTTTCGCGGGAGTGACGGGCCAAAAGCATTCCACTCCGAGGTAATTCCATGTCCAGTTCCCAACTGATCGCCGACCTTGATACGGCCGGCAGCGCCCGATTGTTCGAAGCCGCCTGCAAAGTCATCCCCGGCGGCGTCAACAGCACCGCGCGTGCGACCTGGTCCGGATGGAATCCCTATCCCTTGTTCGTGAAGAGCGGCGAAGGTTCGCGCCTCACCGACGTCGACGGCAACGAGTACATCGACTATCTGCTCGGCCTCGGGCCGATGATCTTCGGCCACCGCCCGCCGCGCGTGACCCAGGCCGTGGTCGACTTCATCCAGCAGCGCGGCACGGTGTTCGCCCTGCCGACGGCCGACGAGGCGCGCCTCGCGCAGAAGATCATTGATGCCGTGCCGAGCGTCGACCAGGTGCGCCTGTGCAATACCGGCACCGAGGCGGTGCTGTATGCCACACGCCTGGCGCGTGCCTTTACCGGCCGCCGCAAGATCATCCGCTTCGAGGGCATGTACCACGGCTTCTCCGACGGTGTGTACTGGAGCAAGCACCCGTCCCTGGACAAGGCCGGTCCCGACGACCGCCCGGTGGCGGTGGCGCAGGGTCCGGGCATGCCGAAGGGCGTGGAGGAGAACCTGATCATTCTGCCGTGGAACGACGCGCAGGTGCTGGCCGACGTGATCGCGCGCGAGGGCGACAACATCGCCGCCGTGCTGACCGAGCCGGTCATGTGCAATACCGGCTGCATCCTGCCGCAGCCGGGCTATCTCGAAGCGATGCGCGAGCTGACCCGGAAACACGGTATCGTTCTGATCTTCGACGAGGTCATCACCGGCTTCCGCCTCGGCCTCGCCGGCGCGCAGTGACGCCTCGGCATCAAACCGGATCTGTCCGTGTTCGCCAAGGGCGTCGGCGGCGGCTTCCCGGTCGCCGCGATGGGCGGGCGCGCCGACATCATGGCTCTGGTCGCCAACGGCACGGTATCGATGGCCGGCACCTACAGCGCCAACGGCATCGCGATCGCGGCGGCGAATGCGGCGCTCGATGAACTGAACACGCCGGGGCTGTACGAGAAACTCGACGCGGTTTCCGACGAACTGCGCCTGGGCCTCGGCAAGGTTCTGCAGGATGCAGGGCTGCCGGCCTATGTCGTCGGTCTCGGTCCGTTGATGCAGGTCTGGTTCGCGAAAGGCGAGATCCGCAACTATCGCGACGCCGAACGTCGTGCCGACCAGGAGATCTTCCGCAAGTGGTGGGAAGGCATGCTTGCGCGCGGAGTGCTGTTCCATCCGGGCGCCTACGAAAACCTGTTCGTGTCGACGGCGCATACGCACGAGGACGTGGCGAAGACGCTCGATGCGGCGAAGCAGGTGGCGGCGGATCTCGCGCGTGCCGTTTGAGCCGGAAGACGCGCTGCTCGCCGCCTTGAAGGCAGCCGCCGTCAACCGGGGCATCGGAAAACGTCGCGCGTCGATGCGCGGCGTTTTTTAACCCGGAACCGCTCTAAAAATTCCGTTCGCTAACCGGAGCCGAGGCGGTAGTCGAACTCATAGAAGTGTTTGCCGTCGGCCGCGATGATGATCTTCATCGTACCGCTCAGATCCTTGAGTTCGTCGCTGCCCGAACCCGGTACGACGATGATGTTGAGGTAGGGCGTGCCGTTCGTCATCGTCGCGTTGTGCTGCAGAGAGAAACTGCCGCGCTTGCCGCCCAGCGTGCCGGTCACGCGTTCGACCGCGACGTAGCCGCCCGAATCCTTGGCGCTGCCCGCGTACAGCATCTCGCCCTGGCTGGCCGCTTCCAGATCGCCGTGGAATTGCTTGTCGATCGACATGCGTCCCAGGCCGGCGGTCGCGTCTTTGTTGTACGCTTCGAGCTTCTGCAGCTTCACGTCGAATGCGCCTTTTGCGTGCTGGTTCATCGTGGCTCCTCGGTCCGCAGCGGGACCGTCGTGGGTGTGTTGGCCGAGACCGGCATCGAACGTGCCGACAAGCAGAGCCGGCGCGATCAGGAAGATTGCGGGTAGACGCATTGCGACTCGTTCCTTGCGGCTGGGCGGGGCCGCTGCGGAACGAATGCTAGCGAGCGTACACCAGCGCAGGATTGAAGAAACGCGACATGGCCGACCTGAAGCTCGACAAACCGCGCGGCGTCGTTCACTCGGGCGATGTCGTTCCCGAAATCGGACATCGGCGCTACTGGCCGTCCGCCGACCTTGCCCCCTTCGTCGAGCACTATTGGACGGTCGAATGGAATCTTGGCCAGCCGCTCGTGCGCGAGACCTTGCCGCATCCCGTCGTTCACATCGTGCTCGAAAACGGCATGGCGCAAATCGCCGGCCCGACGACGAGACGCTTCACGACGACGTTGGCCGGCCAGGGGCGCGTGTTCGGCATCAAGTTCCACCCCGGCGGATTCCGCCCCTTTGTCGCGGAATCGGTGTCCGGTTTGGCCGACCGCACGGTCGAGCTGAGCGCGGTATTCGGCGCAGGCGCAGCGGATCTCGCTGAGCGAGCGCTGGCGCACGACGACCATCAGGCGACCATCGCCGTGCTCGAAACCTTCCTGCGCTCGCGCGAAGCGCGCATCGACGCCACGGCGGTGCTGATGGCGCGCATCGCCGCGCGCATGGCGGAGGACCGTGAAATCAAGCGCATCGAGCAGGTCGCACAAGAATTCTCGATCGGTTTGCGCAGCCTGCAGCGGCAGTTCCGCGATTACGTCGGGGTGCATCCGAAGTGGGTGATCCAGCGCTATCGACTGCACGAAGCGCTGGCGCGCATCGACGAGGGCACCGCCGGCGACTGGACCACGCTCGCGCTCGATCTGGGCTACGCCGACCAGGCGCATCTGATCCGGGACTTCAAGAAGATCGTCGGCCGCACGCCGGCGGAGTATGCGCAGAAGAAGTCGCGTGCACATGTCGGCGAGTCCGCTGCGATTGCAACGCACTCGTGAGCCGATGCGGCGCCG
>CBJLOV010000261.1:0-4884 GCA_966424745.1 uncultured bacterium
CTCGATCAGCGGGAGCTATCCCGGATCGGAAACCGCTCGCGTCGAGCGCGGTAGAACGAAGTTCCGCGAAGTCGAAATGCCGGAAGAATCGAACTCTTCGCGCATCTCGCCGTTGCCGAATGCCGCATGACGGGCACGGCTAGCGCTTTTGTGCTGCTTTGCGCACGCGGCGCGCGCGCAGGCTGTGGATCAGGAACGGCACCACCAGGCTCAAACCGATCAGCCAGTGCAACAGACGCACCGCATCGCGCAATGCGTCCTCGCTCACGTAATAGAGCAGATAACCGCTCGCGGCGAGCACGGCGAACATCGCGATCAGGACGATACCGCTTCGGCGCCGTTTCGGCCGCGACAGACCGTGGCGTACGTGTACGGCCCAAACGATGCCGCCGAGCCAGAGCGCGACGAACGCCCCCGCTCCATGCAAACGCAACCACCAGACTTCGAGCGGATGCGGCTCGGCGCCGAACTCACCCTGGTACCGCAGGAAATAGTGGAAAACCAGCCAGAGCGCGCCGGTGAGCCAGACCGCGGCGAACGTGACATAAACGAGGCGCCGATGGCGCGCCGACAGGCGCAGGCCATGCCCGCCGTGCGCGTGGCGATACGCAGAATGCGGACGCAGCGCGGGACCGCTCATGCCGCTGCGTGCAGGAAATGCCAGCCACCGCCGGTGTCGTGCGCGGCGGCTTGTGCTCGATAGTGATCGAGCAGACGCTGGGTCGATGCGGCCGGCGCGGCGAGGACCATTTTGGTCAGGGCGTCGGCGACCATGCAGGTGGAAGCGATCACGCTGGCCGACGAAAACAGGCCGACGGCAAGTTTGTCGCGTCCATCGAGATGCACCCCGGTCCAGCCATCGCCGCAACGACGTCGAGCCGCTGCGCCGGCACTCGTCGCAAGCGCGGCATCGCGGATCGCGACCGCTCCCGCAGCGCCCGTGTTGTCCGCACCGCGCAAATGAACGATCTCCTCGAACGGGCCGGCGACGCGCAGATCGCCTCCGGCGTTCACCCACGCGCCATACGCGCCGCAGGCGAGCATTCGTTCGATCGCGCGATCGACCGCATAGCCTTTGGCGATGCCGCCGAGGTCCAGCCAGAGAGGACGAAGCAGACGCACGCAGCGCTCGTCGACCAGCTCCACGTCGCGCCAGCCGGCGCCGGCAACAGGCGCGAAAGGCGAACGCGGCTTCGGCAAGAAGCCCCGGGCGACAAGCTCGCCCGCCACGCTCGGGTCGAAACGGCCTTCGGAGCGCTCGGCCAGCTCCAGCGCACAGCGCAGGACTTCGATCGTGCGCGGATCGACTTCGACCGGCGTGCCGACCGGCGCCGCATGCAGCCGCGACAGATCGCTGCCGGATTCGTGGAAACTCATGCAACGATGCACGTGCTCGACTTCGGCGAAGGCAGCCTCGATCGCATTCCGCGCACACGCCAAGTCGGGCGCCTCGACGCGCACCTCGACCAGGGTGCCGAGCCACGGCCGCGCGCGTTGCAGCCTCGTGCTCACGCCTGCGCCTTCAACGCCGCTTGGTAGAGCTTGAGCAACCGCTGCACGCCTTCGGTGAGATGGCGGCACGACAGGGTCGCTCCGGAAATGATCTTGACGTCGCGATTGAGCGCGGCCGCATCGGCCGCGGTTTTGCCGACGAACTGTTTGCGCCACGCAGGCATGCGCACCTCGCCGCCGTGCGACTCGCGGTATTCGAGCACTTCGAGCGCGACCACCGTACCGGCCGCGTCGAGCGCAAGCGAATAGGTGATCGCTTCACTCTTGCCGATCACCTGGTCGACGATCAGCCAGCCGAGCCGTTTCTCGCCCGCGCGCGCCTCGAAGATCCGCGGCGACCAGCCGGCCGGCGCGCCGACCGCCGCGAACGTCGTCGCGTCGAGCACCGCTGCCGGGCGAAACTCGTTCGCACCGGCAAACGCCTCCTGCTGCGCCTGCTGCACGGTCATGTACTGGGTCGCGAACGCGGCTTGACCGGCCGCCGCGGCACCCAATGGAATCAACCAACGTACCTGCATATGCACCTCACTGCTTCCCGCCTCCGTCTGCGCTGCGGGAAGCGCATGCTATGCGAGCCGGGTCAGAACTGATAGCCCAGCCCCAGATCGAATCGGTTGCCGTAGCCGAGCACCGCATCGTCGTACTTGAAGTTCTGATAGTCGATCTTGAATACGACGTTCGGATTCAGATAGTAGTTCGCGCCGACCGTCCACACGCGCTGGGTCGGCAGCGGCGGCGTGCCGAGGCCCGTCGGCTGCGCCGCGTAGGAGGCGCCGGTGTTGAACACCTCGTAGCGCAGGAACGGCGACAGGCTCGAATCCTGCCCCCATTCCAGCGCGCGCCACGCGCCCTGCGCGTAGCCGCCCCAGAACGACTTCGGCACCGGCGTGGGCTGGCCGACGAACTGCAGATTCAAGTCCTGCGTGTTGCTGATCGTGCCGCGCGTGTACAGCGCGGAGAAATCGAACGGTCCCGGCTGCCAGCGCAGATGCGCCTCGCCGAGCGTGAGACGCGAATTGTTGACCGGCAGGGTGGTGCTGCCCTGCCCGATCTTGCCTGTGAACACGCCGCCGCCCAGCTGCAGACCCGGCAGGCCCTGCCAGTTTGCCGCGGCGTAGATCGACGGGTCGCGCGCCTTGGCCAACTGCAGCTCCTGATGGATGCTGCCGAGCGGCGAGAGGCGGCCGTCGTCCTTGGTCGGATCCCAGGCGCCGAGATTGGGACCGGTGCCGATGCCGACGTTCCAATTGAAGCCGGATTCCGTACTGCCGTACATCGACACGCCGCCTTCGCGCCACGTGCTCGGAATGATTGCGGTTTCGACGAAGTTGCGTTCGACGCCGTAAAAATTGCTCGGCTCGTGATGCTCGTTGAGCAGGCCGAGCGGCACGAGCATCAGGCCGGCGCGCACGCCGTAGTTCGGCGACAGAGCGCGCTCGACGTAGAGCTGTTCGATCTCGGTCTCGCCTTGATCCGAACTCGACGCGACTGCGTGCTCCCATTCGATTTCGCCGTAGACGCGCGTGGCCTCGTCGAAGACGTGATTGAAGCCGATCACGGCCCGGGTCAAGTCCATGCGCGTATCGCCGGCGCGGCTCGTCGGCCGGTTGTAGCCGATCTGGCCGTAGCCCCAAAGCGAGGTGTTGGCACCGAGTGCATAGCCGCCACCGCCCGTACCGGGCATGGGTTGCCCGGCCGTCGTAGTGGCAGCCGGCTGCGGCGCCTGCGCCGTTGTGGTCGCGACGGCACCAGACACCTGCGACGACGCTGCCGCTCCCGCTGCGGCGACCGGAGCCGCCGTCGCGGCAGCCTGCGCGTGCTGTGTTTGCAAGTCGTGGACGACGCCGCGCAGCTCGGCGACCTCGGCGCGCAGCGCCTCGACTTCGGCTTTCAGCTTCGCATCGTCGGCATGCGCGTACGGCGCGAGCCCCGCGCAGGACAAAAGGATCGCCAGTGCCAGCGGTTTGCGCTGCATATCGATTTCTCCAGAATTAGAAAAATTTTCCAGCGGCGGACTGGCCTTGCGCCGATCCGCCGCTCGTGCATCAGAAGGCCGGGACGTCCCGGCCCGGATCGGCCGTATTCGTCGCCGGGTCGTAGCCGTCGGTCAGTGTGCCGAGGAAGGCGACGACGTCGTCGATCTCCAACTCGCTCAGCGCAGGGTCCTGCCCGGGATGGCGGTCGTACGGCCCTTCGCTCGTGTTGACGTTGCGCGCAAGCAGCGGCGGCACATCGTTGAACTTCAAAACTCTGCCCTCGGCGTCGAGCGGATACCATTTCTCCGCATTCGTATCGCGTTGCACGTAGAACTGCACCGCCTCGCGCAGCGACTTGAAGTAGCCGTTGTGGAAGATCACCTTGCGCGTGGCGACGTTGCGCAGAGTGGGCACCTTGAACTGACCGCAGAGATCGCGGCGGTCGGCGAGATCGGTGCGGTCGGGCCCGCACAGGCCCATGTCGAAATAGCTCGGGTCGGCCGTCGCCGGAATCTCGGCATTGCGCGGCACGCCGAGGTTGTCGTAGGTATAGTCGGTGAACGCGGGCGGATCGCCGTTCGCCTGGCGCGTCGAGGGATGGCAGGCCGCACAGCGGCCCTTGGACGGGTTGTTGAACAGCGCAAACCCGCGCAGCTCCTGCTCTGACAACCGTATCTTGCCCTTGAGGAACAGATCGAACTTCGACGTGAACGGGCGAAACTCCGGCGCGGTGTTCTCGAACGCCGACAAGGCATAGCGCGCGGCGAGGAAAGCCGTGTCCGTACGGGAAAAAACATCCGCACCGAACAGGTTGCGGAATTCGTCGGCGTAGCCCGCTCGGCTGAGCTTGTCGACGACGGCCGCCGCGTCGCCGTTGGCCATCTCGTGCGGAGCGAGAAACGGCCTCGACGCCTGCTCGACCAGATCGTTCGCGCGGCCGTCGCGGTTGAAACCGCCGGTCGGCGTACCGTCGCCGGCAAAAAAGAACGGCATGTTGAGGTTGAGATAACGCAGGCTCGGCACCGCGCGGAAGCCCGGCACGTCGAGATTCGCCCCGCCCGACTGCACCGCAAGCGCATTGTTCTGCGCGTGCGCGAATTTCGGATCGTGGCAGGTCGCGCAGGACATTCTGCCCGAAGCCGAGAGCGACGGGTCGCTGAAGATTTTCGCCCCCAATGCGGAAAGCACCGCCTGCGAAGGCGCGGCGTCGCCGGCGAACGCCGCATCGCTGATTCCGCCGAGCAGCATCGCGCCGAGCACGATCCGAACGAGGCGCCATCCGATACGACGCCGATTGCCGAGCCGATCTCCCTCCCGGCCGGGGGGGGAGGGAGAGGGGGAGAAACTAGTCGACGCGAGTAGAGGGGGAGAGGAAAAAATACGAACAAAAACGAAG
>CBJLOV010000262.1:0-4878 GCA_966424745.1 uncultured bacterium
GTTAAAGGCTCTTGATCTTCCTGGCGGCCGGCAAGCCTGACTACGCGGCCTCGGCGAGCCCGACGGCCTGCAGGCGCTCGAGCACGCGCCCGGCGAGTTCGTCGGGGCTGTATTTCGGTACGAAGGCGTTGGCGCCGACGCGCTCGACCATGGCGTTGTTGAAAATGCCGGAGAGCGAGGTGTGCAACAGCACGAACAGATCGCGCAGTTGCGGGTCGCGACGGATTTCCGTCGTCAGCGTGTAGCCGTCCATGTCCGGCATCTCGATGTCGGAGATCACCATCGCATAGTGCTCGGTCGGCGCGGTGCCGCTCGCGGCGAGCTGCTTGAGATGGGCGAGGGCCTGGCGTCCGTCCGGCAGCAGCGTGCAATGCAGGCCGAGCGGTTCGAGTACCTGCTGGATCTGCGCGCGCGCCACGCGCGAGTCGTCGACGATGAGCACGCGCGCGCCGCCGGACGCGGTCAGGCGCACCACCGGCGCGGCGGTCAGGCGCGGCGCGGGCGCGGCGATGTCGGCGAGCACCTTTTCCACGTCGATGATCTGGATGAATTCGTTCTGATGGCGGGTCACCGCGGTCAGGTACGAGTTGTCGCCGAAATCCGGCGGCGGCCGCACGTCCTCGACGGCGATGTTGACGATGCGTTCGACCGAGCTGACCAGAAAGCCCTGGATGGTACGGTTGAATTCGGTGACGATCAGGTGGTCGCAGGCATCGTCGGAGGACTCCGGGTGTTCGATCGCGCGGCCGAGGTCGAGCACCGGGACGGATCGGCTGCGGACGTCGGCGATGCCGAGCAGCGGCGGCCGCGTGTTCGGCAGCACGTGCAGGGGCGGGCGCCGCAGCACTTCGAGCACCTTGAACACGTTGACGCCAAAAAGCTGGCGCCCGCCGAGCCGGAACAGGAGCAGGGCGAGGCGGTTGTGGCCCGCCAGGCGCGTGCGTTGGTCGATGCGGCTGAGCAGTTGCGTATCCATCGGCCGGGTTATCGGCGCGGGCGCCGCGAACTTGACGGAAATCTGCGGCACGCCGATTGCCTTGTTTCCTGCGAACGGCAGCGGCCGGAGTTCCGCGCCTTCCCCGGCTCGGGGGTGGGCGATCGAGGTTACCAACATGCAGCCCATGCGTATTCTTATAACTACATTGCTGTTTTTCCTCGCTCCGGCCGCCGTTCACCCCGCGGAGTTCCAGCCGCTCGACGACATCCGCCGCGCCGCGATCGCCGCGGTCGCGCACGATGCGGACGCCACCGCCGACGCCGCGCTCGACGCCAATCTGCAGATGCCGAAATGCGCCGCGCCGCTGAGCGCGCAGAGCGGCGCGCGCGGCGTGGCCGAGGTCGCGTGCTCGGGGCCGACGATCTGGAAACTCTATGTGCCGGTGCGCGTGCAGCGCTCGCAGAACGTCGTCATTCTGGTGCGCTCGATCGGTACGGGCCAGACGATCACGGCCGACGCGATCAGCGTCGAGCGCCGCGATGCCGCCGGCATCGTCGGCGGCGCGGTGGCTTCGGTCGAGCAGGCGGTCGGCCGCGTCGCCGTGCGCACGCTCGTCGCCGGCAATCCGCTCATGGAGACCGACCTGGTCGCGCCGCGCGCGGTGCGCCGCGGCGAGGCCGTCACCCTCATCGCGCATGCCGACGGCATCGACGTGCGTGCGCCGGGCAAGGCGCTCGGCGACGCCGGCCTAA
This sequence comes from uncultured bacterium, assembly GCA_966424745.1. GTDB lineage: Bacteria > Pseudomonadota > Gammaproteobacteria > Xanthomonadales > Rhodanobacteraceae > Rudaea. Next base: position 1,690 of record CBJLOV010000262.1, read on the forward strand.
ACGAACGCATCAACGTCGAAAACGCCAGCAGCCACCGCATCATCCAGGGCGTGGTGCGTTCCAGCGGCGAGATCGAAGTTGCCTTGTAGGTTTCGGACGGGTCGAGGATTGCCGAATCGGGGGGAAGAAAAAGGTTGAACCACGAAGGCACGAAGAGCACGAAGAAAGGCCACGAAGAGAAGCGGTGGAGAAAATAGATAAATCAATGAATTGGCTCTTCTTCGTGCGCTTCGTGTCTCTTCGTGCGCTTGGTGTCGACGTCTTTTGATTCCGCCTGCTTTCTCTCCGGTGTCCGGCTCCTAGTCGACAGGCCCTAAAGTTTGCCCCGGCGTTGCCGATACCGGTGACGTAAGCAATTTCCGGGAGCCAGAAAATGGCCAAAATCGACTCGAATCTTCCTATTCCGGTGCCGTCCGCACTGCCGGCGACGCAGCGTGCGTCGGGCAGTCCGGTCGGCTCGGCCGAGGCCGCCGGGGCGGTCAAGGGCACCAAGGACGCCGCGACCCTGCATGCGGCCCGGCGCAGCGAGGCGCCGGTGAACGACAGCAAAGTCGCCCGGCTGCGCGCCGCGGTGCTCGACGGCAGCTACAAGCCCGACGCCAAGCGCATCGCGGACCGTCTTGTCGACCTGGAGAAGACGCTGCCATGAACCAGCCCGACCCGACGAAACTGCCTCCGGCCCTGCGCACGCTGCACGAAACGCTCGAAGCCGAGCGCGAGGCGTTGATCGCGAACGATGCCGATGCGATCGTTCGTCTGGCCGAGGCGAAACTGAAGAACCTGCGCACGCTCGAAGCCGCGCCGGTCGGCCCCGCATTGAAGAATTTCGACGCCGAACTGCGCGCACTGGCCGCATTGAACGTGGCCAACGGTGCGCTGATCGCGCGGCGCCGCCAGGAAACCGTCTGGACCCTGCAGCAGCTCGGCCTGTTCCAGCAGGAGAGCGTCTACGACGAACGCGGCGGCTATGGCGCCGCGATCAAGAGCCGCCACCGCAGCTTGGCGTAGTGTCGTGCTCAAACTCTTCCCAGCGGACGGGTTGACCTCGGGAGGGATCGCACAGGCAATCGCATCCCCCGCGGGGTTACCATTGGCGGAGGACGACGGAACGGCAATCCCGATGGCGCAGTCCGAACCACCTTCCAAGAGCGCGTTCACCGCGGACGGCCCGGATTGCAGCGGCGACCCCGAAGTTGTCGCCGGCCTGAAACGGCTTGCCGACGCGGGCATGTATCCGACCCTGATTTTCGACGGCGACGGCCGCGTGCGCTACTTCAATCGCGCGTTCCGCTGGCTCGCCCATGTCTGCGCGCGCGATGCGGACGCGGCGCAGCCCGTGCTTTCGCTGGCCGATCTGACGCCCGAACTCGTTCCGCCCGCGGCGATCGAAAACGCCGCCGCGCGCGGCGAATGGTCGGGCGAAGTCTTCATCGTGCACGCCGAGCACCGCCTGATCGTGCTGCGCCTGCAGATCCTGCGCCTGAGCGAGGGCTCCGCGACGACCGGCGGGCGCTTCGGCGCCACGTTCCACGACGTCAGCGAGGAGTACGCGCGCGGCCGCGAGCTGCAGGCGCGCAATACCGAACTCGAAGCCGCGAACGCGAAGATCCGCGGCGCGCAGGAGCAGCTCATCCAGACCGAACGGCTCGCCTCGATCGGCCAGCTCGCCGCCGGCGTCGCCCACGAGATCAACAACCCGATGGGCTACGTGCATTCGAATCTGGAAACGCTCGTGGTCTATTCGCAGCACCTGCTCACCCTGATCGAAGCCTACGATCAGGCGCTCGCGGACTGCGGCGACGGCGAGGCGATGGCCGATATCCGCGAAATGCGCCGGCGCTTCGACATCGATTTCGTGAGCAGCGATCTGCCGCAGCTGCTCGTCGAGTCGCGCGAAGGCGCCGAGCGCGTGCGCAAGATCATCCAGGATCTGAAGGACTTCTCGCGCAGCGACGCTTCCGAACGCTGGGTCGTGGCCGATATCCACCGCGGGCTCGATTCCACGCTCAACATCGTCTGGAACGATCTGAAATACAAGGCGCGCGTGGTCAAGCACTACGGCGAACTGCCGCCGCTGCGCTGCATCCCGTCCGAATTGAACCAGGTGTTCCTCAACATCCTCGTCAACGCCGGGCAGGCGATCGAGCACAACGGCCTCATTTCCATTTCCACCGCGGTCGAGAACGATCATGCCGTCGTTTCGATCGGCGACGACGGCGTCGGCATCCCCGAGGCCGTGGTGTCGAAGATCTTCGATCCGTTCTTCACGACCAAGCCGGTCGGCAAGGGCACGGGCCTGGGGCTGTCGATCTCCTACGGCATCATCAAGAAACACGGCGGGCGCATCGAGGTGACCAGCGCGCCCGGCCGCGGCACGCTGTTCCGCATCCTGATTCCGCTGCATCCCCCGGTTGCGGCCGTGGACGAACTGCCTTTCATCGGAGAATGAACCGTGCACCGCGTACTGCTCGTCGACGACGTTCCCAATATCCTCAGCGCTCTGCGCCGCTGTCTGCACGTCGGGCGCAACGACGACGAGGCGCCGGAGATGGTCATCGAATGCTTCACCTCGGCGACGCAGGCGCTGGCGCGGCTCGAGGAGGAGGATTTCGACCTGATCGTTTCCGACTACCGCATGCCGGAGATGGACGGCACCGATTTCCTCATACGCACGATCGAGTCGAGCCCCGGCGCCACGCGCATCCTGATGACCGCGTACGCCGACCTCGACGCCGTGCTCGCGGCGGTCAACAAGTCGCGCGTGGCGCGGATCATCTGCAAACCGTGGAAGGACGAGGACGTGCGCGCCGCGATCTTCGACGCGCTGGCCAGCCAGGCGCAGCCGAACCCGGGCCAGCGCCAGGCGATGGACGCCAAGCTCGCCATGCAGCGCCGACTGCACGACGAATGCCCCGAACTGATCGAGGTCGCTTTCGACGACGACGGCGGCATCGCTCTCGATCTCGACTTCGATTCCGAACATTGATCGTGCGATGGCGTTGTGGCGCGGCCGGAAAGAAGAGCGTTGAACGCGGATAAACGCGGATAAAGGGCAAAGAACGCGGATTGACGCGGATAGGGCCTAAAGCGATTCGATCGGGTCCACGGCGAAGTTTTTTTGAGATTCGCCTGGCCAGCGACACCGGACTTCGCCTTGGTCCAAGCCCGTTGTGCGAGCGCGACGCATCG
>CBJLOV010000263.1:0-4717 GCA_966424745.1 uncultured bacterium
AAGAGCGCGCCCTTGCCGCAGCACACCATGCCCCCATTTACGCCGGTGCTATGATGGCTTCGACGCAATCCGGTCCTCCCATGTCCGCCAAACCCGCCAGCACCCATCACCATCGTCACGACGCTCATGCCTTCGTGCGCGAAGTGACCGCGGCGTGTGAAATGCGCGGCCTGCGCCTGACCGAGATCCGCCAGCAGGTGCTCGACCTGATTGCGGGTTCGGAGAAGCCGGTCAAGGCTTACGACCTGCTCGACCGGCTCAAGGACGACCGCGGCAATGCCGCGCCGCCGACCGTTTACCGTGCGCTCGATTTTCTCATCGAGAACGGCTTCATCCACAAGCTGCAGTCGATCAACGCCTATGTGAGCTGCCACCACCCGAGCGTGGTGCACCACGTGCCGTTCCTGATCTGCGACGAATGTGAATCGGCAACCGAGATCTGCGACGAACGCGTCGCCAAGCTGCTCAACGAGCAGGCCAGGGCGCTCGGATTCCACACTCGCGCGCAGACGCTCGAAGTGCATGGCGTCTGCAAGCGCTGCGCTTCAACGTAAGTCCAGGATTCCGCTTTTCCGCTGGTGAACCGTCGAGGAGAAGCAACATGCCGAAGTACGTTATCGAACGCGAGCTTCCGGGGGCGGGCCGGCTGTCGGCCGCCGATCTCAAAGCCATCTCGCAGAAGTCCTGCGGGGTCCTGAGCAATCTGGGCCCGCAGATCCAGTGGGTGCACAGCTACGTGACCGGCGACAAGATCTACTGCATCTACAATGCACCGAACGAAGAAATGGTGCGCGAGCATGCGCAGCAGGGCGGCTTCCCGGCGAACCGCATCTCGCAGGTGACGTCGATCATCGATCCGACCACGGCGGAGTAGGGCGCGACCCGCCGTCGCGCCCTTGCTTCAGAACGACTTGCTCAGGCCGAGATATGCACCTGCGCGCGGTCCCCACTGCGGTGCGCCGACGCCGATGCCCGAGCCGTCGCGCAGCTGGTACACCTTGTCGGTCGCGTTGACGACGGCGAAACGCACGTTGGTCTTGCCGAGCTGCGGCAGGTCGAAATCGCGCGCGACCGACAGATTGACCTGCCAGTACTGCGGCAGATGCGCGGTGTTCGCGAAATCCCTGCGCAGGCCCGAGCCGTAGAGGAAGTTCGCGCCGAGCTGGGTGCCGTTCCAGTCGTAACTGATGCCGCCCGAGCCGGTCAGGCGCTGGTCGTGATCGAGGTGCACCCAGTGCGAGGCGATGTAGTCCAATTCATCCTGGCCGAAGTTGTACTGACCGGTCACCACTTCTTTGCCCATCGATCGGTTCGAGGACAGGTTGAAGTAGCCGCTCAGGTTCCCGTTCGTGTAGGTCGCGGTAAGTTCCACGCCGCGGATGCGTCCCTGTGCGTAGTTGAACGGCGAGAAGATCAGCGCGGCGCCGAACTGGCCTTCGTCGAGCAGGTTGTGCACTTTGCGATAGTAGGCGTCGAGGCCGAGAGTCCAATAGCTGCCGAGTTTCTGCGAGACGCCGACGTCGAAGTAGTGCGAGCGCTCGGACCTGGTTTCCGCATTGACGTTGGTGGGCAGCTGATTCGTCGTGCCTTGGAACAGGGCGATATCGGTCTGCGAGATCAGCTCGGTCGGCGGCGGAGTGAAATAGCGCGCATAGCCGGCATGCAGGGTGGTGTCGTCGCTCCATTGGTAGACGAAGCCGATGCGCGGGCTGATCTGGCCTTCGCTGACATAGGCGTCGACCTTGTCTGCGCGCACGCCGTAGTTCATGGTCAGCTTGTCGTTGATGTCCCACTGGTCCTGCAGATAGAGGCCGTAGGTCTTCGCGGTAATGTGGGGCGCGTTGTCGACGATCGTGATCGGCGTCGTGCTCGTCTGGGCGCCGTTGGCGTCGGCCGGGAACACGAGCGCGGTGTTGTTGCTGGTCGGGTGTTCGCTGCTCACGTAAAGGCCGTAGCGCAACGTGTGCGAGCCGCCGCCCAATGGAGTGGAGAAGTCGGTTTGCAGCGTGTCGGCGCGGTTGCTGCGGTGGATCGTACCGGCGACGCCGCGGAAAACCAGATCGCCGATCGGATCGGGCCAATAATTGACGCTCGTATAGCGCTGCCCCAGCGAAACCTGATAATCGCTTTCACCCAGACGGCCTTGCAGCGAGAGTATGCCGAAGCGCGTGACCTCGCGCTGGCGTTCGTCGAGCTTGGCGGAGTCGAAGCCGTCGACGCCGGCCAGTTGGAAGCTCGGCTGCTGGCCGGGATTGTTCGGAATCTGGAAGCGGTTTTGGGTCGCGCCGGCCATGAAGGACAGACGCGTGTCGTCGTCGAGCAGATAGGAAAGGTAGCCGAAGCCCCTCGCTTGGTGGGTGCGGTCGTGGATCGCGTTGTACGACCGCGTCGGATTTTCCACGCCGACGTCGTTCTGCAGGTATTCGAACGTCGCGAAATAGCTCCAGCGGTCGGAACTGCCGTGCACCGACAGCTCCGGGTTGATCGTTCCCTGCGAGCCCGTGAGCAGACCGATCTTGCCGCCGAAATCCTCGTTTTCGCCTTCGTCATCGTGATCGTGATGGCGATGCGCGCCGCTCTCGGTCGTGATCTCGACCACGCCCGCAGTGCGATAGCCGTACTGCGCGGGCAGCGCGCCGGTAAGCAGCTGTACGCGCTCGATGATGTCGGGGTCGAGCGTTTGGCCGAAGCCTTCGATACTTTCGGGCAGGATCACGCCGTTGATGCGGTACTGCAGATCGCCGTGGTCGCCGCGCACGTGCAGCTGGCCGTAAGAATCCTGCACCACGCCCGGCGCCTGCAGCAGGATCTGGTTGAGCGGAGTCGCGTCGCCGAGCGGCAGGCGCTCGATCGCGGCGGAGTCGATCACGTACTGGCTCGCGCCGATGCTCGGCGAAAGCTGATTGCGCGATTTGTCGAGCTTGGCGTTGACCTCTACGGTGCTCAGCGTCGTCGAAGCCGGATCGGCTGCGGCGTCGGCGGGCGTTGCGGCCGGATTCGCGGTGTCGGGAGCGGCGTTGCCGGTGCGTGCGGCGAGGACGAGGCTGATGGTCAGGGCGAGCAGGGTCTTTTTCATTGCTTGGTTTTTCTTGACTGACGTGGCGGGCGGCTTGAAAACGTAATGATATAATGTAACATAAACAGGCGACCGGTACCTGCCGAAAGTCATGGGGTCGAAGCCCGCCGGGCCTCGGTGATCAGGACGAGAAAGCCGGTTCGCACCTTTCCGTTATGTTATAACTTAACTATGGCCAGCTCTTCCGCTTCGCAATTGAGCAACAACGCCACGCACGATGCGCTCGCCCACGCCGCCGACCGCGTCGGCGCGGCCGCGTCGTTTCTCTGCGCGCTGCATTGCGCGGCGCTGCCGTTCGTGCTGACCGTGTTGCCGGCGCTGGGTCTGAGTTTCCTCGGCGACCACCGTTTCGAGCGCGCCTTCATTGCGTTCGCGAGCGTGCTCGCCTTGACGACGCTGATCCGCGGCTATCGCCGCCATCGCGTGGCAGCCGCCTTGTATCTGCTCTTGCCGGGACTCGCCCTGCTGTGGACCGGCGGTTGGATCTTCGACACCGGATCGGCGCCGATCCTGCACGCGACGCTCGTCACGCTCGGCGGCTGCAGCGTCGCGCTGGCGCATATCGTCAACATGCGGCTGACGCATCTGTTCGGCGCATGCTGCGCGCCGGGCGGAGAGCCGAGCGCCTGAAATTGCGCTTGCGTCGGCACGCTGCAACCGGCGTGAGTGCGATTGTGTAACGCCGCGCCCAGCGCCTACCATCGTGCCACTTTCCCTTGGACGCCTCGCCGTTCCTTCGTTCATGAGCGCTACCGGCCATCATCACGACCATGCCCATGCGGGCGCCGGCGAGCGTCGTCTGCTCTGGGCGTTCGTGCTGACCGTCCTGACTCTGGTCGTCGAAGCGGTCGGCGGCTGGGTCTCGGGTTCGCTCGCCCTGCTCGCGGATGCCGGGCACATGTTCGTCGACGCGTTCGCGCTGTTGCTCGCCTGGATGGGCGCCTATTTCGCCCGGCGTCCGGCCGACGACAAGCGCAGCTTCGGCTATGCGCGGCTCGAAGTGTTGGTCGGCTACACGAACGCGTTGTTCCAGTTCGCGCTCGTCGCCTGGATCGTCGTCGAGGCGCTCGGGCGCTTCGCCAGGCCCGAGCCGATCCTGTCCGGCACGATGCTGGTCATCGCCGTGGCCGGTCTCGTCGTGAATCTGTTCGTACTGCGCGTGCTCGGCGGCCACGACCACGACGATCTCAACGCGGCCGGCGCGCGCCTGCACGTGCTCGGCGATCTGCTCGGTTCGCTCGGCGCGGTGGCGGCGGCCTTGCTGATCCGCTGGAAGGGCTGGCTCTGGACCGATCCCGCGTTCTCGATCTTCGTTTCCCTGTTGATCGTCAACAGCGCGTGGAAACTGCTCAAGCGCTCGGCACACATCCTGCTGGAAGGAACGCCCGAGGGCGTCGACACGGCGCAGGTCGCGATCGCGGCGCGCGAAGGCGAGGGCGTCGTCGACGTGCACCATGTCCACGTCTGGCAACTCGCCGGCGGCCGGCGCCTGGCGACCTTGCACGCGCGCCTGACCGAAGATGCCGATGCGCACGCCGCGCTCGGCCAGGTGCAGGCCATCCTCAAGGAAAAATTCCAGATCGTGCACGCGACCGTGCAGATCGAGCGCAGCGACTGCGCGCACGAAGATTGCGCGCACGG
>CBJLOV010000264.1:0-4705 GCA_966424745.1 uncultured bacterium
TGCGAGCTACAAACCGGGACAGGCGCTCACCGACGCGTTCGTCGACCGCAACGGCAAAGCACCGACGCTGATCGTCGTTCCCATCGGCAGTTTCATGATGGGTTCGCCGCCACAGGAGACCGGTCATCGCAGTACGGAAGAACCGCAGCACGAGGTGAAGATATCGCTCGGTTTCGCGCTCGGGCAGGATGAGATCAGCGTCGGCGAGTTCCGCATGTTCGTCGACGACACGAAATACCAGACCGACGCCGAGAAGCTTGGTACTTCAACGGTTTACGACGAGGATTCGGGGCGTACGCTCGAACGCCGCGGCATCACCTGGCGCAATGACTACAGCGGCGCCGCCGCGGCGGACAATCTCCCCGTTGTCCACGTGTCGTGGAACGACGCCAAGGCCTATGCGCAGTGGCTTTCCGCGCGCACCGGCAAGCGCTACCGCCTGCCGAGCGAGGCCGAATACGAGTATGCCCTGCGCGCCGGGGCGACGACGCGCTACTGGTGGGGCGACGGCAATCCGCCGTCGAAAATCGCGAATCTGACCGGCGACGGCGACAAATCGCCCACCCAGCGGCGTTGGACGAACGCGTTCCCGCGCTATAGCGACGGCTACTGGGGGCCCGCGCCGATAGGAAAATTCCCCGCCAATCCGTTCGGCCTGCGCGATATCGACGGCAACGTGGCCGACTGGGTCGAGGATTGCTGGCACGACAGCTATCTGCGTGCGCCCTCGGACAGCCGCGCCTGGGTCAACCCCGGCTGCGAACGCCGCGTTGTCCGCGGAGCATCCTGGGGCAGTGCACCCGAGCAGGCGCGTTCCGCCTTCCGCACCAACCTGCCCGCCGATGCGCGCAATGCGCAGGTCGGCATTCGCGTCGCTCGCGACCTGTGAGCATTTTGTGACGTAGTATACATTTTGCTTTTGCGGCACCCGGATTTGCCGCGAAGCATATGATGTCTGTGCATCGCCAGGTTTCCTAGGCCTGTCACGCTGCCGGCCGTCCCGGCCGGCGACGATGGTTATCCCCGCCGGCGGAGATATTTGCCGGTGACTGCTCGGTGAGAAATATTCGGAGTCGCCCACCGGGCTGCCCATTTTCGATTCCGAGGAGAACTTTCATGAATACCCGTTTTGAGCGTACCGGCCCGATCGATCGGCTGAGCAGCTATCCCGCGTGGGCGCAAGACATGGTCGGCGCATGTGAAAACGCCAAGAAGGAAGTGGTCCGGCACGAGTTGTTTGCGATGATGTGCGAGGGGACGCTCGGCTCCGAGTCCACCACCAGTTTCATGGTGGGAATCTGGCCGGTGATCGAACGTTTTCCGGGCTACATGGCGGCAAGCCTGATGAAGACCCGCTATGGCCGTAGCGAAGGTGACAACATGGCGCGGCGCTGGCTCGTGCGCAATATCCGGGTGGAGCAGAATCACGCGGAATACTGGCTGGATTGGGCGGAGGGCGCGGGAGTGTCGCGCGACAAAGTGCTGAGCGGCTGGGTCCCGGCCGATGCGATGGCCCTCGCCAACTGGTGCGAGGAAGTCAGCACGCGCGATACGCTCGCCGCCGGTATCGTCGCTACGAACTACGCCGTCGAAGGGGCGACCGGGGAATGGTCGCAGATCGTCTACGACAGCGAGACCTACCGGCGGAGCATGCCCAACGCGCAGAGTCTGCGCTGGCTGAAATTGCATGCCGCCTACGACGACGAACATCCCTGGGAAGCGCTGGAAATCGTATGCGCCTTGGTCGGCGAAAACCCGGTGGTCCACGAGATCGCGCATCTGCGCGAATGCGTCCGCAGAACCTATGCGGGCATGCGCATACTCGCCGATCGTTGCTTGGCGGCGTCGCGTTTGAGCGTCAATGTTCTGGCCGAAGCTGCGGCATAGGAAACATTTTGCCGCCGCATATCGGCATATGATGTCGTTATGCAGCGGAGAAAGCTGGCGTCCGAGCATGCACTGGCCCAGAGGCTGATGCCGCTGGCATGGGGATTGCTCGGGCTTGTCGGCCTGCTCTTGATCCTGATGTGGGGGGCGCTGCAGGTGCAACTGGCGCTTGCAGCCTTCCTCAACGGCGAGAGCATCTGGTCGAAAGCGCAGAAACAGATCGTCGTCAACCTCCAGGCCTATGCGGTTCACGGCGATCCCGATGCGCTGGCAAACTTCGACCGCAACTACGCGCTCCTCGGCTACGACCGCTTTGCCCGCGACGAATCCCTGAAGCCCAACTATGATCGCGCGGCGGTCGTGGAGGCGCTCCATCACGACAACGCCATGCGCGAGGCGGTGCCGGTGGTGATTTTCATGTTCCGCTATCTGCAGAATGCGCCGTACATGCGCGAAGCGGTGGCGGCCTGGCGTTCCACCGATGCGTCCATTGAAGAACTGGGCGCCATCGCCGAGGAACTCCGGCGCGAGCGTCCCCTGCCTTCATGGAGCCAGGAGCGGCTCTCGCAGCAGATCGCCCGCATCTCGATACTGAACGCCTATATTCAGCCTCGCGCCGAGCTGTTCTCCAGCACCATCGCCGACGGCACGATCTGGATAGCCCGCCTGCTGTTCCTGGGCGTGTTCGTGATCGCGACGTTGGCTTCCTTGTTCTGGCTGCGCACCGCCAAGCGGACGATGGCGAAGATACGCGGCACGGAAGAGCGCTATCGCCTGCTCTTCGACAGCGCGCCGGATGCGATCATCATGGTCGACGAAAGCAGCGGCCTCGTTCTCGACGCCAATCGCACGGCTGCGGTTTGGAGCGGGCAGGAATCGAAAGAGCTCGTCGGCAAGTGTTTCGCCGACCTGGTCGACGGTGCGTCCGTGCTTCATGCGCGGGCTTCGGCCGAAAGCGAACATCTGCGTTCGCTCGATGGATCGGCCCGCCCCGTGGAAACGCAGTGGAGCCTTGCCCGTTGGGGCGACAAGCCGGTGCGGCAGGCGATCATCCGCGACATTTCCGAGCGCGTGGCGCTCGAACAGGAGCGCCGCATCGCGGCGGAAGCGCTGGCTTCGGTCGCGGAAGGCGTGATCATCGCCGATGCCGATCGGCGCGTGATCGCGGTCAACGCCGCGCATACCACGTTGACCGGCTTTACCGTTGCCCAGCTCGCCGGCCGGCGCATCGACGACATGCGGACCCTGCCTCACGGAGGGCTGTTGCCGCCGTCGATCTGGGTGCAGATCGCGACGACGGGTTCCTGGCTCGGCGAGGTTCGCGCGCGACGCCGCGACGGCAGTACCTACGATGAGCGCCTGAGCATCAGCGTCATCCGCGACGGGCAGGGGCGGGTGCAGCGCTACGTCGCCGTCATCGCCGACATCACCGTTTCGAAATCCGACCGGCTGCAGCTCGAGTATCTGGCTCGTCACGATCCGTTGACCGGCCTGGTCAACCGCGCTCAGTTCGAAGAGCACTGCACGCAGGCGATCGCCGCATCCGCGCGGACGCGCGAGGCGGTGTCCGTGCTGTTCATCGACCTCGACGCATTCAAGATCGTCAACGACAGCTTCAGTCATGCGATCGGCGACCGTCTCCTGGCGACCGCGGCGGCACGCATCGCCAGGCAACTGTCGCCGCTCGATCTGGCCGGGCGGATCGGCGGCGACGAATTCACCGTGCTCATGACCGGACTGAGTCTGCGCGAGGACGCGATGGGGCTGGCGAACCGGCTGCTCGCGACGCTTTCGGAGCCATACCGTATCGACGACCACGAGATCGCCATCAGCGCCAGTATCGGCATTGCCGGATATCCGCTCGACGCCGTCGACGCTGCGACGTTGATCGCCAACGCCGACGCGGCGATGTATGCGGCGAAGACCGAAGAGCGCAATTGCGCGCGCTTCTACACGCCGATCATGCACGCGAAGGCGCGCTCGCGACTGCAGATGGCGGCCGAGCTGCGTCAGGCATTGGCGCGCGATGAACTGCGGATCTTCTTTCAGCCGTCCGTCGAATTGCGCAGCGGGCGCATTGTCGCGGTCGAGGCGCTGCTGCGCTGGCAGCATCCGCTGCGCGGAATGATCGGACCCTCCGAATTCATCCCGATCGCGGAAAATCTCGGCGTGGTGCGCCAGATCGACCAATGGGTCATGCAATCGGTGCTGGCGAAGCTGGCCGCATGGGACAAGATCGGCATGCCTCCGATCCGCGTGGCCTTGAACGTGTCGGCGAACTGGTTCGGCCACCAGGCATTCATGGAAGCGCTGAGCCGCAGCCTGACCGAAACGGCCGTATCGCCGTCGCGGCTGGTACTGGAGATCACGGAAAGCTCGGTTCTGCGCCTGGGCGAGGATACCGACCGGATCATGCACCGTCTGCACGATCTCGGGGTCAGCGTGGCGATCGACGATTTCGGCACCGGCTATTCGTCGCTGGTGTACCTGAAGCTGCCTGCGATCACCTGGCTCAAGATCGATCGCATTTTCGTCACCGGGCTTCCGGGCAACCCGAACGACGTCGCGATCGTCCAGGCCATACTGGCGATCGGCAAGAGCCTGGGGCTGCGCACGATCGCCGAAGGCATCGAAACCGAGGCCCAGCACGATTTCCTGCTTCGCGCCGGCTGCATCGAAGGCCAGGGTTTCCTTTATTCGCAGCCGATCGAAGCGGCCGATATCGAGCGACTGCTGCTGCCCAGCAAGCGGGTCAAGACGCGCCTGCAGCTCGTTTCGCCGGACAATTCCTGAGAAACGGTTGCGGGCCGGCGTACGA
>CBJLOV010000265.1:0-4632 GCA_966424745.1 uncultured bacterium
GCCGACGGCGTTTCCCACATTTCCGGTTTTCTCGAAGGCGAGGACACGCGTGCCACCGCGCGTGCATTCGCGCAGATGGGCGTGGACATCGACATGCCGAACGCCAGCGAGCGCGTGGTGCACGGCGTCGGCATCGATGGACTCAAGGCACCGACGGCGCCGATCGACTGCGGCAACGCGGGCACCGGCATGCGCCTGCTCGCCGGCCTGCTTGCGGGGCAGGGCTTCGATACGACTCTGATCGGCGACGAATCTCTGTCGAAGCGGCCGATGCGGCGCGTGATGGATCCGCTCGCGCGAATGGGCGCGACGATCGAATCGAACGAAGGCGGTCTGCCCCCGCTGCGCATCCGCGGAAGCAGGGTGCTGCACGGCATCGACTACACGCTGCCGATGGCGAGCGCGCAGGTGAAGTCCGCGCTGCTGCTGGCCGGCTTGTACGCGCAGGGGGAAACGCAGGTTCGCGAACCGCATCCGACGCGCGACTATACCGAGCGCATGCTGCGTACTTTCGGCTGGCCGATCGAGTTTTCCGAAGGCCATGCGCGGCTTTCCGGCGGGCATCGGCTGCACCCGACCGATATCGTGGTGCCGGCCGATTTCTCTTCGGCGGCGTTCTTCCTGGTCGCGGCCAGCATCGCGCCCGGTTCCGAGTTGGTCCTGCGCGACGTCGGAATGAATCCCCGCCGCACGGGCTTGCTGCGGGCGCTGCGCCTGATGGGGGCGGACATCCGCGAGACGAATGCGCGCGAGGCGGGCGGCGAGGCGATCGCCGACCTCGTCGTGCGGCATGCGCCGCTGCACGGCATCGACGTACCCGTCGAACTCGTGCCGGATATGATCGACGAGTTTCCGGCCCTGTTCGTCGCCGCTGCCGTCGCCGCGGGCACGACCCGCATCACCGGCGCGGCCGAACTGCGGGTCAAGGAATCCGATCGCATCGCGGTCATGGCGAAAGGCCTGCGGGCGCTCGGCGCACGTATCGAGGAAACGCCGGATGGCGCGATCATCGAAGGCGGCACCCTGCATGCGGGAGAGGCCGACGGCGCAGGCGATCATCGCTGTGCGATGAGCTTCTGCGTCGCCGGGCTCGTCGCGGACGGCCCGGTGCGCGTGCTCGATTGCGCCAATGTGGCCACCTCGTTTCCCGGTTTCGTCGACCTGGCCAACGGCTGCGGTTTCGCGCTGACTTGAACGGCCGGTCGGCGCGGCAACGATTGGCCCATACGCTCGTATGAGAATCTGCCTCAACATGATCGTCCGCAATGAGGCGGCCGTGATTGAACGTTGCCTGGGCTCGGTGAAGCCGTACATAGACGCTTGGGCGATCGCCGATACCGGCTCGACCGACGGAACTCAGGAAATTGTCCGAAGCTTCCTGTGCGATCTTCCCGGCGAGCTGGTCGAGCGCCCTTGGGTCGACTTCTCGACCAATCGCAACGAAGCACTGAGGATTGCGCGCGCTCACGGCGACTACGCTTTTTTCATCGATGCGGACGACATATTCGAAGCGGACTCCGGGTTTCATTTCGGCGAGCTGGGTGCACCCGGCTACGCGATCGAAACCGTCGTTGCCGGGGTGAGCTCATGGATTACGGCGCTCGCGCGGCTCGACATCGACTGGGCCTGGCGCGGGGTTTTGCATGAAGTTTTGACGGCCGAGGATGTCAGCCCGAATACGCCGTTGACCGGCGCGCGCATCGTCAAGTTCGGCGACGGGGCTCGCAGCCGGTTGCCTCTTCGCGAGAAATATGCGCACGACGCGCAAATATTGAAAGCAGCGCTGACGCAAGAGCCGGGCAATACGCGCTACCAGTTCTATCTCGCGCAAAGCCTGCGCGAAGCAGGGCAGTGGACGGAGGCGATCGAGGCTTATCGCAAGCGAAGCGAGGCCGATGGTTCGGAGGAAGAAGTCTACTTTTGCAAGTTGATGATCGCTGCCCTAACGGAGCAGGTCGGCGGCGGCGAGGATGCCGTGGTCGAAGCGTTTCTGGAGGCCTGGCGCTATCGGCCGCAGCGTGCGGAAGCACCGATGCGGCTGGCCCATTTCTTCATCAAGCGCAAACGCTATGCGCAGGCGCGGGATTGTGCGCTGGCGGCCATTGCCCAACCGCCGACCTCGGACCGGTTTCTCGTCGATCGCACGGCATACGGTTGGCGTCCTCTCGACGATCTGGCCATTGCTTTGTTCCATCTCGGAGACGATCCCGGCTGCGCTGCCATTTACCGGCGAATGCTCGACGACCCGGAGCTGCCCGCTGAGGAGCGCGCGCGCGTACGGCGCAATCTGGAAAAATTGCCCTCGGCCCGCTGACGAGTCGGCGGCACGAGGAGGGGCAGCGTGATTTCCCTCCGCGGATGCAGCTTGTCAAGTGAATTGCGTCGCAGTAACGTGCTTCCTCGGGGTATTGATGGGGATTGCGAATGATTCGCATCGTAATGATGGACGATCATGTCCTGGTACGCGCCGGTCTGCGCATGATTTTGGAGAAGCAGCCGGATATGGAGGTCGTCGGGGAAGCGGACGACGGTGAATCCGGGCTGCAGCTGATCCGCAAGCTCAAACCCGATATTGCGCTGGTCGACCTGCACATGCCGAACGTCAACGGCATCGAGGTGACCGAGCGCACGCGACGCGGCAAGCTCTCCACGCGCATCGTGATTCTCACCATGGCCGGCGACGCTCCGTTCCCGAGGCGTCTGCTCGAAGCCGGCGCAAGCGGCTATCTGACCAAAGGCTGCCCCGCCGAAGAACTGATCAGGGCGATCCGGCAGATTGCCGACGGGCGGCGTTATCTGAGTGCCGACGTGGCGCAGCAGCTGGCGTTGGACAGCGCGCTCGGCAACGGCGGCGACTCGCCGTTCGACGGGCTTTCCACGCGCGAACTCGAGGTCGCGATGATGCTGGCTCAAGGCATGGCGGCGAAGCAGATCGGCGACAGATTGAAGCTGAGCGAGAAGACGGTCGCGACTTACAAATACCGCCTGTTCGAAAAGCTCGCGATCGACAACGTGGTGACGCTCGCGCACCTCGCGACGGCGCACGGTCTCATGGACAAGCCTCGCCAGGGCGTTTCCTGACGATAGGATCGGCTGCCCGATCCGACTCGCAGGGCGGCCTAGTGGCTGTCGATCAATCCGACGGCGAAGTCCAACACCGCGTCCTTGCCTTGCGCGATGCCCGCCGGCGATGCACTGAGCGGGTAGTCGGGCCGGATGCCGTGGTAGTAGCCTTGCTCGCAGGCCATGTGGATTTCGGAGAAGGACACTCCGAAACTCAATCCCGAATTCGGCATCGTGAAAGGCACGGCGTCGGCGACGAAATTCGTCGCCTGCCCCGGTTCTTCGCCGACGAGCTTGCCGAGTTGATTGCATTTGACGTAGGAAGCGAACATGGCCGCCGCGGAAAACGTATTGTTCGCGGTCAGGACATACACGGCGCCGCGGAACCGGTGTTCGCGGCGAGGCGGCGTGACCACGACCGGTCCGGAATCCCTGAGTCCGTCGACGAGCGTTCCGGCGGGGTTGCCCATTACGATCTTGCGCGTGTCTTCGTCGGTATGCGTCGTGCCTTGTGCGTACAGCGCCTTGAGGTCGTCGGTGACTTTGACGTAGAACGCGCCGATCAGCTTGTACGGACGATCGGTCAGATAGCTCACCAGCTGCTGCGCCAGGCGCCCTGATCCTCCGCCGTTCTTGCGGATATCGATGATCAGTGCAGGTACGCGTTCGACCTGCAACGCCGCGAAGGTCTGCTCGAGAAACGCGTCGAAATTCGCTGACGGGGCAAAACTGTTGATCGTCAGCAGGCCCGCCTTGGCGGCCGGCAGCATCTTGAAGGAGAACGTTTCGCCCGCGGGCACATAGCTGTGAAATTCGTTCGCGGCGAATACATGCGCGGGAACTTGGGCCGTGCCGGTTTTGCCGTCGCCGCCGCGGAACTCGATCGCGAAGTTCTCCGGCGCACCATAGCGCAACCAGAACAGCTCCCGGAACAGCCTTGCATAGAGGTCGTACAGGGGATGCACATCGTCGATCAGGCTGCGGTAGCCGTTGACGATCGAGGCGACAGGCATCCCGTTGATCGCGACGATTTCCGTCCCCGGCTTGAGGCGTTCGTCGCCGCTCGCATTTGTGCCGACGTAGAGACTCGGTCCGACGAAGACCGCCTCCAGCGGAAAAACGCCGTGGCTTTTGGCAAATTCCGCGAATGCGTCGAGGCGCAGATCGACCAGGGTATGTCCGTCCTTGAGCGAGGCGGCAATCCGCGCAGCGCGACGATAGAACTCGACTCTGTCCAGGGGCTTGTCGAGATTGCCGAAGGTGTCGCGATAAAGGCGTTCGAATTCATCCGACGGCACGTACAGAAACGGATGAGGGTGTTGAGCGAGAATCTTCCCGCGCAGGAAGGCGAGGTCGCTGCGCATCTGTTGCGGGCTCAGCGTCGAATCTCGGGCCGTATTCGCCTGGGGCGGCTGAGCGGATTGCTCTTCAGCGGCGCGGCCGACCGCACAAACGCCGCAGAGAAAAGTCAAAAGCGATACCAAGACAAACGCTTTGCGGACGAGCATGTATTTCCCTTCGGCTGGTTCGTGATTCGCCATTGCGACGGCCGTCGTCGGAAGCGGATGC
>CBJLOV010000266.1:0-4623 GCA_966424745.1 uncultured bacterium
AACGACGAGCAAGGGAAGAACGAGCGCAGCGCCCGATGAGATGAATCAAGGACTCCTCCTCACCCACGACATGATGCTCGTCTTCGGGCTGCTCGCCTTCACCGTGCTCATGCTCGTGCTCGAATGGATACGCGGGGACCTGATCGCCCTGCTCGTCATCGTCGTCATCGGCATCACGCGGCTGGTGCCGGTCGAGCAGTTGTTCGACGGCTTCGCCGGCAACGCGGTGATTTCGCTGCTCGGGGTGATGATCATGGGCGCTGGGCTCGACCGCACCGGCGTGCTCAACAAGGCCGCCTCGTTCATCCTGCGCGTGGCGCGGGGGGCGGAGTCGCGCTTGAGCTTCGCAGTCAATGCGATGGTCGGCGGCCTGTCTTCGATCATGCAGAGCCAGGCGCTCGCCTCGCTGTTCCTGCCCGTGGTCGGCCGCGTCAGCTCGCGCACCGGCGTACCGCTGTCGCGCCTGCTGATGCCGATGGCGTTCTGCATCCTCGCCGGCACGAACATGACGATGATCTCGAACTCGCCGCTGATCATGCTCAACGATCTGATCGCGAGCGCGAACCGCAACCTGCCGCAGGGCGCGCAGACGATCCAGCCGTTCTCGCTGTTTTCGATCGCGCCGGTCGGTATTCCGCTGCTGTTCGCCGGCCTCGCCTATTTCGCCCTGTTCACGCGCAAGCTGCTGCCCTCGGACGAGGAAAGCCAGGGCGTGACGCCGGGCCGCACCGACACTTATTTCGCCGAGACCTACGGCATCTCGGGCGAAGTGTTCGAGTTGACCGTGACCGCGGAGAGCCCGCTCGTCGGCATGAGCGTACTCGAGGCCGAGTCGCTGCGCGGCGCACCGCTGATCCTTGCGATCAAGAACGGCGACGAGGTGCGCCTCGCGCCGCCCGCCGACACGATGATCTGGGTAGGCACGGTGCTCGGCACGCTCGGCAAGCGCGCCGACATCGATCATTTCGCCAACCTCAATCTGCTGCTTGCACAGACGCGGCTACGCTGGTTCCGCGACATGTTCAACCCGACGCGCGCGGGCATCGCCGAAGCCGTGATTCCGCCGAACTCGGAGTTCGTCAAGCAGACCGTCGGCTCGCTGCACCTGCGCAAGCGCTACGGCATCAGCGTGCTTGCGGTCAATCGCGGCGAGGAAATTTTCCGCGAGGACCTGCGCAGCATCGCGCTGCGCGCCGGCGACACGCTCGTGCTGCACGGACTGTGGCGCGATCTCGCCGTCGCCTCCGAGGACCATGACTTCGTCGTCGTCACCGACTATCCGAAAGAAGAAGGCCGGCCGAGCAAGATCTGGCATGCGGTCGGCTTCTTCGCCCTTGCGATGGGCCTGGGCCTGTTCACCGACATCAAGCTCTCGATCGCGATGCTCACCGGTGCCGTCGGCATGCTGCTCGCCGGCGTGCTCAAGATGGAAGAGGCCTACGCCTCGATCAACTGGAAGACGATCTTCACCCTCGCCTGCCTGATCCCGCTCGGCTGGGCCATGGACGCGACCGGCGCCGCCGCCTGGCTCGCCCAGGAAGTACTGCGTTACCTCGGCGCCTGGCCGCAATGGGCGCTGCAAGCGGTGATCGCGATCCTCACGCTGTTCTTCGCCCAGATCGTCTCCAACGTCGGCGCGACCGTGATGATGGTGCCGATGGCGATCAATACCGCGCTCGCCTCGAACGGCAATCCGGCGATCTATGCCTTGATCGTGGCGATCTCGACGTCGAACAGTTTCCTTATCGCCAGCGCCAACCCCGTGCTGACCCTCATCGCCGGCCCCGGCGGCTACCGCGCGCGCGACTTCCTGCGCGTCGGGCTGCCCCTGACCCTGCTCCTGCTCGTGGTGATGCTGGTCTCGGTGAACCTCGTTTTCCGCTGAGCAGCGCGATTCGCGCGCGTCAGAGTGCTCGATCGTCGGCCAGGAACACCTGATCCGCATCGATTTCGATTTTGACCGACGTCAGGCCTTCACCGCGGCACGGCCCCGAAACGCATTCGCCCGAGGCCAGCCGGAACATCGCCCCATGAGCGGTGCAGATCACATGACCGTCTTCGAGCAGAAATTGCCCCGGAGACCAATCCAACGGCCGGCCGGCATGCGGGCACACGTTGCGATAGGCACGCACCGAGCCGCCCTGGCGCGTCAGCAGCAACGAGTCGCGAACTGCGTCACGTTCCGAAATCACGCCGACCTCGATCGCGCCGCCGTCGGGGATGTCATTGATTCTGCATAACGTTTTCGTAACGGACATCGGTGTATCTAATCGCCCTGATCGTACGGTATCCGACGATACCTCTCCCAATTCTGCCATGGAGCGTCGCCATCATGTTTTACTGGCGCTGGTTCAATCGCCCCCGTCATCCGCTTGCGCGCATCCTGATCGGCGCGATCGGTCTCGTTCTGCTCGCCGGGGTGCTCGCTCTGGGCTTCGTTGCGCTCGTTGCGTTTGCCGTGATCGGCATGGTGCTCGCGGTCACGCGCGCCTTCTCCCGTCCCGCTACGCCGCGTCCGCCGGCGGCGCATCGTCCGGACGTGATCGACGGCGAGTTCGTGGTGCTGCCGAACCGCACGGCCCCGATCAAGCACTGAACGCCGTCGTCACCGGTTCCTGACGGCGCCGCGCAAGCGGCGCTGTCGCGTTTCGTGCATCGAACGGTAGAATTCCGGCGATGAACGATGCAACGCGCGCCGATCCCGAGCCTTCCGTTTCCGGCGGACTCTTCACTCCCGGTGTCCTGATTCCGCTCTCCCTGGTCGGCGTCTACGTCATCTGGGGTTCGACCTACTACGGCCTGCGCGTCGCTCTCGACGGTTTTCCGCCGTTCGCGCTCGCGGCGATCCGCTTCCTGATCGCCGGCGGCCTGCTGTTCGCCCTGTTGCGCTGGCGTGGTGCCGCCGCGCCGACGCCGCGGCAGTGGTTCAACTGCTTCCTCGCCGGCACACTGCTGCTCGGCGTCGGCAACGGCGGGGTCTGCTTCGCCGAGCAGACGGTCGCCTCCGGCATCGCCGCCGTCGCGGTCGCCAGCGCCGCCCTGTTCATGGCGATCTTCGCCGGCCTCTATGGTCATTGGCCGAACCGATTGGAATGGATCGGCCTCGTCATCGGCTTCGTCGGCATCGTTGTGCTCAATCTCGGCGGCGAGCTGCGCGGGTCGCCGATCGGAGCACTCGCGCTTGTGATTTCGCCGATCGCCTGGGCATTCGGTTCGGTCTGGAGCAAACATCAGGACATGCCCGAGCCGATGATGAGCGCTGCGGCGCAGATGCTCTGCAGCTGCGTGCCGCTCGGCATCGTTTCGATCGCCAGCGGCGAGCATTTCAGCGCGATGCCGAGCGCACCCGCCCTGGCCGCAATGGCCTATCTGGTCGTGTTCGGCTCCCTGCTCGGGTTCAGCGCCTACATTTACGTCCTGCACCACACGCGCCCGGCGCTCGCATCGAGCTATGCCTACGTCAATCCACCGGTTGCCGTCCTTGTCGGCGTATTGCTCGGCGGCGAGGCGATTTCCCGTCTCGACATCATCGGCACGGTCATCATCGTCGCCGGCGTCGCCGCGATCACTCTCGCGAAGACAAAGAAATCGTAACGCCTCGATTCGGCAGGGGCCCGGTTCATCGAGCCCGGCGCTTGATTGAGCCGAGCTCGGGGAATGGCGCCGCTACGCCACCACGACCGGAATCTTGCCGATCTTCGCCTGCCACTCGCGCGGGCCGGTTTGATGCACGCTCGTGCCGTCCGCGTCGACCGCCACGGTGACCGGCATGTCCTTGACCTCGAATTCGTAGATCGCCTCCATGCCGAGGTCGGCAAAGCCGACGACGCGCGAAGAACGGATCGCTTTGGACACGAGATAGGCCGCGCCGCCGACCGCCATCAGATAGACGGACTTGTGCTTCTTGATCGCCTCGATCGCCGCGGGGCCGCGCTCGGCCTTGCCGACCATGCCGAGGAGGCCGGTCGAGGCGAGCACCTGTTCGGTGAACTTGTCCATGCGCGTCGCCGTGGTCGGGCCCGCAGGGCCGACGACCTCGTCGCGCACCGGATCGACGGGACCGACGTAGTAGATGAAGCGGCCCCGGAAATCGACCGGCAGCTTCTCGCCCTTGTTGAGCATGTCGACGATGCGCTTGTGCGCGGCGTCGCGGCCGGTCAGGAGCTTACCGTTGAGCAGCAGCACTTCGCCCGGTTTGAACGTGGCGACGAGTTCCGGCGTGATCGTGTCGAGATCGACCCGGCGCGCGCCGGTGGGGCTGTAGGTCAGCTTCGGCCAGTCTTCGAGCGAGGGGGGTTCGAGCGCGACCGGACCGGAACCGTCGAGCACGAAATGCGCGTGGCGCGTGGCCGCGCAGTTCGGGATCATCGCGATCGGCAGGTTCGCCGCATGGGTCGGATAATCGCGCACCTTGATGTCGAGCACCGTGGTCAGGCCGCCGAGACCCTGCGCGCCGATGCCGAGCGCGTTGACCTTTTCGTACAGCTCCAGGCGCAGTTCCTCGGCGCGGTTCGACGGACCGCGCGCCTGCAGATCGGTGATGTCGATCGGGTCCATCAGCGCTTCCTTGGCCAGCAGCATCGCCTTCTCGGCGGTGCCGCCGATGCCGATGCCGAGCATGCC
>CBJLOV010000267.1:0-4591 GCA_966424745.1 uncultured bacterium
CCGATCGCCTTCATCACCGCGATCTGCCGCGTTTGCTGCGCGAGAATCGCGCTGAGCGTCGTGGCGGCGAGTACGGCGCCGAGGACGAGCGCGAGCAGTCCGAAGATCTGCAGCATCGACATCACCGCATTCATTTGCCCCTGGTGCGGATGCCGCCCCGGCGGCGGCACGCGGATTTCGTGGACCGGGTGGCCCTCTGTTCCAAGCCACTGCGCCAGTTCGCGCGCCTGCTTCTCGATGAAAGCCGCGTCGCCGCCGCTGCGGAACGAGACCTTGAGGATGTGCAGCCCGTCGCTCTCACCAAGCGCCTGCAGCCGCGTCCGATCGATGTAGCCGTACACGGTTTGTTCCTGCCAGGCCGGCGCCACGCCCGCGTCGTGCACGGTGCCGGCAATCGGCAAGGTGAGCGCCGCGCCGGACGCGGTTTCGATACGCACGTTCTGGCCGACGGCATGGCGGGTCAGCGGCAACGCCGTGCGTTCGAGCAGCAAAGCGCCGGCGCGCGGCGGCCAGTCGACGCGTTCCGGCGCGACGGTATTGAGCCGCCACGCGGCGAAATCCGGAACGACGAACAACCGCAGTGGCATCCAGACTCCGGGGGCGGCCTCGATCCTGCCGGTCACGACGGACGCCGCTTCGGCGATCGCCACGTCCGGACGCGCGGACACGGCGCGGACGAGCGCATCGTCGACGCCCTCCAGCTCGAGCTGGGCCTGTGCGGGCCGGGTGCTCAGATAGTTGGCGGGCAGCTCGCGCTGCAGAATCGTATACGCCGTGGTGATCGCGGTAAGCGCGGCAAGGCTCGTCGCCAAGGCGATCGCGAGCAACAGAAGACGGCCGCCGGCCGTGCGCGCGTCGCGCCACAATTTTGCCCAGCGTGCGTTCATGCCGGCCGCGCCTCGTCCGTCCAGATGCTGCCGTCGCGCAGCGTGATGATCCGATCGAAGTAGTGCCCCGCTTCGGGTTCGTGGGTCACGACCAGGATCGTTTTGCCTTCGCGCGCGAGCTCGGACAGCAGGCACAGCACGTCGTCCGAGGCGGCCGAGTCGAGATTGCCCGTCGGTTCGTCGGCGACCAGCAGCGGCGGATCGTTCGCCAAAGCGCGCGCAAGCGCCGCGCGCTGCTGCTGCCCGCCGGAGAGGTCGGACGGCAACTTGTCGGCCTGGTCCGCAATGCCGAGGCGGGCCAGGAGATCGAGCGCGCGTTGCCGGCGGCGGCGCGCCGGCAGCGCGCCGGAGAACTCCATCGGCAGCACGACGTTCTCGAGCACGGTCAGGGTCGGCAGCAGTTGGAAGAACTGGAACACCAGGCCGACCGTGCGCCCGCGCCACGGCGACAGCTCGGCTTCGGACAAGCGCTCGACCGGCGCCCCGGCGATTTCAACCTGGCCTGCGCTCGGCGTGTCGATGCCGGTCAGCACATTGACCAGGGTCGTTTTCCCGCTGCCCGACTTGCCCATCACGGCGACGCACTCGCCGCTGCGGACATCGAGACTGACGTCGCGCAACGCGCGGCAGCGCTGCGCGCCGGAGTGATAGGTCTTGGAAACGTTGCGGAGCCGAATCAGCACCGGATCGCCATCGTTCGCTTGCATGCATTTGCCTTTCGCCGTTGGGTGGCATCGAACATAATGTTCGGCATTGCAGGCGCGAAGAACGATCTGCGGATTTTGTTCGATTCGGAACAAAGGCGGAAAACATGTTCGAGAACGATCCACCCAAGGCCGAGGCCGACAAGCGCGTCGCACGCACGCGCGAAGCGCTGCTCGATGCGCTCGTCGGATTGCTGATCGAGCGCGGCTACGACGGGTTTACCGTGCAGGATCTGCTGGATCGGTCGAACGTCGGGCGCGCGACGTTCTATGCGCATTTCAAGAGCAAGGAAGACCTGCTCAAGGCGAGCCTCGGCCGGCTGCGCAAAGGCATCGAGCGTCAATGCCTGGCCGCGCGCGAGTCAGGCGACGTACGGCTCGCGTTCTCGCTCGCTTTCTTCCGCCACGTCGGCAGTCACCGGCGCATTTATTACGCCATGATCGGACGCAAGAGCCAGGCGACCATCGAACACTATCTGCGGCGCATGCTGCTCGACCTCGCCAAAACCGATTTGCAGGCCTCGGGAAGCCGGTCGCGCGAGTCGTCACGCGATGCGGCTGCCCACTATATCGTCGGCGGCCTGTGGTCCTTGCTCGTGTGGTGGCTGGACTCCCGCGCGCCCGCGAGCCCCGAGGAAATCAACGCGATGTTTCTGCGTTTTACGTTGCAGGGAATCGATGCGGATTTCTGAGAATACTTCCCTCATCGAGAACCCTTGGAGACACCGATATTCCGTTCGAGGGCTGCTTCAAGCCGCACCGCGCTCCAACTATTCGCTGGAGCGCGCGGAAACGCAGGGCATCTCGGCCGGCGCATTGGATATAGGCCAGGTCGGGAGTGCACCGATGGCGACAACCGGCTACGCCTCGACGAGCTCCACCCTCACCTGCCGTCCGAGCGCGTAAGCGGCTTTGCTGAGCGTTTCCAGAGTGAGGCCGGCATCGCTTTCGTCCAACAGCCGGTCGAGTTGCGAGCGGCTGGTGCCCATGCGCTCGGCCAGCTCTTTCTTCGTGATGTGCTCGGCCTTCATCGCTTCGCTGATCTGCCACGTGATGACACGCTTGATGGCGGTCGCCGTCGCGTCGGCGAGCATGCCGTCATCGGACAGAAAATCGTCGAAGTTCGAACCGATGGAATTCTTGCGTTTAGCCATTGTGTACCTCCGATCTGCGTTGCCTCGCGATCTTCAAATCTGCGAGCGGCGTCTTGGCCGACTTCCTTACCAAGAAGTGCAGCAGCACATGGTCGAGCCCGAGACGGCAAAAAGCACACGGGCTATTCCCTGCCCGATGCGACTACGTATTTCCCGGAGACCGGGTTCCATTTTGCGCACCAACGGCATGCCGAGAGGCCAGCCGAACTGCACGGTCTTGATGTCTTCGCCGATCGCTTTGCGATCCTCGCGTGCCAGGTCGCGTAGCCAAGTTCGTACCGGCTCATCTCCGGCGGCCGAGGCATAGAAGTGGACCTTCAGGATCGGTGTCACGCACCGATTGCACTTTTTTAGTACACGAGTCAACGAACTGTTTTGAACAGATTCGACGTCCCTCGCGTTGATCGAAGGAGACTCTGCCGGTCACGGTGTCTTCGGCAACATCCCGATCGTCCGCATCCACGTTTCGACCAGCGCCGGCCACTGCGTGATCGGCTGATCGGTGGCGCGCAGGCCGAACGCATGCCCGCCGTGCGCGTAAAGATGCAGTTCGGTCGGCACGTCCGCGTCCAGCAGCGCGAGATAGTAGGTGATCGATTCGTGGATGTTGTCGACGGGGTCGTCCTGCGCCTGCACGATGAACGTCGGCGGTGTCGCGGCGGTCACGCGCAGGCCGTTCGCCGGTTTCTGCAGAGTGTTGCCTTTATCGTCCCAGATATGGCCGGGGTAGAGCACGACGGCGAAATCCGGACGGCTGCTCTGCTTGTCGGCGGCATCGACGGGCGGGTAACGGCGCGTGCCTTCGTTGCTGACCCAGGCGACGAGATGGCCGCCGGCGGAGAATCCGAGCACGCCGATCTTGTGCGGATCGATGCCCCACTCGCTGCCGCGCTCGCGCAACAGGCCGATCGCGCGCTGCGCGTCCTGCAGGGCCATCGGTACGCGCGGCATCTTCAAGCCATACGGTCCGCCGCCGGGCACGCGATACTTGATCACGACGCAGGTGACGCCCTTCGTCGTGATCCAGTCGCAGACTTCGGTGCCTTCGAGGTCGATCGCGAGGATGTGATAGCCGCCGCCGGGGAACACCACGACCGCGGCGCCCGTGTTCACGCCCTTGGCGGGAAACACCGTCATCGTCGGCCGCATGACGTTCTGGATCGAGACCCATGGACGGCCCGCAACCGGCTTCGTCACTTCGGTCGCGCGTTCCTCGCCGTCCACGTCGGGACGCGTGATGGCGGCGTTGTCCGGCCACAACGGAATCTGCCGGATGCCCGCCGGCGGCGACCATTCGTTGGCCCAGCCTGCATTCGCTGCCAACATCGCCAGCGCCGCGGCGCGGCGCAAAAACCCGTCAATACGTTTCAAGCCACTCCCTCCCGTGTGTTCAAATCGTTCCCACCGGCCACCGGGCATCATCTTCTTGCGCTACCCGGCCTGAATCCGGTCCGGACGATGGAAAATTTCGGGCGGCGGCCGAGCGCGTTTCCTCTTGCATCCGACGGTATCCGTCCGCATACACTGGCATCCTCTGCGATGCCGCGCCGCTTTGCGATTTCCACCGGACCCCGCAAGTAATGACGACAGCCAACGATTTCCTGCACCGCTTCCAACTCGAACACGCCGGCGTGCGCGGCGCACTCGTGCGCCTCGACGAGGCCTGGCAACGCATCCGTGCCAACGGCGACTACGACGGCGCGCTCGCCGACCTGCTCGGCCAGACCGTGGCCGCGAGCGCGCTGTTCACCAGTTCGATCAAGTTCGAAGGGCGCCTGTCGATCCACTTGCGCGACAGCGGCGCGCTGCGCCTGCTGTTCGCCGACTGCACGCACGACGGGCAGCT
>CBJLOV010000268.1:0-4318 GCA_966424745.1 uncultured bacterium
ACACCGGCTTGATCTTGCCCTTCACATAGGCGTACGGATTGACCACCTTGCCGTTGAGCCAGACCTCGAAATGGCAATGCGGCCCGGTCGAACGGCCGGTGGAGCCGACCTTGGCGATGACCTGGCCGAACTTCACCCGCTCGCCCACCTGGGCCAGATTGGCGGAGTTGTGCGCATAACGCGTCATGTAGCCGTTGCCGTGGTCGATTTCGACGACGTGACCGTAGCCGGCTTTGTCGCCGACGAAGCTGACGACTCCGGCGGCCACGGCTTTGATGTCGCTGCCTATTTCGGCGTCGAAATCCAAGCCCAGGTGCGTTTCGATCTGTCCGTTGATCGGATCCACGCGCGAGCCGAAGGGTGAACCGATATAACTGGTCGACACCGGATAGCCGCTCGGCACCAGGGCGTTGCGCGCTTTGCGGTCGAGCAGCAGGTTCTCCAGCACGGTCAGCTGGGTTTCCTGCTGGGCGAACTGGTCGCGCAGACTGGCGATGTTGCCGGCAAGCTCGAAATCGAGCGAATGCGAGGAGGCGGAGGGATCTTCCGCGCCGCCGAGCGCGGGGGGCTTGCTGAAATCGAACTCGCCGTCGCCGAGCTTGCCGATTTCGGTGAGTCGCTCGCCGAGGGCGTTGAGCCGGGTCGCCTGCGCCTGCAACGAACCGAGCTGCAGCGCGAGCGCATCCATGTCCTGATGCGAGGAGGTTTCCAGGCGCGCCAGCGCTTCCTGCTGCTTGTCGATCGTTTCTCGCATCGAGGCGACATCGTGCAGGGCGCCGTCGCGGCTGTTGGAGAACACGCTGGCACCGACGGCGCCGATGCCGATACAGAACAAGGCACAGGCGGCGACCGCACCGGCAATTCTGCGACGCACGCGCCAGCACTTGAGATCGAGCGTGGTCGGCGTTGCGTTGGAGCTTGCGACGATTATGATGTTCATCGTTCCGCAACTGAAACTTATAGTTGGCGCGCTCGGCATTTCGCCGCCCGCGCTGGGTTCATGCCATGCAGCCATCCGATCGATCGCCGGCCCGCAGAAGAACTGCGGCCACCGCACCATCTTCGAAGGCAGGGTTTACCGCCCTGGCCATCGGCGAATCGCCCCCCGTCGCCGCCCTGCTTGCGCGGGCGCGCGCCCTGGATGCGCTCGATCGTCAACTGCGCCAACCGCTGCCGGATGCCCTGCGCCGCCAATGCCGTCTGGCGACCGTGCAATCCGGGCGGATCGTCTTTCTGGCGAGCTCCTCGACCTGGGCGGCGAAACTGCGTCTTCATCAGAACGCAATCCTCACCCATGCCCGCACTACGTCGGGCCTTCCCATCGAGAAATTCGCGGTGAAAGTGGCGGCCTTGCCTCCCGTTCCCCGAGAACCGGCAAAACCCAAACCTCTTTCCAAAGCCAGCGCCGAACATCTGCGGTCGGTGGCTCGGTCCCTGTCCGACCCGGAACTCCGGGCCGCTTACCTCAAACTCGCATCCCTTGCGGAATAAATGCGCTCGTCCCTGATCGCGAGAATCAAGAAGCGGCCATCCTGGCCGCACTTCTCAAATCTCTGCGGCATGCGCATTCAGCAGTTTCTTTGAACCGCTTTCAATTCTTCCGACTCTTCACACCGCCTGGGCGGGGTGCGCGTACGAAATCGGCGCCTTGGCCTGGTCCGGGAAGCTGACTTCTTCCCATGCCTTGGCATCCGCCATCAGCGTGCGCAGCAATTTGTTGTTGAGCTCGTGGCCCGATTTGTGGCCGTAGAACGCGCCGATCAGGCTGTGGCCGAGCAGGTAAAGATCGCCGATCGCGTCGAGGATCTTGTGCTTGACGAACTCGTCCTCGTAACGCAGGCCGTCTTCGTTGAGCACGCGGTAGTCGTCGAGCACGATCGCGTTGTCCATCGAGCCGCCGAGCGCCAGGTTCTTCTCGCGCAGCATTTCGATGTCGCGCATGAAGCCGAAGGTGCGTGCGCGGCTGACTTCCTTCACGAACGAGGTCGTGGAGAAGTCGATTTCGGCCTTGGAGGTGCGGCGGGTGAAGATCGGATGATCGAAATCGATAGAAAAACCGACCTTGAATCCGTCGAACGGCTCGAAGCGCGCCCATTTGTCGCCTTCGCGCACGACGACCGGCTTCTTGATGCGGATGAAGCGCTTGGCGGCGGCCTGCTCTTCGATGCCCGCCGACTGCAGCAGGAAGACGAAGGGACCGGCGCTGCCGTCCATGATCGGCACTTCCGGGGCGGACAGATCGACGTACGCATTGTCGATGCCGAGGCCGGCGAAAGCGGAGAGAAGGTGTTCGACGGTCGCGATGCGGACGCCGTCTTTGACGAGGGTGCTGGAGAGACGTGTGTCGCCGATATTTTCGCTGCGGGAGGGGATCTCGATCGGCTGCGCAAGGTCCACGCGGCGAAATACGATGCCGGTGTCGACGGCCGCAGGTCGCAGCGTCATATAAACCTTTTCGCCCGTATGGAGACCAACACCCGTCGCCCGGATGACATTTTTGAGCGTACGTTGTTTGATCATTTTTTTTATAACCCCTGGGGCAGGAGCGGACAAAAACGGCAGGAATCCTAACACACCGATACTGCCGCGCAAAGTAAAGCGATGTAAAAACCCGACGCATGTTGCGCACACGCAACAGGGCAGGTCCGTTTGCCGGGGGATGATAGCAGCGACGGCCCGGTTTGACCGAGACCGGCGACCGAGGTCGAGAATCCGTTACGCGACTGTGCCGTCGCGTAACGATGACCCCGACTTGCGGCGGCGGGCGCCTTTCCCGGCGCCCGGGCGAATCAGTCGGCCTGGCGGCGCAGGAACGCCGGAATGTCCAGATAGTCGACCTGGGCGTCGGCCACGGGCGCCGCAGCGGCTTCCATGGCCACCGCGCGCGCCGGAGCGCTGCGCACCGGCTGGATATAGTCGTCGTGCACCGGCCAGTTGTCCGTGCCCGTACGCTTGACCAAGTGCGGACGCGCGACCACGACCGGCTCCTCGCGCCGCGCCGGCTGGCGCATCGCGTTGCGGTTGAGGCCCGTGGCGACGACGGTGACGCGCACGTTGTCCTGCAGCTCCTGGTCGAGCGCGGTGCCGATCACGACGGTCGCGTCTTCCGAAGCGAACTGGTGCACGACCTGGCCGATCTCGTCGAACTCGCGCATGGTCAGGTTCATGCCCGCGGTGACGTTGACGAGGATGCCGCAGGCCCCGGACAGGTTGACGTCCTCGAGCAACGGGTTGTTGATGGCGGCTTCGGCGGCCGCGACCGCGCGGTCGTCGCCGCGCGCGATGCCGGTGCCCATCATCGCCATGCCCATCTCCGACATGACCGTGCGCACGTCGGCGAAGTCGACGTTGATCAGGCCGGGGCGCGTGATCAGGTCGGCGATGCCCTGCACCGCGCCGAGCAGCACGTCGTTGGCCGACTTGAACGCCGACAGCAGGGTGACCTCGTGGCCGAGCACCTGCAGCAGCTTCTCGTTCGGCACCGTGATCAGCGAGTCGACGTACTGCGAGAGGTCTTCGATGCCCTTCATCGCCACCTGCATGCGGCGGCGGCCTTCGAACGGGAACGGCTTGGTCACGACCGCGACCGTGAGGATGCCGAGCTCCTTGGCGAGCTGCGCCACGACCGGCGCCGCGCCGGTACCCGTGCCGCCGCCCATGCCGCCGGTGATGAACACCATGTCGGCGCCCTGGAGGATTTCGACGATGCGCTCGCGATCCTCGAGCGCGGCCTGGCGGCCGACTTCCGGGTTCGCGCCGGCGCCGAGGCCTTTGGTCACGTTGCCGCCGAGCTGCAGCGTGATCTTCGCGCCCGAGCTCTTCAGGGCCTGCGCGTCGGTATTCGCGCAGACGAAGTCGACGCCCTCGATATTCGACTGGACCATGTGGCCGACGGCATTGCCGCCGCCGCCGCCGACGCCGATCACCTTGATCACCGCATTCGGTGCGAGTTTTTCGACAAGTTCAAACATTTCCCTTACCTCCGCTAGTCAGTGTGTTGCTTGATGTAGTTATCGATCACCGGCGCCGCATTCCTCGCCGCTCCGGCTTTGCACCGGGCAGGCACATGCCCGGCGCAACAGGTGGATCCGTTTCGGATCCGAGTCGAAACCTCCTTGTTTCGCTCTTTTTTCTTCAGGGCTGAGGGCCTAGGACTGAGGGCTGCGCCGCAACCCATCGCTTTTCAGCCCTCAGCCCTCAATATTCAAAACTCCCCCTTCACCCACTGCTTCACCTTGCCCCAGAAGTTGCCGACGTTGCCGGCGACCGAGCTGCCGGGGCCGCGCGCCGCGCCGTCCTGCCTGCTGCCGTAGAGCAA
>CBJLOV010000269.1:0-4208 GCA_966424745.1 uncultured bacterium
CCGGGTCGTTCCGGCAATGCGGCGCAAACGCTCGTGATATTGGTTCGATTCGCAGGACGGCGCGAAGATCGACCTGGTTTGCGTATGCGCCCCGACTCTGTATGCGCGCGAAGACGATCCATGCCGGCGATTCGAGAGAGCGTAAATTGCTCAGGCGAACCCGCCTGGACAGCCGGCGGGCTGCTTCCATGCTTGCCCTACCGCTGAATTTGCTCAGAGCGGCACTTCGAAGATCGCCTTCACCGTCCACTTGTCGCTGGCCGCATTGAGTCCGCGGCCGACGCCGAAATTGAACGGAACCGTCGCCCCGCCGACGTCGACGGCGAGAAACAGTTGCTGGCTCTGTTTGCGCGCGGGTTCGAAATTGCCGAGCGGCCCCATCTCGTCGTAGTACTCCACACCGATCGCGTTGCCGCCGCCGACGCTGCGCGCGATCTTGATACCAGGAGCGAACTGCACCTTCGAGCTGACGTAGCGCGAGCGGAAGGTCTTGTCCATCACCGGGTTGAACGCAACCAGCCAGTCCTCGTCGCGGTAGCCGACGATCGGCCGCAGCTCCACGATCGGCCTGCCCTGTTCGAGGCGTTCGTTCACGGCCCCGACTTCGACGTTGGCGCCGGCGAACAGGCCCGCTCCGCCCTCGGCCGGCTTGAACGCCATCCATTTCAGGCGGAAGCGCGGGCCGGCGAAATAGACCGTGCCCGCCGCATCGCGCAGGAACGGCAGATACAGGCCCGCTTCGAGCGAATCGGTCAGGCCGTACGACCATTCCATCGTGGCGCGCACGCCGTGGTGCGGCGGAATCTCGCCGGGCCAGTCCGGTTTCGCGCGGCCGTCCGGGGTGGTATTCAGGTGGATCTCCAGACCGAGCTGGCCTTTCTTGTCGATACCGTCGTCGTAGACCTGGATCTCATCGGTCAGATCGGCGTGCGCGCTCGCCGCCGCGATGACACAGACAAAGGCTGCCAAACGGCGCACCAGGAGTGAAACGCGATCGCGGAAGTGTGTCGGCATATCGTGCATCCTACCTGTGTCGCTCACAAATCCAGCACCAGCACCGGGCTGCGCGCGCGCGAACAGCACGGCGTGAAGCGGTCGTTGCGTGCACGCTCCTCGGTGCTGAGGACGCGGTCGCGGTGATCGGGCACGCCGTCGAGCACGCCGGTCAGGCAGGTGCCGCAGACGCCCTGCTCGCACGAGCGCGGCAGCGCGATGCCGTTCGCGGCGAGCACGTCGAGGGCGCTTTCGTTCTTGGCGACGGCGTAGCTCTTGCCCGAGCTGGCAAGCGTGACCGTGAACCCGACGTCGTTCTGCGAGCGCGGCGGCGTGGCGGAAAAATATTCGCGGTGGATATGCTCTTCGCGCCATCCCGCCTGCCGCGCCCGCGCCAGGGCCGCGTCGGTGAAACGCGCCGGGCCGCAGACGTAGAGATGGGTTCCGAGGTCGTGCTGCGCGAGCGCGTCGTCGATGCTCGGGCGCCGCGTGCCTGCTTCCTCGCTGAAGTGGAACCGCGCGCGCTCGGCGAATGCCGAGCGTTCGATGCGCTCGACGAAGGCGGCATGTTCGCGCGAGCGCGCCCAGTAGTGCAGGCGGAAATCGGCGCCGATATGGGCCAGGCGTTCCGCCATGCACAGGATCGGCGTGATGCCGATGCCCGCGGCGAGCAGCAGCGAACGCTCGGCCGAGTGCGCGAGCGGAAAATGATTGCGCGGCTCGCCGATGCGGATCAGATCGCCTTCGCCGATTTCCTCGTGCAGCGCGCGCGAGCCGCCGCGCGAATCGGCCGTGCGCAGCACGCCGATCAGGTAGCGGTGCGTTTCGCGCGGATCGTTGCACAACGAGTACTGGCGCACGATGCCGTCGCGCACCTGCACGTCGATGTGCGCGCCGGCGGCGAACGCGGGCAGTGCGGCGCCGTCGGGGTCGGCGAGTTCGAACGCGCAGATGTTTGCCGCCTCGGCCGTCTTGCGCACGACGCGTACCCGGCGCGGCAGGCGCAACGGATCGCGCTCGCCGCGGCGCAGCCAGCTGCGCATGCCGGTCCAGGCGAGCAGGGGCACGCAGAGCGCGCCGGACAACAGCAGCATCTGGCCGATCCAGCCGCCGGCAAGGCCGGTATGGATCGACAGCGTCCAGAAATACAAACGGTGGCCGAGGCTGCTCGCGGCATACGGCGTGAACCGCAGCGTGTCGCCGGTATAGGCATCGAGCGCGATCAGCGTGCGCGCATTCGGATGCGGCGCGTCGCGATCGATCGCATAGATGTCGATCGCGTCGTCGGCATGCGCCGGAAAATGGATCAGCACTTCGCGCGCCTGCGGGTCGAGCGTCCGCACCTTTTGCCGAATCGCTTCCATCGACAGGCGCGGCATGCCGGGCGACGCTTCGCGCGATACCGGCACGCGTTCCGGCGGCGGCGAACCGGCCAACGCGTAGACGCCCTTGCGATACCAATCGAACGACTGCGGCAATCCGGTCAGCACGAGCAGAAGCAGGACCGAGGCCGCATAGGGGCCCACCGTCTTGTGCAAGGCTGCGTCGCGCGCCGGCCCTGCCGTTGCGCGCGGCGTGCGCAGAGCCAGCGCGCGCCGCGCGCCACGCCAAGAGCCGGGCCACCAGAGCACGACACCGCCGACGACGAGCACGAGACCGAACACGATGGCGCAGGTCCCCGCGACAAGGCTGCTGTTCGGCAGGAAAAGGAAGCGATGCAGCTGTTCGAGCATGCCGAACGTGCCGCGATAGCGCCCGCGCCGGCCGAGCACCTCGCCGGTGCACGGATTCAGATAGACGAACATTTGATCGGTGAAGCGGATCATCGCCGCGGGCATGCGCGCCCCGCCCTCGTCGCCGTCGATCAGGCGGATGTAGTCGAGCCTGCCCTGCGGATACGCCTTCGCCGCGCCGGCGGCCAGCGTATCGAGCGGGACGCGCCGCGCACACGCCGCCACGCTGAGCAGATCGCGGTCGAGCGGCACCTCGAGCTGCTTGCGGAACAGGAGCAGGCTGCCGGTGAGCGCCATCCACACGATCACCAGGCCGACGCTGAGGCCGGCCCAGCGGTGGACGGGGCGAAGGGCGCGGCGCAGCGCGATCATCGTCGGCGTGCCGTCGCCGTCACTGCTGCGCTTTGAGGGCTCTGTCGACGAAGACGTTGGTGTACGTCTGCTTCACGTCGACCGCCTTGTACTTCGGATTCGCCTCGGCCAGCGTGCGCCATTCGCCCGCCGCGCCGTCTTCGGGCATGCGGCCGTCGTTGGCGAACATCGGGATCTGCTCTTTGAGCACCCTCAGATACGCGTCGCCGTATTGTTTGCGCACTTCGGCCGGGATCTTCGCGGCGATGTCCTCGGCGGTGTGCGCGTTGATGAACTTGAGCGTGCGCACGAACGCGTTGGCGAGATGCTGGGCGATCTCCGGTTTCTCCTTCACCTTGGCGCTGGTCATGAAGACCGTGTTCGAGGGAAACAATACGCCGAAGGCCTTGCGCGTGCCGGCGGCCGTGGTCAGGTCGGCGAACAGATCGACCGCGCCCTGCTCTTCATAGAAAAATCCGTCGGGCGTCGGTGCGACGACGAGGTCGGCCTTGCCTTCGCGCAGCAGCTGCGCGTTGGCCTCCTTGCCCTCGGTGCCGGTGCGCGTGTATTCGTCGAGCTTGTGCCCGCCGGCGAGAACGAGATAGTTGGCGACCGTGGTCTTCGCCGAGCCGGCGCCGCCGGCGATGATGCGGCTGTCTTTCAGATCGGCCGGCGTCCTGTACTTGCCGCGCACGCGGCCGGCGACGAGGACCTTGATGCCCGGCGTGACGCCGAGCGTGACCACGGCTTCGATCTCCTTGCCCGCCGCGCGCTGGACGACGTTGTGGTGGTAGTAGGCCATGACCGCGTCGACGCGGCCGTCCATCAGCATGTCCATGTAGGGCTGGTCGTCGCGGATGTTCATCACGGTGACGTCGACGCCCTCGTCGCGGAAGTAGCCGAGCTGTTCGGCGAGCACGACCGGGAACGAGCGGATCTGCTTGATCTCGTCGACGAGCAGGACGATGCGCTCGCGCGGCGCGGCCCCGGCCGTTGCGCAGAGCAGACAGAACAGGAATGCGGCCAGACCTTTCATGCTTAGCCTCCCTCGTTTTTCGCGCGAGTCTGCGGGGCGAACCTGAAAGGCACATTAAAGGCGCATGAAGCCGGCCAAAGCTTCGCGACGGATCG
>CBJLOV010000270.1:0-4127 GCA_966424745.1 uncultured bacterium
GGCGATTCCGCCGCAGCACGTAGGGCGGGAGAAGCCGCGCAGCGGCGCATCCCGCCGTCGCCGTACATGGCCCGAAAGGCGGGATGCGCTTCGCTTCTCCCGCCCTACGCGGATGAGGTCACCAGCCTGCGCGTGGCGATTCCGCCGCACACCCATCAGGTCATTTGCGCGAGCGTTGCCCGGCATCCCTGCCCGCGGTCCCGCCAAGAGCGCGCGGAAACGACGAGCAAAGACCATCCGCCGCGCACGCAAACGGACAAGGAATACGCACTCAAGTAACCGCGCTTCACGCCGATAAAAAATGTGAACCGTTCGACGCAGCGCCGTTGCTGCGGTACGCCCCGATCCAAAGAAAAGCAAACCATCAGGAGCTTTCCATCATGGCACTACGCAACAAACTGGCCTGCTGCATCACGCTCGCCATAGCGGGCATGCAGACCGCGTTCGCGGACGACGCGAGTTCGAACATTTTCTCGGTCAGCGGCTACGGCACG
Source organism: uncultured bacterium (assembly GCA_966424745.1). Lineage (GTDB taxonomy): Bacteria > Pseudomonadota > Gammaproteobacteria > Xanthomonadales > Rhodanobacteraceae > Rudaea. Next base: position 495 of record CBJLOV010000270.1, read on the forward strand.
TTCGGCCTGACCCATTCGAGCGAAGACAAGGGCGATTTCATTCCGCTCATCGGCCCGACGCGCGGCGTCGGTCACACCCACGACACCGCGGCCTACACCGATTCGCGCGCCGCCCTGCAGGTGAACGCGAAGTTCAACGACAAGTTGTCCGCCGTCGCCCAGTTCGTCAGCGAGAACGACGAGAACAATTCGTACGAGCCGCGCCTGGTCGCCGCGAACCTGAAGTACCAGGCGACGCCGGGCCTCAGCGTCGCCGTCGGCCGCTTCGTCGCGCCGTTCTACATGCTGACCGATTTCCAGCGTACGGGTTATGCGCTGCCGTGGGTGCGTGCCCCCGCGGAGGTCTACAACATCATCTTCTCCGCGGACGGCGCGATCGGTACCTACAAGTTCAACGCGGGCAACGTCGCCTTCACCACCCAGCTCTTCTACAGCCACGCTTCGAACAACACCTTCGCCGCCGATGCCCTGTCCGGCATCACGGCGCAGGCCGACATCGGCTCGTCGACGTTCCGCATCGCCCGCATCCATTCGTCGCTGACGCTCAAGAGCAGCGGCCTCGACGCGGCGCTGGGCTACTACCGGCCGGCGCTCTCCGGCCTCGCCGACGAATGGGCGGTGAAGGGCCACTCGACCTCGTTCACCGGCATCGGCTACGCCTACGACCCGGGCAACTGGTTCTTCCGCACCGAAGCGACGCGCCTGACCGGCGACCGCGATCTGCTCGCCAAGAGCACGCGCATCTACGCCTCCGGCGGCGTCCGCGTCGGCGCGTTCACCCCGTACGCGACGGTCGCGAAAGTCAGCATCGACAGCCCGCTCACGATCGGCGCGGCCGATCCGATCGGCGTCATCAACGGCGTGCTCGCCGCGAACAACAGCGCGGCCAGGAGCTTCACGCTCGGCAACCGCTGGGACTTCCGTTCGAATTTCGACTTCAAGGTCGAGTTCACCCACACCAAGAACGGGGCGGGCTCGAGTGGCGGGCTGCAGAACCTGCAGCCGGGATTCGAGCCGGGCAAGTCCTACGACCTGTTTTCGGCCGCCGTCGACTTCGTGTTCTGAGGACAACGACATGAAGGCATCCATCCTCAAGCAAGTGCTGTTGACCGTCCTGCTCGCCTCGGTTGCGCAGACCGCGGCGGCCGACGTCGTCGTCGTCGTCTCGGCGAAGAGCGACGTGGCGAGTCTGACCAAGGAGCAGGTGGCGCAGATCTTCCTCGCCAAATCGACTTCGTTCCCGAGCGGCGGCGCGGCCGCGCCGATCGACCAGGACGAAGGCGCGGCGGCGCGCAGCGAGTTTTATTCGAAAGTCACCGGCAAGGATGCCGCGCAGCTGAAAGCGTACTGGTCGCAGCTGCTCTTTTCCGGCAAGGCGCAGCAGCCACCGCATGTGGCCGACAGCGCGGCGGTGAAGAAAGCCGTGGGCGACAAGCCGGGCGGCATCGGCTACATCGACAAGGGCGCGGTCGATGCCAGCGTCAAGGTCGTCCTCGCACCGTGACGAAACGGCCGGTGGCGCAAGCGCCGGCCGATCGCGGCCCTCAACGAACCGACAAGAGAACCCATGATCTCGATCAGCCGATTGCCGTTATTCTGGAAAGTGCTTGCTCCCGCCGGATTGTCGATCGGCTGTCTGGCCGGCTACGTCGGCTATTCGACCTGGGTGACGGCGCGCAATGATACGCGCCTGGTCAGCGCGCGCGACGCGGAGTTTCCCGTGCTCGACGCGATGACCGAAAACGTCGCCTCGCTCGACCGCGTCATCGGCAATTTGAACAGCGCGGCCGCGGCGAGCGACGCCGACATGCTCAACGAAGCCGATGCGGTGGCGAAAAAGATCCACGCCAACTATTCGCGCTCGATCGCGGCCGACCGCGCCGACGAGCCGGAGATCAAGAAACTCGACGAACAGTTCGGCGCGTACTACACGCTCGCCCGCAACGCCGCCAAGACGCTGTTGAGCAAGAGCGGCAACATCGATCCGGCGCAGATGCAGAGCATGGCCGCGGCGCTCGACGCTTATCGCAAGCATCTCGTTTCGTTCCGCGAGAGCACGAACCTGCAGTTCAACCACACGATCGACGACGCCATCTCCAGCGCCGCGAGCGCGCGCCTGGTCGGTTTCGTCCTCGGCCTGCTCGCCGTGCTGACCAGCCTGAGCTTCGGCTGGTACGTCGCGCGCGTCGCGTCCGACGCGCTGCGCCGCGCGGTGAAAGTCGCCGAAGCGGTCGCCGCCGGCAAGCTCGACAACAACATCAAGGTGACCGTGGAAGACGAAACCGGCGACGTGCAGCGCGCGCTCGGCTCGGTGCAGGCGATCCTGCAGCGGTTCATCGCCGCGCAGCAGGAAATGGCCGCACAGCACGCCGAAGGTTTCATCTCCAAGACCATCGCCGCCGATCAGTTCGAGGGTTCGTTCCGCACCGTCGCCGAACAGGTCAACACGCTCGTGCAGTCGCACATCGCGGTCAAGATGCGCCTGGCCGAAGTCGCCGGCCGCTACGCCGTCGGCGACTTCTCCGTCGACATGGACCGGCTGCCGCACGAAAAGGCCGTCCTCACCGAGACCATGGACCAGGTCAAGGCCAACCTGCAGGCGATGAACGGCGAGATCCTCGCCCTCGTCGCGGCCGCCAAGCAGGGCAAGCTCGACGAACGCGGCAACAGCGACCGCTTCGAATACGGCTTCCGCGACATGGTCGACGGCATCAACCAGACCCTCGATGCCATCGTCGCCCCGGTCAACGACGTGTCGCGCGTGCTCGCCTCTCTCGCCCAGGGCGACCTGACCGCGCGCATCGACGCGGCATACCACGGCACATTCGAGAAGCTCGTCCACGACGCCAACACCACGGTCACCCAGCTCACCGCGATCATCCAGAGCATCAAGGGCTCGACCGAATCGATCAATACCGCCGCGGCCGAAATCGCCTCGGGCAACGCCGACCTCTCGGTGCGCACCGAACAGCAGGCGGCCAACCTCGAAGAAACCGCCTCCTCGATGGAAGAACTCACCTCGACGGTGAAACAGAACGCCGACAACGCCAAGCAAGCCAACCAGCTCGCCCTCGGCGCCGCCGACGTCGCCGCCCAGGGCGGCTCCGTCGTCCAGGAAGTCGTCGCCACCATGGCCTCGATCGAAGCCTCCTCGAAGAAGATCGTCGACATCATCGGCGTCATCGACGGCATCGCCTTCCAGACCAATATCCTCGCTCTCAACGCCGCGGTCGAAGCCGCCCGCGCCGGCGAACAGGGACGCGGCTTCGCCGTCGTCGCCTCCGAGGTGCGCAACCTCGCCCAGCGCTCGGCCAATGCGGCCAAGGAGATCAAGAGCCTGATCAACGACTCCGTCGACCGCGTCGCCGCCGGCACCATGCTCGTCAGCCAGGCCGGATCGACCATGGCCAACATCGTCACCTCGGTCAAGCAGGTCACCGACATCATCGGCGAGATCTCCGCCGCCTCGCAGGAACAGAGTTCCGGCATCGAACAGGTCAACTCGACGATCACGCAGATGGACGAAGCGACCCAGCAGAACGCCTCGCTGGTCGAGGAAGCTTCCGCCGCCGCGCGCTCGCTCGAAGACCAGGCCAGTGCGCTGTCCGTCGCCGTCGCGCGCTTCAAGCTCGA
>CBJLOV010000271.1:0-4110 GCA_966424745.1 uncultured bacterium
TCCGCGCAAGCGACCGTTCGTGCCGAGCTGGTCGAAGCGCGGTCTCGGAGACTATAAGCCGCAAGGCGTTCGAACGCGCCCTTCGGCACGTGGGGCGGTAGAAGCCGCGCAGCGGCGCATCCCGCCGTTGTTGTCTGCAACCCAAGGCGGGATGCGCTTCGCTCCTCCCGCCCTACGCGACTGAGGGCTGCGCCGATCCGGTCGCGCCGACGCTGGAATCAGATGTGCTCTCGTGCGTAGGGCGGGAGAAGCCGCGCAGCGGCGCATCCCGCCGCTGCCTTCTGCAACTCAAGGCGGGATGCGCTTCGCTTCTCCCGCCCTACGGGGCTGCAAACTCCTGCCGTCTTTCTCCTGCAGGCAAGCGGGCAGAGGGGGAAGTGTGACGTCGTTTGTTTCGCAGGTATCCACGATCGAAAACGCTCCGGCGTCGCGTCTCGCCGCGTTCTTCCTTCGAGATTCGTCACGCTCTTCGCGGTTTTCTTCCGCGTTCGGCGGATCAGCGGATGAGCACGAAAACCGCCGTGCAGAACCGTCGGCAATCAGCCGGTGTTCTGCATGCCCTGCGCGATGCCGTTGACCGTCGCGACGAGCGCGTTGAACAGCGCCTCGTCCTCGCGTCCCGTCGCGCGCCAGCGCGAGACCAGGTCGACCTGCATCAGATTCATCGGATCGAGATACGGATTGCGCAGGCGGATCGACAGGGCGAGGCGCGGGTCTTCGGCGAGGACCCGATCGGTGCCCTTCAGGCGCAGGATCCATGCCTCGGCGCGCGCGAATTCGGCTTCGATCTGCGCGAAGAACTTGTCGTGCAGCGGCCCGGCGAGGCGCGAGAACGCGGCGGCGATTTCGAGATCGGACTTCGCCATCACCATCTCGACGTCGTCGAGCATGGTGCGGAAGAACGGCCACTGCTGCGCCATTTCGCGCAGCACGTCTTCGCCGACGTCGGCCGCCGCTTTCTCGAGCGCGGTGCCGACGCCGTACCAGCCGGTCAGGCCGGCGCGATTCTGCGTCCACGCGAACACCCAGGGAATCGCACGCAGGTTGTCGATCGAACCCGAGCCGCGCCGCGACGGGCGCGAGCCGAGGGTCATGCGTTCGATCACGTCGATCGGCGTGGCCGCGCGAAAATAATCCATGAAGCCTTCGCCGCCGATGAGCGCACGATACGCCGCGGCGCCGTGCTTCGCCGCCACGTCGACGGCATTGCGCCACGCCGCCTCGCGCGGCTCGGGCGGACGCGGACGCATCGACGCCCAGAGCACCGCGCCGACGGTCTGTTCCAGGTTGCGCAGGGCGAGCGCACGGATGCCGAACTTGCGGTGGATGACCTCGCCCTGCTCGGTCACGCGCAGGCGGCCGGCGATCGAACCGCGCGGCGAGGCGATCACCGCGCGCGTGGTCTTGCCGCCGCCGCGGCTGACCGAACCACCGCGGCCATGGAAGAACGCGATCTGCACGCCGGCACTCTGCGCGATCTTGAGCAATTCCACCTGCGCGTCCTGCAGCGCCCAGCGCGAGGCGACGATGCCGCCGTCCTTGCTCGAATCCGAATAGCCGAGCATCACGGTCTGGCGGTCGTCGCGCGCGGCCAGATGGGCGCGGTAGACCGGATCGGCGAACAGCGCCGCCAAGGTCTGCGGCGCGTGCTTCAAGTCGTCGACGGTCTCGAACAGCGGTGCGACGTCGAGCGGCACGTTGCCGTTCTCGTCGATGAACTGCGCGCGGCGCGCCAGGGCGAGCACGGCGAGCACGTCGGCCGCGCTGCGCGCCATGCTGATGATGTAGAGGCCGATCGCGGCCGTGCCGTAGGCGTCGCGCGCGTAGGCGAGCTGATCGAAGACGGCGTCGAGCATCTCGCCCTTGTCGTCGCTCGGGTCCGCCAATTCGGCCGCGCCGCGTGCATAGGCTTCGAGCGTTTCCGCCTGCTCCGCCGCGTCGCGCGTTTCCCACTGTTCGTCGCCGAGCGCGGCCGCGAGCGCCGCCGCGTGCACGCGCGAATCCTGGCGCACGTCGAGCCGGGCGAGATGGAAGCCGAAGGTGCGCACGCGCCAGAGCAGGCGCCGCACCAGGAACCAGCCCGCGTTGCGCCCCTTGTTCGCGCGCAGGCTGTCGGCGATCAATTGAACGTCGCCCTGCAGCTCCGCGGCCGAAGCGTAGGCGGCGTCTTTCTCGTCCGCCGTCGCCTGCAGGCGCGCGCACGTAGGCGAGCAGCACGCGGTACGGCATGTCGGCGTAGCGCGGATTGATCGCCGCGGCGACCTGCGGCAGTTGCGCGCGATAGTGCTCGATGCGCGCGAGCACGGCCGGATCGAATTGGGTATGACCGAGGGTCTGGCTCAGGTCGCGCGCGAGTTCGACGATCTCGGCGTCGTAGCGCCGCAGAGCGAGCTCGCGTTGCGCGCGCAAGGTGGCCGCGATCGTGTCGGCGTTGACGTTCGGGTTGCCGTCCATGTCGCCGCCGACCCACGAACCGAAGCGCAGCATCGTCGGCAGCGGCAGAGTTTCGCCGTAGACTTCGGTCAGCGCCTGCTCGAGCACTTCGTAGAACACCGGCACGATGCGATAGATCGGGCCGCCGAGATAGAAGCCGACGTGAGTGAACTCGTCCTGCACGCGCGGCCGCGCGCGCGCGCTGTCCGCGGTCTGCCACCCCGAGGTCAGCGCCATGCGCAGGCGCGCGAGGTCGGTCTCGCGTTCATGCGGCGTGCGCTGCGCGTCGAGGTCCTCGATCAGGCAGCGGAAGATCACCTGCTCTTTTTCCAGCAGCGTGCGCCGCACGGCCTCGGTCGGATGCGCGGTGAACACCGGCTCGATATCGAGCTTGGCCAGCCATGCGGAGATCTCCTCGAGGCCGACGCCCGAGTTCTTCAGCCGCTGCAGCACGTCCTTCAGGCTGTCCGGCTGCGCGGTCGAAGCGGAACGCTCGTAGTCGCGCCGGCGACGGATGCGGTGCACGCGCTCGGCGATGTTGACGACCTGGAAATACGTCGCGAACGCGCGGGTCAATTGTTCGGCGGCCTGGGGCGTAAGACCGTTCACCTCGGACGCGAGCGCCTCGGGCGACGCGCCGGCGCTGCGCAGCCGGATCGCCGTCGTGCGGATCGCCTCGACCTTGGCGAAGAACGCGTGCCCAAGCTGCTCGGCCAGCATGTCGCCGACCATCGCCCCGAGCCGACGCACGTCCTCGCGCAGCGGGCCGTCGGTCGGCAGGAAATCGATTTCGCGTCGCTTGTTTACGGCCACCGGCACCCACTCGCTGATCGTTGCAGTCAGCGGTACTTTGCCACGAATTTGTGCAACGCAACAGCCCGCTGCCGGATTCGCATTTAGCCATCCAGACGTTCAATCCTCGCCGGGCTGCGGCTGGTCGCGGGTGAGGATCTTCGCGGCGATCGAGTCGGCAGTGAGTCTGCCGCCGTCGATCGCGATCGTCGCTTCGGCGGCGGGCTTGCGCACGGTGCGGGTTTTCAGATCGATGCTGCCGTCCGCGCCGATCTGTGCGAGACGGATGTCCGCGATCGACAGCGGCTTGCCCGCGACCAGGTTCACCGCGGGCTTTTGCGGCATCACGATCCACGCGCTGCCGGCGGACCCGTCGGCGAGACGCCCGACGCCGTCGGCATCGATCAGCAGCGCGGTCTTTTCGTCGACGCCGATGCCGAAGATTTTCCCGCCATGGTCGGCCGCGTTGAGACGCGCGAGAAAGGCGATCAACCGACCGAGCCGATGGCGCTGGGAGAAATGCGTGTCGGTGATGACGTCCTCCAGATAGCGGTAGTGGAGAAAATCGCTTTCCAAAGTCACGCCCTTGTCGAATGGATCGGCGAGCGCGACCTTCGACTCCATGCTGCCGCCGTCGAGCGCGCCGTAGCTGTAGCGGCCGAGAATCGCCAGGCCCGCGCTCGATCCGCCGATCGGGCGGTGCGCCGCGACGTGGGCATCGAGCGCCGCCTGCACGGGCGTGCCTTTCCAGTAGTGGATGTAGTTCGACTGGTCGCCGCCGGCGAGAAAAATGCCGTCGGCATTCTCGAGCGCGGCGATCACGCGCGGATCGGAAGCCGCCGCGCGGTGGTGGAAGACGATCGTTTCGGCCGAGACGACCGGGCC
>CBJLOV010000272.1:0-4012 GCA_966424745.1 uncultured bacterium
GCGCCTACGACACGATCATCATCGACGAGGCGCACGAGCGCAGCCTCAACATCGACTTCCTGCTCGGCTACCTCAAGCGCCTGCTCGCGCGCCGCAAGGATCTCAAGCTGATCGTCACCTCGGCGACGATCGACACGGCGCGCTTCGCCGCGCATTTCGGCAATGCGCCCGTGGTCGAAGTGGAGGGGCGCAGCTATCCGGTCGAGGTGCGCTGGCGGTCCGCGGAACACTACGCGGCCAAGGGTCGCGGCGATTCATCCCCCGCTTCGGATCGAAATGCGCCGACCCAGGTTGAGCAGATCCTCGCCGCGCTCGACGAGATCACGCGCGAGGACCCGCGCGGCGACGCGCTGGTCTTCCTCTCGGGCGAGCGCGAAATCCGCGATACGCATTTGGCCCTGAACCGGCGCAACTACCGCGCGACCGAAGTGCTGCCGCTCTACGCGCGCCTGTCCGCCGCCGAACAGGACCGCGTGTTCAAGCCGGGTGCCGCGCGCCGCATCGTCCTGGCGACGAACGTCGCCGAAACCTCGCTGACGGTGCCGCGCATCCGCTACGTGATCGACACCGGCACGGCGCGGGTCAAGCGCTACCTGCCGCGCAGCCAGCTCGAGCGCCTGCACGTCGAACCCATATCGCAGGCCGCGGCCGAGCAGCGCAAGGGCCGCTGCGGCCGCGTCGGCCCCGGCGTATGCCTGCGTCTGTACGGCGAGGACGATTTCAACTCGCGGCCGAAATATTCCGATCCCGAGATCCTGCGCTCCTCGCTGGCCGGCGTGATCCTGAGAATGCTCAGCCTGAAACTCGGCGAGGTGGAGAATTTCCCGTTCGTCGAAGCGCCGAATCCGCGTGCGATCGGCGACGGCTGGCGGCGGCTCGTCGAACTCGGAGCGGTGGGCGAGCGGTCGGCGCGCGCGGAGGGGGCCAATGCCGCCGTCCAGGCCCGCGCGCCGGCGCAATCCGGTCAATACGAACTGACCGAAATCGGGCGCCGCATGGCGCAGCTGCCGATCGACGTGGCGCTGGCGCGCATGCTCGTCGAGGCGCAGCGGCTCGGCGTGTCGCGCGAGCTGTTGATCCTCGTCGCCTTCCTGTCGATCCAGGATCCGCGCGAGCGTCCGCCCGAGGTACGCCAGGCGGCCGACGCGGCGCACGCGCAGTTCGTCGACGCGAAGTCGGACTTCATCGGCGTGCTCAATCTCTGGCACGCGCACGCGCTGGCGCACGAAGACCTCACCCAGTCGAAACTGCGCGACTGGTGCGGTGCGCGTTTCCTTTCCTACCTGCGCATGCGCGAATGGCGCGAACTGCACAGGCAGCTTTTGCTGATGGAGGACGCGCCTGTTGCCTCGTCCGCGGCCGAGTCGGGACAAAAGGCAGGCCCGAAGCGATCGGCGGCGCACGCCGGGCGATCGCAGCGAGCGGCGACGAAAGCGGTCGCTGCGTCCGCTTCCCCTCAAGCGGAATCGGCAGGCGAGGGACTGCAGGCGAACAACTACGAGGCGATTCACCGCAGCCTCTTGAGCGGCTGGCCGACCCAGGTCGCCTTGCGCGACGAGAAGAACCAGTACCGCGGCACGCGCGAGCGCCGCTATCAGATCTTTCCGGGTTCGGCGCTGGCGAAGAAGCCGCCGCGCTGGCTGCTGTCGGGCCAGATCCTCGATCTGCAGAAGGTCTACGCGATGCTCTGCGCCGAGGTCGCGCCCGAGTGGATCGAGCAGCAGGCCGCGCATCTGGTCAAGCGCAGCTGGCGCGAGCCGCATTGGTCGCGCAAGCGCGGCGCGGTGCTCGCGTTCGAACAGGTCACCCTGTTCGGCCTGACCCTGGTCGAGAAGCGCGTCGTGCAGTACGGCGCGCAGGACGACTCGGGGCGGAGCCGCGCCGAGGCGCATGAAGTCTTCCTGCGCGAGGCGCTGGCGCGCGGCGAGATCGACTGTCGCGCCGACTGCGTGCGTGCGAACGCGCGCGTGCTCGACCAGGCGCACGAGATGGAGGCCAAGCAGCGCCGCAGCGGCCTGGTCAAGGACGAAGACGAACTCGTCGCGTTCTTTCGCGGCAAGCTGCCCGAGGACATCAGCACGGCCGCGGCCTTCGACGCCTGGTACCGCAAGGCCCCGGCGGCGGAGCAGGCGGCGCTGCGCTGGTCGCTCGACGATGTGCTCGCGAGCGAACCCGGCTTGCGCGCGAGCGACTTCCCGACCCACCTCGATTGCGCCGGCCACAAGCTCAAGCTCGACTACCGCTTCGTTCCCGGCGATCCCGCGGACGGCGTGACCCTGCAGGTGCCGCTCGCCTTCGTCAACGCCGTGCCCGCGCGGCGCTGCGAATGGCTCGTGCCGGGCCTGCTGCCCGAGAAGGTCGCCGAATTGATTCGCGGCCTGCCCAAGGCGCTGCGGCGCAATTTCGTCCCCGCACCGGACTTCGCCCGGGCTTTCGCCCAGGCCGAGGCGCCGCACGACGGACCCTTGCTCGATGCGCTGGCCGGTTATTTGAAGCGGGTCACCGGCATCGACGTCGTGGCGGCCGACTTCGCCGGCATCGAACTGCCGCCGCACTTCTCGATGCGTTTCCGCGTCTACGACGAGCACGGCAAAACGCTCGCCGAAGGCCGCGACATCGAGATCATCCGCGACGCCTGGGGCGGGGCCGCGAACGCGGCATTCTCGCGCCGCGCCGATGTCGAGCTGGCGCGCGAAGACGTGGCCGAGTTCGACTTCGAAGACATTCCCGAGCGCGTCGTCAGCGCGGGCAATCTCGTCGCCTATCCGGCCCTCGTCGACCTTGGCGCCAGCGTCGCGCTGCGCGTGTTCGAGCGCGCGGACGAGGCGCATGAGGCGCACGTGCACGGCGTGCGCCGCCTGCTGCGTCGGGCCCTGCACGAAAAGATCAAGCAGGCGCGGCGGCAGCTGCCGATCGAGCGCCGGCTCGCGCTCAAGTACGCGGGCGTCGCCAGCGTCGACGAACTGCGCGAGGACATCGTCGAGGCCGCGCTCAACGAACTGCTCGACGCGCGCGATCTCGATCTGCGCCGGCGCACGGACTTCCGCCACGCCGAGGCCGAGATCGGCGGCAAACTGTTCGCCGCCGCGGTCGACTGGCTCAGGCTGGTCGAAGACGTGCTCGGCGCCTACGCCGAGTTCACGCCCTGGCTCGAACCGCCGCTGATCGGCTACGCCAAGGCGAACTACGACGATCTGCGCGAACAGCTCGCCGCGCTCGTTCATCCGGGTTTCGTGCAAAAAGTGGAAAAATCCCATCTGCAGCACTTCCCGCGCTATCTGAAGGCGATGCGCCTGCGCGCCGAGCGTCTGCGTCAGGACGCCACGCGCGACCAGGCGCGCATGCTCACCGTGCGCGGCTACTGGCGCGAGTACCTGCAGCGCAAGGCCAGCGGCGACGCCGATCCGGCCAGGCTCGACGAGCTGCGCTGGCTGATCGAGGAACTCCGCGTCTCGCTGTTCGCGCAGGAGTTGAAGACCGCGGAGACGGTGTCGCCGAAGCGGCTCAACAAGCTGATCGAGGATTTGTAGGGACGCGATTCGTCGCGCCGTGCTTGTCGGATTTTTTAGCGCGGATTGCGCGGATCAAAAACGGTCAAGTCGGATAGCGCAAAAAACCGAATTGGATTTTGCTCTATCTGCGTAAATCGCTCTTCAAATCCGCGTGATCCGCGTTAAAAATCTCTGCAAGCAACGCAAGATCGACTGCCCTATGCGGCATGTTTGCGCACCAGCCGCACGACCGTGTTCCACGCCCGCGTCGTCGCCGGCACGCCGAAGCTTTTCTCGGCGAAGGCGTTGGGGCTGCCTGGGCTGGCGCCGAATTTGTGGGCGACGCTGAGCATCTCGGCGGCGGTGTATTCGACGATTTCGACGTCGCCCCTGGCGTTGGCGCGCGGCGGCTGCGCCGGCAGGGCGAAGTCCGCATGCAGAAAGGTGACGTAGCAGTCGTAGACGCGGCCGCGATCGATCGCGCGGAACGGTGCGCGCGCGACCAGCGCGGCGAGTTCGTC
>CBJLOV010000273.1:0-3926 GCA_966424745.1 uncultured bacterium
TTTTTCATAGCGATTTCTCACTGAATGGAACTGCTCAAACTCAAGATCGGCAGCAGGATCGCCATCATAATGATCGCCACCATACCGGTCATCACCACCGTCAACACAGGCACCAGGGCGGCGAGCATGCGATCGACGGTGTTCTTCGCCTCGATATCGAACGTATCGGCGATCTTCATCATCATCGTGTCCAGCTCGCCGGATTCCTCGCCGACCGAAATCATCTGCGTGGCCAGCTTCGGGAAGCGCTTGCTCTGGCCCAGGGAATGGGCAAGGCCGCCGCCGGTCTTCACGTCCTCGGTCGCCTTGTCGACGGACTCCGCCAGCGCCGAATTGCCGAGAACATTGCGTGAAATCGACAGTGCCGTGAGCAATGGAACGCCGTTCTTGAGCAAAGTTCCCAGGGTGCGCGAAAGACGTGCGGTTTCGAGCTTGGCGATCAGCGGCCCGACGATGCGCATGCCGAGAACGCGCGTATCCCAAGACAACTTCTTTTCCGGATCAGCCAGACGCTTGCGCACCCACACGACGCCGAACACGACGGCAATGATCATCAGCCACCACCAGTTCTGCAGCATCGTACCGACGAACAGAGTGATCTTGGTGATCAAGGGCAGCTCGACGTTCATATCGCGGAACATCGGCAGGAACTGCGGTACGACCACGGTCAACAGGACGAACAGGGCGGCGAACACCATCACGACGAGAATCGCCGGGTAGATCAACGCGTTGACCACGCTTTCCTTCAGCGACTTGGCCCGTTCCAGATAATCGGCGAGACGGGTCAGCGTGGAATCGAGCGAGCCGCCGACTTCGCCGGCGCGGACCATGTTCACGTAGAGGCGCGTGAACACACCGGGCTCGGCTTCGAGCGCTTCGGAAAGCGGAGCGCCGCTGCGCACATGATCGCGGATGCGTTCGACGATGCGCCGCGCCTTCTCGCTTTCCGGCAGCTCGAGCAGAATCTGCAGGGCACGGTCGAGCGGCTGCCCGGCGCTGAGCAACGTCGCCAGTTGCTGCGTGAACTGCAGCACCTGGGTCTGGTTCATCGCCTCGCGCCTGAACAGCCCCGCCAGTCCGCCGCTGCCGGCCGCACCGGCGGCGGCGGAAACTTCGAGCGGGATATTGCCCGCGTCCTGGATCTTCGCGATCGCTTCGTCGTTCGACGCGACGTCGTACTGGCCTTCGACGATCTCGCCGGCCGGCGTGACGGCTTTGTATCTGTAGAGCGCCATATCAGCGGCGAGCGGCGAGCGGCGAGCGAGAAACCGAATTTGCCGACGGCATGGGACGCCGGCATCGAGGCGAAACGGCACGGGCCCAAAGAACGACCGAATGCTCTTTCCGCACGCTACTCACCGCTGCCTGCTCAGGCTTCATCACGACTCCGAGGTTACGCGCAGCACTTCTTCGATCGTGGTCTCGCCCTTGAGCGACTTCACCAGACCGTCTTCATACATCGTACGCATACCCTCGGTGCGCGCCTGTTCCTCGATCTTGGTCATGTCGGCGTGCTGCATGACCAGGCGGCGCAGCGGCTCGCTCATGACGAGGAATTCCATGATCGTGGTGCGGCCGTGGTACCCGGTCGAAGACAGCGGCGACGGCATCGGCTTGTACAGCTCGACCTTGCCCTGCGGCACGAAGCGACGCAGGCCGAACTCTTCGATCACTTCAGGCATCGCCTCGTATTTATGGGCGTGCTCGATGTCGAGACGTCGTACGAGACGCTGGGCGAGCACGCCGTTCACCGTCGAGGTGAGCAGATAGTCTTCGACGCCCATGTCGAGCATACGCGTGACCGCGCCGGCCGCGTTGTTCGTGTGCAATGTGGACAACACCAAGTGGCCGGTCAGGGCGGACTGGATCGCGATCTTGGCGGTTTCCAGATCGCGCATTTCGCCGATCATGATGATGTCCGGGTCCTGACGCACGATCGAGCGCAGCGCGTGGCTGAAATCGAGACCGATCTGCGGCTTGGCCTGTATCTGGTTGATGCCTTCGATCTGGTATTCGACCGGATCCTCGACCGTGATGATCTTCACGTCGGGCGTGTTGAGCTTGGACAGCGCCGTGTACAAGGTCGTCGTTTTGCCCGAGCCGGTCGGACCGGTGACGAGCAGGATACCGTGCGGCAGCTCGAGCACCTTGAGGAACTTGGACAGGAACTGATCGGTGAAGCCGAGCTTGTGGAAGTCGAACACGACCGATTCGCGGTCGAGGATACGCATGACGACGGATTCGCCGAAGCTCGTCGGCACCGTGGACACGCGCAGGTCGAGCTCCTTGCCTTGCACGCGCAGTGGAATGCGGCCGTCCTGCGGCAGGCGACGCTCGGCGATGTTCAGCTTCGCCATGATCTTGATGCGCGAAATCACCGCCGCGGTCGATGCCGCCGGCGGCGATTCCGCTTCCAGCAACACGCCGTCGATGCGGTAGCGCACCTTCAAGCGGCTTTCGAAAGGCTCGATGTGCACGTCGGAGGCGCGCTGCTCGACCGCGCGCTGGATGATCAGGTTGACCAGGCGGATGACCGGCGCCTCGGAAGCGAGATCGCGCAGATGCTCGATGTCGTCCTCGCTGCGCGTCGCATCGTCGGAGAGATTCTCGACGATCGTACCCATCGCCGAACGCCCGGTGCCGTAGTAGCGCTCGATCAGGTCGTCGATCTCCGAGCGAAAACCGACCTTGACTTCGGCGGTCTTGCCGGTCGCCAGCTCCACGGCCTGGATCGGGTAGGTCTCGGCCGGGTCGGCGACGACGAGGGTGACCTTGTTCTCGGCCTCGCCGATCGGCACGATGTGATGCTGCTTGAGGAAGCGGATCGACATCGACACGTTCTGCGGCGGCGTGTCCGGAAATTCCTTCGCCGTGACGAGCGGCAGGCCCATCACCTCGGACAGCGCATCGCCCATCTCGCGTTCGGAAACGAGGCCCAGTCGCGTCAGCAGCGGGACGAGATTGCCTTCGCCGTTTTCCTCGAGCAGGCGCCGCGCGCGCGCGAGGTCGTTTTCCTTCAGGCGACCGCGCGCGACGAGATAGGCGCAAATGCGCTCGTCCAGCGATTCGTTGCGATCCTGCATCGGAGGGTTCGGTAGTGGTTGTACGGCTGACATAGTCTATTCATTCCCCCTGCTGCCGCGTTTCGACCACAGCTCCGCTCTTAGGTTCCGCATTCGGCGGCCGCGTCAACTCTTCTATGAACGCGCGATTGAGCAGAATCCACAGCACCGCCGGCACGAGCGGCGGCAAAATCAGATAGCCGAACTGGTAGCACAGGGCGATCGCCTCCAGCGAATAGCCCAGTTCCTGCATCTTGGCCGTGCCCTCCGGTAATTGCAAACCGAGCACCTTGAATACTTCCGCCACGACACCGAACGCCTGGGTCAGCCAGAGCACAATCAGCCCTGCGCCGATCTGCACCAAGCGCTGCCGCCACGACAGCGGTGTCGCCATGACGAGTCCGCCGAACAGCGGCACGCTGTAGCCGTAAATCATCGGGTTGAGGGCGAAATCGAAGAACGCGTACTTCGGCGCACCCTCCTTGACGGCGTTGTAGATCACGTTGCTGTTGACCTGCATCCAGTCCGCGTGGTGCGCGATCAATTGTCCGGTCGCCGGATTGATCTCGTCGGCGCCGGGCAGCACGTCGAGGAACAGGCCCGGCCACAGATGCAGCACGACCGCCTTGGCGATCTGCACCACGGGCCACGCGAACTGCGCGCGAAACGAAAACCAGAGAAAAAATGCGGCCGGCAACCACAACGCGCCGATCAAGAGGAAGCGGTAAACCGGCGAATTGCGCATCAACACACCCAGACGCGGGCATTGCGGAACATGCGCATCCAGGGCGAATCTTCGCCCCATTCGCGCGGCGCCCACGACATCTGCACGCTGCGGAACACACGCTCGGGATGCGGCATCAG
>CBJLOV010000274.1:0-3883 GCA_966424745.1 uncultured bacterium
CCGCGCCTCAGGCGATGCCGAGGCCCGAAATCTGTGCAATCGCCGCGGGATCGAATCCGGCCAAGCGGGCGAACTCGCGGCCGCGCTCGGTGTAGTCGTTGAATTGATCGAAGCTCGGCGCGCCCGGCGACAGCAGGATCGCCCCGCCTGCCGTTGCGAACGCCCTGGCGCACGCGAAGGCTTCGGCCAGCGTACGCACCGCTTTCAATTCGAATCCGGGATGCGCGATCCCGCCGAGCGCCGCGGCGATCGCATCGCCGTTCGCGCCCATCGTCACGATCGCGGAAGGCGGGTGTCGCGCGACGAAATCCACGAACGGCATCCAGTCGACGCCGCGGTCGTAGCCGCCGACGAGGATCGTGGCGCGCCGCTCGCCGACGGCGCGCAGCGCCTCGATCGCCGCATACGGCGTCGTCGAGATGCTGTCGTTGACATAGTCGATGCCGTCGCGCGCGCCGAGCGGCTGCAGGCGATGCGGCAGTGCTTTGAACGCAGCCACGTGGCTCGCCAGAGATTCGGCGTTCTCGCCGGCGGCGTCGATCGCCGCCAGCGCCGCACAGACATTCAGTGCGTTGTGCTCGCCGGGCAGCGGAATTTCATCGAGCGCGAGCACGGCCCGATCGCCGCGCCAGATCGCGGCATCGCGCACATGCCAGCCTTCGTTGCGGTTGAATGCATTGCGCAGGTCTGCCCGCGCGAGCCCGGCCAGCTCCGGCTGCGCCGCGTTGACGACGAGGCGTTGCGCGTTCTTGGCGATGCGCAGCTTGTCGGCGGCGTAGCGGTCGCGGGTCAGGTGCCAGTCGAGGTGTTCTTCGTAGACATTGTTGACCACCGCGATCGTCGGCGCACCGTCGAAATCGCGTGTCTGGAAGCTCGACAGTTCGATCACCCACCACTCGGGCTCGCGGTCGACTTCGAGCAATTCGAGCAGCGGCAGGCCGATATTGCCGGCCAGGGCGACGCGCCGGCCGCCCGCGCGCAGCAGGTGCGCGATCAGCGCCGTCACCGTGCTCTTGCCCTTGGTGCCGGTGACGCAGATCGTGCGCGCGTTCGCGCGCTCGGCGAACCAGATTGCCGTTCCCGAGGTAAAACGCACGCCGGCTTTCTCGGCAGAGAGATACGGTTCGCGGTACGGGCTGATGCCGGGGGATTTGACTACGACGTCGAAGCGCGACAGCGCCGCTGCATCAGGCGGCGTAGTGACGACATCAATGCCGCCCTCGCAGGGGTGCGATTCATTGCGCCCGTTCTTTTCTTCCTCGTGCAAAGAGCCGGGCGCGATGAATCGCGCCCCTACGTCCTTTGCTTCAGCCTCGCTGCAGAACAGGGCGATTGATTGATTCGGAAAGTATCGGCGCAGAACGGACAACGCCGCCCTGCCCTCGCGGCCATAGCCCCAGACGGCGACGCGCTTGCCGGCGAGCTCAGCGAGGCGCATTCAATACGGAAGCGAAACGCTCGGGCAGGAAGTGCTCGCCGGCCGCGGCGAGCAGCGGCGCAAAGGCGAGTTCGCCGCGATCGAGCTGCGGCAGGATCTCTTTGGCGAAGCGCACGACGAGTGCATCCTCGCGCCACTCCGCACGCTGGGTCAGCGCATACATCGCCGTGCGCGATTCGCGACCCTCGCCGACGCATTCGAACGGCTTGTGATCGCGGTACTCGAGCAGGGCATCGAAGCCGGCGGCGAGCGCCGCGTCGTCGAGCAGGTTGCGCCCGAAGATCTTCAGTAGACGCGGTTTGGCGACGAACGGCGCCAAAGCGAGGAAAACGAAATGGCACTTGGGACACTGCCCGCACCAGCGGTCCGAGGGATGTTCGCCGAGGATGCGGAAGTTGCGGTTGCAGCTCGAGAACACGCCGTCGTAGTGCGAGTGCCGGGCGAATTCGCGCGCGACGGCCAGTTCGGACCAGGGTCGCAGCAGCGAGAAATAATCGAGATCGGCGGCGACGTGCGCGCGGATCTGGTCGCGCAGCAGACGCTCGAAATCGAGCGACTTGCTCCACTGATGGTTGATCTGGCGGCCGAGGTATTCCAGCGTCGCGCTCGACGCGGAGCGCTCGTTGGAAAATGCGATCGTATCGTAGCCGTAAAGAATCGCCGCGCAGACCAGGATCGTCGAGTTGATCGCCGTGACCGGCACATGGCCGTTCCAGGCGCCTTGGCGGTTGTACTCGAACAGTTCCGGCGCGATATGGCGCTTGATGTTGAGCAGCGGCAGGCCGGTGCGCTCGGCGCAGGCTGCGATCAGCGCCGAATCGCCGATCCAGACCGCCGTTGCCGGCTCGTTTATACTTTTACACAATTCCACGCTAACGAGCGAATCCTTGCCGCCGCCGATCGGCAGCAGGGTGCGGCGTGGGAGATTCAAAGCCGACGCTTTCGGCTCGTCATTCCCGCGTTCGCGGGAATGACGATCAAGAGCCGAGAACCGCAGGCGGTCGCTCAGGTCGAGCTTGTTCTGGTAGGCGAACTCGGCAAGACCGTGAAAATAGAGCTCGTGCAGAAACGTCGCCGTATCCGCATCGAGCGGTCCGGTTTCCACGCGCAGTTCGGCAGGAATGCCCGCCTTGTAGTAGCTGACGCCCGCGACCAGATGCAGCAATCGCAGCGCCCGCGCAAACGCGTCCGTGCGCTCCGGCGGCAACGCGGGCGCATCGGGGAAAACGATGCGCTCGGTCAGCGTCGGACCCTCGTCAAAGGCGTACGACAGACTCGCCGTCCCGCTCGCCGCATCGAAGTCACAGGCGACGAAACGGAAAGCTTCAGCGTTGCGCGGATCGGGCAAAGCACTCACAGAACGGTCTCCGGCGCGCGACCGCGCAGATTGTAGTCGGACGACATGACCGCGCCGTAGGCGCCGGCCTGCGCGATCAGGATCACGTCGCCTTCCTGCGCCGGAGCGAGGCGGCGGTTGCTGCCGAGCACGTCGCCCGACTCGCAGATCGGCCCGACGATTTGCACCAGTTCCGTCGCCGGCTCGTCCAGGCGCGACAGATTGACGATCTCGTGATAGGCCTCGTAGAGCGCCGGACGGATCAGCGTGTGCATGCCCGCGTCGACGCCGACGTAGCGGAACTCGCCCTTGCGCTTGAGCTGGGTCACGTGCGCAAGCAATACGCCCGCATCGGCGACGAGGAAGCGGCCGGGCTCGCTCCACAGTTCGAACTGCGGATACGCCGCCTTCACTTCGGCCAGGCTCGCGGCGACCGCGGCCAGGTCGAGCGGCGCCTCGTCCGCGCGCGCCGGCACGCCGTAGCCGCCGCCGACGTTGAGCGAACGCACCGTGCCGATCTTCTCGGCGATGCTGGCAAGCTGGATGTGCACTTCCTTCCAATGCTTCGCATCGAGAATGCCGGAGCCGAGGTGCGCGTGCAGGCCGACGATGCGCACGTCGTGCTTGGCCGCGAGGCGGCGGAACTCGTCGAGCTCGCCCAGCGCCAGGCCGAATTTCGAGGCCGCCCCGCCGGTCTTGACCTTGTCGTGATGGCCGCGGGCGAAATCGAGGTCGAGGCGCAGTTCGATCTCGCGCCCGGCGAACGCGTCGCCCCAGTGTTCCAGGGGATGCAGGTTGTCGAGCGTCACCCGCGCGCCTGCGGCAAAGCCGGCTTCGTAGTCGCCGCGCGCGGCGAAGTTCGGCGTATAGAGCAGATCGACCTGCGCATCCGCCTCGCGCGCCCGCACGAGCTCGCCCGGCGATACGCATTCGAGGCCGAAGCCCTGATCCACGATCGCGCGCAGAACGGCCGGATGCGAATTCGCCTTGATCGCGTAGAACCAGCGGTCCACCGCCTTGATCGTGGCGCGCAGCGCCTGCGTCTGCGCGCGCACGGTGGCCAGATCGTAGAAGTAGGCGGGCGTCACCTGTTCCGCGATCTTCAGCAG
>CBJLOV010000275.1:0-3880 GCA_966424745.1 uncultured bacterium
GCCTGAAGATCAGAGAAGGTGAGCACCAGATCGGGCTTCAACGCGAGGATCTTCTCGATCGCTGCCGCATCGAGTTCGTCCACGCCGCGGGCGGGGAAATCGGCGACGGCTTCGGTCGCACTGAGCAGCAGGCTCGTGCGGAACGTGCGGTCGATGACGACGACGCTTGCCGCGTCGGCCTTGCGCACGAACAACTGCTGCTCGTTGCGTTGTTCGGTCAACTGCATCGGAAGTCTCTTTGCGCCCGGCTTGATCGCGAAAGTCGAAGAGCGGCCGTGCACCGCCGCGCTGTTCGATCAGCGCGGCAGCGCGATCTTCGGCGTTTCCGCATTGCGGCGGAAATAGCTGGCGACATGGCCGATGCGCTGCACGACCTCGGCGCCGGCGGCCTCGGCGAGCGCATCGATCTGTTCCTTGCGCGCCTCGCGGTCGTCGCCGGCAAGCTTGACCTTGACCAGCTCGTGTTGGTCGAGCGCGGCGCCGAATTCCTTGATCAGCGCGGGCGTGACGCCCTTGTTGCCGACCAGGATGACCGGGTTCAGGCCATGGGCGAGGCCGCGCAGGTAACGGATTTGGCTGTTGGTCAAAGACATGGAATGACGGGAAAATTGGGCGTGGCGCGGCGGTAAAGGGTATCATGCGGACCACAGTTATGGCCTCCCGCAGCAAATCCAGCGCACGCTGGTTGAAGGAGCACTTCAGCGATCCCTACGTCAAACGCGCGCAAGCCGAAGGCTGGCGTTCGCGTGCCGTATTCAAGCTCGAAGAGCTGCTGCAGCGCGACCAGATCCTCAAACCCGGCATGGTCGTGGTCGATCTGGGCGCGGCGCCGGGCGGCTGGTCGCAGATGGTGCGCGAGAAGCTCGGCGACAAGGGCAGGGTGGTCGCGCTCGACATCCTGCCGATGCAGGGCATCGCCGGCGTCGATTTCATCGAGGGCGATTTCCGCGAGGAGGCCGTGCTCAAACAACTCGAAGCCCTGCTCGCCGGCGCGCCCGTGGACCTTGTCTTGAGCGATATGGCGCCCAATATCAGTGGCGTGGCCGTGGCGGATCAGGCGAGGGCGATGTATCTGGCTGAATTAGCTAGGGATTTTTCCGAGGTCCACCTGAAGCCGGGCGGTGCGTTCTTGATAAAACTTTTCCAGGGGCGGGATTACGATGCCTATCTGAAAAGCTTGCGCCAAGGCTATGAGCGCGTCAGCATTCGGAAACCGAAGGCCTCGCGCGCGCGCAGTCCCGAGGTTTATGCGCTGGCAACCGGCAAGCGCGGTTGAGCATCACACGGGTGATGCGGCCGGTGTTATCAGATTTTAAAGGTCCAGGGACGTACCTTCGCATGCGGTGCCGCGGCACCGGGTGCGGCAAACGTGGCGCAGCGATGCTGCGACCGTTTGTTTGCTGACCGCGGCGGGAAGCCCGGTTTTGCAACCGACAAATATCGAGTCGAAGTAATGAACGAAATGGTCAAACATTTTCTGCTCTGGGTGGTGATCGCCGTCGTCCTGATCGCGGTCGTGAACAGCTTCAAGTTCGGCGGCGCCGAGACGAACACGGTGCCGTATTCGGACTTCATGGCCCAGGTCAACAACGGCAACGTCAGCGAGGTCGTGCTGCGCAACGACCTGCAGACGGTCAACGCCAAGCTCAAGGACGGCCAGAAGCTCAACACCACGATCGTGCCGACCGACGGCTCGCTCGACAAGATCCTCGACAAGCAGGGGGTGAAGTTCACGGTCGAGCCGAAGGACAACAGCGGCCTGTTCCTGCGCCTGCTGGTGGACTGGGTGCCGATCCTGCTGTTCTTCGCCGTGATCGTCTACTTCATGCGCCAGATGCAGGCCGGCGCCGGCGGGCGCGGGGCGATGAGTTTCGGTCGTTCGCGCGCGCGCCTGCAGGGCGAGGACCAGGTCAAGGTCACCTTCGCCGACGTCGCCGGCGTCGACGAGGCGAAGGACGAGGTGCAGGAACTGGTCGAATTCCTGCGCGATCCCTCGAAGTTCCAGAAGCTCGGCGGGCGCATTCCGCGCGGCGTGCTGATGGTCGGCTCGCCCGGTACGGGTAAAACGCTGCTCGCCAAGGCGATCGCCGGCGAAGCGAAGGTGCCGTTCTTCACCATTTCCGGTTCCGATTTCGTCGAAATGTTCGTCGGCGTCGGCGCCTCGCGCGTGCGCGACATGTTCGAGCAGGCGAAGAAGCATGCGCCGTGCATCATCTTCATCGACGAAATCGACGCGGTCGGCCGCCATCGCGGCGCCGGCCTCGGCGGCGGCCACGACGAGCGCGAGCAGACCCTCAATCAGCTGCTCGTCGAGATGGACGGCTTCGAAGGCAACGAGGGCATCATCGTCATCGCGGCGACCAACCGCCCCGACGTGCTCGACCCGGCTCTGCTGCGTCCGGGCCGCTTCGACCGCCAGGTCGTCGTGCCGCTGCCCGACCTGCGCGGGCGCGAGCAGATTCTGAAGGTCCATATGCGCAAGGTGCCGCTCGCGGCCGACGTCGATCCGACCGTGATCGCGCGCGGCACGCCGGGCTTCTCGGGTGCGGATCTGGCGAATCTCGTCAACGAGGCCGCGCTCTTCGCCGCGCGCGGCAATTCGCGCGACGTGACCATGGACCACTTCGAGCGTGCCAAGGACAAGATCATGATGGGCAGCGAGCGCCGCTCGATGCTCATGAGCGAAGACGAGAAGAAGCTCACCGCCTATCACGAAGCCGGCCACGCGATCGTCGGCCGCCTCGTGCCGGATCACGATCCGGTGCACAAGGTCACGATCATCCCGCGCGGACGCGCGCTCGGCGTGACGCTGTTCCTGCCTGAGGCCGACCGCTACAGCAACAGCAAGACCTATCTCGAAAGCCGTCTCGCCAGCCTCTACGGCGGCCGCGTCGCCGAGGAAATCATCTTCGGCGAGGACAAGGTGACCACGGGCGCGTCGAACGACATCCAGCGCGCGACCGGCCTCGCCCGCGACATGGCGACCAAGTACGGCCTCTCGCCCGAACTGGGGCCGATGACTTACGCGGAGGAAGACGACGAGGTTTTCCTCGGCCGCTCGGTGACTCAGCACAAGCATGTTTCGGAAGAGACCGCGCGCAAGATCGACGAGGTCGTACGCAACATCATCGACACCGCTTACCATCGCGCGCACAATCTGTTGACGACGAACATCGACAAGCTGCACGCGATGGCCAAGGCCCTGCTCCAGTACGAGACGATCGACAGCGAGCAGATCACCGCGATCATGGAAGGCCGCGAGCCCGGTCCGCCGAAGGATTGGCAGAAATCGAACGAGGGCGGTGCGGGTCCCGCCTCGAGCGCCGGCAGCAAGCCAGCTCCGCCGATCGGCGGAACGGCGACGCAGCACTGACTCGTCGGGCGCGTCTTTCGCGCCCGATCTTTTTTCCAAGAGCGTTTGACGCGGATTTACGCGGATAAGAGGCAGAGAACGCGGATAAAGCGCAGGTTTTGCTTTATCCGCGCAAATCCGCGTCCGATGCTCTGCTTCCAGACGCAGAAAATTGCGGTTTGCAGACCGGTCCGAAATGTTCGATCTGACTCCTACTCTTGACTGTGCGGGCCGCCCGCTCGCGCTCGACCGGCCTCGTATCGCCGGCATCGTCAACGTCACCTCCGATTCGTTTTCCGACGGCGGCAAGTTCCTCGACCCGCAGCGGGCGATCGAGCACGGCCTCGAGCTCGTCGAGCAAGGCGCCGACCTGCTCGACATCGGCGGCGAGTCGACACGGCCTGGCTCATCGGAAATTTCTGCTGCCGACGAAATTGCGCGCGTCGCGCCCGTGATCGAGGCGCTGGCAAAACAGGTGCAGGTGCCGATCGCGATCGACACGAGCAAGCCCGAGGTGATGCGCGCGGC
>CBJLOV010000276.1:0-3851 GCA_966424745.1 uncultured bacterium
GCGACGCGCCTGCGTCGGCGTCGCCGTCGACAATGTCCATGTAGGCGGCGCGGCGCCGATCGTCGTCCAATCGATGACGAACACCGATACTGCCGACGTCGTATCGACCACGAAGCAGGTCGCCGAACTGGCGCGCGCGGGCTCCGAGCTCGTGCGCATTACGGTGAACACGCCCGAAGCCGCGGCGGCGGTGCCGAAGATCCGCGAGCGCCTCGACATGATGGGCGTCGGCGTGCCGCTGATCGGCGACTTCCACTACAACGGCCATCAGCTGCTCGCCGGCGAGCCGGCCTGCGCCGAGGCGCTGGCAAAGTACCGCATCAATCCGGGCAACGTCGGCTTCGGCAAGAAGCGCGACGTGCAGTTCTCGACGATCATCGAATTCGCGCTGAAGTACGCCAAACCCGTGCGCATCGGCGCGAACTGGGGTTCGCTCGACCAGGCGATGGTCGCCGCGCTGATGGACGAGAACCACGCGCGCGCCGAACCCTGGGACGCCGCGCACGTCGCACGCGAGGCGTTGATCCGTTCGGCGCTCGATTCGGCCGCGCGCGCCGAGGAACTCGGCATGTCGCGCGACCGCATCATCCTTTCGTGCAAGGTTTCCGGCGTGCAGGAACTGGTTTCCGTCTACCGCGACCTTGCCGCGCGCTGCGACTACGCGCTGCACCTCGGCCTCACCGAGGCCGGCATGGGCTCGAAGGGCATCGTCGCCTCCAGCGCGGCGCTCGCGGTGCTGCTGCAGGAAGGCATCGGCGACACGATCCGCATCTCGCTGACGCCGGAGCCGAACGAATCGCGCACGCGCGAGGTGATCGTCGCCCAGGAGCTGCTGCAGACCATGGGACTGCGCGCGTTCACCCCGCTCGTCACCGCCTGCCCCGGCTGCGGGCGCACCACGAGCGTGTTCTTCCAGGAACTCGCCAAGACCGTGCAGGAACACGTGCGCGCGAAGATGCCCGAATGGCGCATCAAGTACGACGGCGTGGAGAACCTCACCCTCGCCGTGATGGGCTGCGTCGTCAACGGCCCCGGCGAATCCAAGCATGCGAACATCGGCATCTCGCTGCCCGGCACGGGCGAGGCGCCGGCGGCGCCGGTGTTCATCGACGGCGCCAAGGCGATGACCTTGCGCGGCGAGAATATCGCGCAGGAGTTCGTCGGGATCGTAGAAGACTACGTTTCGCGCAACTATTCCGCACGGAGTCCAGCCTGAGACAACCGTGCCTGGGAGGTTACGCTACAGAGAGCAAAAGACGCACCACGAATACGCGAAGAGCACGAAGAAGAGAAGGAAAGAGGGCAGCGGGACGCAACGCCAATCGACTTTTTATTCCTTCGTGTCTCTTCGTGCTCTTCGTGTCTTCGTGGTTTTCTTTTGCTTTTGGCAAGCAACCCTATCGGCACCGATGCAACGAAAAATGCGCATGCCAGCCAGGGAGCGAGCCGGCGCTGCGGCTGTACCGAGCCGCAGGCCCGGACGGCCGGGTCTCGTCTCGGAATAGTTGGAACGCCGGAGCCCGCCTGCTGTTTCGCCGGCGTCGAGTCAATCCTCGAATTGCACGTCGTTGTCCACGCGGCACTGCCCGACCGGATCGATGCGCGTCTGCTGCCAATGGGCGATCCAGCATTCGTCGTAGACCGAGCAGTAGCAAACGTCCATGCGGAAACGGCCGACCGCGTCCTTGAACTGGGCCGCTACCTTGCTGTCGTGAATGCGGATCGCGGCGATCGTCGTTTCGCGGTTCGTATTCGGCGGAATCACCGCGCCGCTGAGGCTGGTCGTCGCCGAATTGATGCGTCCGGATGCGCGGAACGCATCGAGAACGTCGCTCCAGTGACGCAAGGGCTTGCCGTCGAGGCTGAGCGTGACCGACTGCACGCGCGCCGGGCCGACTCCGTTGTTGTCGACCTGCCAGACGAAGCCGTTCTTGTCGATATCGTTGGTGTAGCTGTAGCCGATGCTGAGATAGGGCCAAACGCTCGCGCGCGCCTGGCTTTGCATCAGCCGCGTCTGCCAGGCGCCGACGGCGAGCGCAAACACGCTGACGACGAGCGCGAGCATGCTCGTGATGTCCGGCCGCGGCAAACGCGGAACGGCAGGGACGGGTGCGTTTTCGTTGTTGGAGGTGTCCATCGTTGGTCGATGCGCGCATTGGCGAGGCGTTGGGAACGGCGCGGACGGCATGGCGATGCCATTGGGGAAATCGCCCGCTCGGCCGCAGCCGGAATTCATTGCTCGAACTGCGGTTTGCCCTCCGTGTCGCAGCGGGGCACCGGCTTCTTTTTGGGGTTGCGGGAGGTCGCCGTCCAGCACTCGTCGTAGATCGAGCAATAGCAAACCTCGATGAGCGTGCGGTCGACGGCGGCCTGGAATATTCTGGCGCGCTCGTGATCGGTCAGCTTGATCATTTCGACCGTCGTTTCGCGATTGAGGCTCGGCGGCAGAACGAGTCCGCTGAGACTGGACATCCGCGCGTGGAATTCCTTGCCGGGTGCGAGAGCCGCATACATTTCGCGCCAGTTGCGGTAGGGCTTGCCGTCGAGCAGCACCTGCACCGATTCGATCCTCGCCGGGCCGACGCCGTTGTTTTCGGTGTGCCAGCTGAATGTCTCCTCGCCGGCCGTGGTGTCCTCGTCGTTGCCGATCGCTACGTAAGGCCAAACGCTCGCGCGCGACTGCGTCTGCATGAGCTCGGTCTGCGCCTGCATCATCTTGGCTTGATAGGCGCTCGTGGCGAGCGCGAGCACGCTCAAGGCGAGCGCGGAGAAGCTGCCGACTTCCGCAAGGCGCGAACGCCGCGCGCTTCGCACGGCGGCAACGACGGAGGGGGTTTCGTTCGCTTCGTTCGGGTTCATCGTCGCCTTTGCCGGAGGAAAGCGCTATGACGGCCGGACCGAGCTGTCAGGGTTCGCTCGCTGCGGACTCTGCCTCGGGCAAAGCCCGGTTGGCAAGCCTGGCTTCGCGGTGGGCGATGTAGATGTTCGCCGCGATGATGATGCCGGCGCCGGCCGCGGTCGCCGCATCGAGCCGTTGATCGAACAGGAAGTAGGCGCCGACGACCACGACCGGCAATTGCAGGAAATTGATCGGCACGAGCGCGGAGACGTCGCCGGCCTGGTAGGCGCGCGTCATCAGGATCTGCGCGATCGTCGCGAGCAGGCCGGTCAGTACGAGCCACAGCCAGCCCGCGGCGTCGGGCCAGGTCCAGTCGTAGAGCGCCGGGATCAGCGCGATCGGGGTCATGATCAGGGTCATGTAGATGACGACCGCGTCGGACGGCTCGGTGCGCGAAAGAAACTTGATGCTGATGTACGAGCTTGCCGCGAAGGCGGCGCCGAGCAGGGCGATCAGCATGTCGGCGGAGAAGTGCACGCTGCCGGGGCGCATGATCACGAGCACGCCGACGAAGCCGAGCGCGAC
Organism: uncultured bacterium; assembly: GCA_966424745.1. Taxonomy (GTDB): domain Bacteria; phylum Pseudomonadota; class Gammaproteobacteria; order Xanthomonadales; family Rhodanobacteraceae; genus Rudaea. The sequence goes on from CBJLOV010000276.1 coordinate 3,425, forward strand.
CGCGCTCCAGCGCCGCGCGCGCACGATCTCGCCGAGCAGGAACACGGCGCCGATCGTCACGAACAGCGGCGTCGAATACGAGATCGACACCGCCTGCGCGAGCGGCAGGTGGGCGAGCGCCCAGAAGCTCGCCAGCATCGACACCGCGCCGGAAAGGCCGCGCAGCAAATACAGATGGAAGCGCGAGGTGCGCAGCAGGGCGAAGCCGGGCTTGATCAACAGCGGCAGGGAGAAGACCAGGCCGAAGAAGGCGCGGAAGAACGCCGCCTCGAACGCGCTGACGTGCGCCGCGGCGAGGCGCAGGGTGATGGCCATCAGGCCGAACAGTACGGCGCTCGCGGTCATCAGCGCCGGAGCGTAGAGCGGGGAGCGTTTCAGCAAGTGAATTCGACCAGTCCGAAGTACAGGGCGAGGAGACCGCCGCCGA
>CBJLOV010000277.1:0-3750 GCA_966424745.1 uncultured bacterium
GCGACGACGACGTCGTCGGTGCCGCGCTGTTCGGCTTCCGCGGCGAACGAGAGCAACAGGCGATGGCGCAGCACCGGCGAAGCCAGCGCCTTGACGTCGTCGCGCGTCGCGGCGAAACGGCCGTGGATCAGCGCGCGCGCCTTCGCCGCGAGCACCAGCGACTGCCCGGCGCGCGGCCCCGCGCCCCAGCGCACCCAGTCGCGCACGGCCTGCACTTCGGTCGACTGCGGACGCGAGGCGCGCACCAGGCGCGTGATCCAGCCCAGCACGTCGTCGCCGATATGCACTTCGCGCGTCAGCTTCTGCAGCGCGATCACCTCCTCGCCGCTCATCACCGCGGCGATGTCGCCCGCGGAACGGCCCGTGGTCTGGGCGAGGATCGCGCGCTCTTCGGCCTCGTCCGGATAGCCGACGCGGATGTGCAGAAGAAATCGGTCGAGCTGCGCCTCCGGCAACGGATAGGTGCCGGCCTGTTCGAGCGGATTCTGCGTGGCGAGCACGAAGAACGGCCGCGGCAGCGCGTGGGTCACGCCCGCGTAGCTGATCGTGCGTTCCTGCATCGCCTCGAGCAGGGCCGATTGGGTTTTCGGCGGGGTACGGTTGAGTTCGTCGGCAAGCAGCAGATTGGTGAACACCGGCCCCTGCTGGAATTTGAAGTAGCGCTTGCCGGTGCCGTGGTCCTCTTCGAGGATCTCGGTGCCGACGATGTCGCTCGGCATCAAGTCCGGGGTGAACTGGATGCGGCGGAAATCGAGCGCCAGCGCCTGGCCGAGCGAGCGCACGAGCAAGGTCTTGCCGAGGCCGGGCACACCTTCGAGCAGACAGTGGCCGCCCGCGAGCAGGCCGATCAGCAGCTGCTCGACGACGTCGCGCTGGCCGACGATGACTTGCGCGATCGCGTCACGCAGAGCGGAGAGCTTGTCGAGCTGCCGTTGGATTGAGGATTCGCTGAGGGTGTCGTTCATGGGTGGAGAGGATTCAGGGCTGAGGCTGAGGGCTGAAAAGCAAAAGGGCGTGCAGGCATCTGCATGTTCGGCCCTCGGCCCTCGGCCCTATGCCGTCAACGCATAGATCACGATATTGACCGCGAACTTCGTATTGTCCTCGGCGAGAAAGCGCTTGTTGTGCCAGTCGTAGTCCCATTCGCAGCCGTAGTCCTTGTTGCTGTAGAGCACGCCGAGGCGGCCGCCGATCTCGATGCCTTTCAGGTATTCGTGGACGAGATCGTCGCCCCAGCCGTTGAGTTCGAACGCGGTGTTCGGCGGTCCGTCGAACTTGAAGAAGGCGTCGAACAGCGGATGTTTCTTCGGCAGCTTCTTCAGCGCTTCGGCGCCGAAGATCGACGCCATCTCGCGCTCGAACGATTTCGCGAACAGGCCGTCGACGTCATGGTTGCAGTCGTCGACGAGGACGAAGCCGCCGTTGCGCACGTAGCGCTCGAAATTGCGCCGCTCGTCCGGATTGAACTCGACCAGCTTGTGCCCGGCGAGATAGCAGAACGGCGCGGCGAGCATGCGCGGATCGGCCAGCGGCAGCACGCGCTCCTTCGCATCGACGCGCAAGGTCGTGTACTGGATCAGCGCGTCGAACAGATTCGCCGGCATGCGCTGGTCGACGTCCCAGTCGCCGGATTCGTACATCAGGCGGGTGAACCAGAAGTCGTAGGTTGAGGGCTGAGGGCTGACGTTGGAGGGCTGAGGGCCGATGGCTGAGGGCTGCGCAGCGGGGCTTGCCTGCGCCAAAGCATTCCGCGCCGACAAGGCACTGGCGCCGCCGGCGAGCATCAGGCGCAGGAATTCGGCACGAGTCATCGGTTACCTTGAAGAGTTCGTCATTCCCGCGAAAGCGGGAATCCAGTGACTTTTAAACCGCCGACAAACAAAGGCGCTGGATCTCCGCTTTCGCGGGAATGACGAACAGACAACAATTTTTCGCTCTCCGCCATCGCCATCACACCGCATCAGACAGCGACGTGAACGTGAAATCGCGCAGCTTGACCGCCGGCAGCATCATCGGGAAATCCAGCTGGAAAAAGAAGACCGTGCGTTCGGGCCTGCCGATGTCTTCGACATTGTTGAGCGCGATGACCGCGGATTCGTTGAAGCGGAAGTTCTTGATCGGATACTTGACCTCGCCGTTCTCGATGTAGAACGTGCCGTCGCGGGTCAGGCCGGTGAGCTGCATCGTCTGCGGATCGACCATGTTGACGTAGTGGGTGCGCGTGATCAGCAGGCCCTTCTTCGTCGATTTGATCAGGTCGCTCGTGGACTTCTCGCCGCCGGCCATGACGACGTTGCCGATGCCGCCGGTCGGCGGCTTGCCCTTCGTTGCGGCCCAGTAGCGCGAGTACTGCAAGCCGTCGACGCGGCCGCGCGTCACGATCGGCATGCGCCGGCGCGGAACGTCTTCCTCGTTCCACGGCAGCACCGCGGCCTGCGCATCGAACGGATCGGTGTAGATCGTGATCCGCTCGTCGAACAGTTTCTCGCCGACACGGGTGCCGCCGCCCTTCTTGCTCAGGAAGCTGCGCCCTTCGTCGGCTTCGCGCGCATCGAAGCCCCCGCTCATCAGCCAGAACATGATCGGCATGAGCGCCTGCGGCTCGAGAATCACGGTGTACTTGCCGGGTTCGAGTGCCCTGGCGCCGACCGATTCCTTCGCCTTGCGCACGGCGATGTCCACGGCTTCCTTCGCGTCGAACGCGGCAACGTCCGCGGTGTTGCGCGCGACGTAGCCCGAACCCTGTCCGTCCGCCGTGCGTACGGTGCAGGTGAAGTCGATCGTGGTGCTTTCGCGGTAGCCGAAATTGCCCCGGCTGTTGGCGATCGCCGCGTAGGTGTGCGTGTCGGTGAAAAAGCCGGCCGCGTCGAGCCCTTCCTTGCGGCAGCGCTTGATGCAGTCCGCGGCGACGCGGCTGCGGTATTCCGGCGTCACGGCCGCGCTCTTGGCGACGTAGGTCTTGCTCGGCGCATAGGCCTGCTTCTCGATCGCGGGCACGAATTCCGGGTTTTCCGGCGCCAGCCGCGCCAGCGTCTCGGCGCGGCGGACCACGGCGGCCAGCGCCGCGTCGTCGAACTGGTTGATCGTCGCCGTGCCGACGCGCTTGCCGAACGCGACCTCGACCGCAAGTTCGGCATCGCGCACCGAACCGCTGGTCGAGACCGTGTTGACCGCATAGCGGATGTTGCCGGTTTCCGCGCCGTTCAACCTCGCCACGCATTGATCGGCCTTGGACAGGCCGATCGCCTTGTCGAGGATCGCCTTCGCCGTGCTTTCAGTGAACATGCCCATGGGCAACAACCCCCGCTTCGCGAAAAGCCGCCGGCACCGCCCGTCAGACCGCGTCGGACAGCGAGGTGAAGGTGAAATCGCGGATCTTCATCGGCGGGATCATCATCACGAACGGCGATTCGTCGTCGCCGACGCGCACCGGCTTGCCGATCTCCTCGATGTTGTTGAGCATGATCGCCGGGGATTCGTTGAAGCGGAAATTCTTGATCGGATACTTGACCTCGCCGTTCTCGACGTAAAACGTGCCGTCGCGGGTGAGGCCGGTCAAGAGCACGGTCTGCGGGTCGACCAGGCGGATGTACCAGGTGCGCGTGACGAGGATGCCCTTCTTGGTCGACTTGATCAGGTCCATCGTCGATTTGTCGCCGCCGAGCATGATCAGGTTGCCGGGCTGGCCGACCGCCTTCTTGCCCTGCTTCTGCGCCCAGTAGCGCGAATAGTGCAGATAGTCGATCTTGC
>CBJLOV010000278.1:0-3710 GCA_966424745.1 uncultured bacterium
GCGGCACGCCGACGCGGCCGGCGATCGCCTTCAGGTGGATCACGGCGTTGGTCGAGCCGCCGATCGCGGCGTTGGTGCAGATCGCATTCTCGAACGCTTCGCGGGTGAGGATCTTCGACAGCGTCAGGTCCTCCAGCGCCATCTGCACGATGCGGATGCCCGACAGGTGCGCGAGCACGTAGCGGCGCGCATCCACGGCGGGAATCGCGGCGTTGTGCGGCAGCGATACGCCGAGCGACTCGGCCATGCACGCCATGGTCGAGGCCGTGCCCATGGTGTTGCAGGTGCCCGCCGAACGCGACATGCCCGCTTCGGCGGAAAGGAAACGATGCAGGTCGATCTCGCCGGCCTTGAGCGCTTCGTGCAGGCGCCACACCGCCGTGCCCGAGCCGATGTCCTTGCCTTCGAGTTTGCCGTTGAGCATGGGGCCGCCGGTCACCACGATGGCGGGCACGTCGACGCTCGCCGCGCCCATCAGCAGCGCGGGCGTGGTCTTGTCGCAGCCGCAGAGCAACACCACGGCGTCGATCGGATTGCCGCGGATCGCTTCCTCCACGTCCATCGAGGCGAGGTTGCGGGTCAGCATGGCGGTGGGGCGCAGGTTGGATTCGCCGTTGGAAAACACCGGGAATTCGACCGGAAAACCGCCGGCCTCATGGACACCGCGCTTGACGTGCTCGGCCAGTTTGCGGAAATGCGCATTGCAGGGCGTCAGTTCCGACCAGGTGTTGCAGATGCCGACGATCGGCCTGCCGTCGAATTCGTGATCGGGAATGCCCTGGTTCTTCATCCAGCTTCGATACATGAAGCCGTTCTTGTCCGTGGTGCCGAACCACTGATGAGAGCGCAGTCTGGATTTGTTCGCCGGCATGGTCCGGGGTCGGAGTGGTCAGGTCCGCTGCAGTCTAGGAACAACATTGATAACCTACCAATGAGAAAATTGAGCACTTTGATATCCTGATTGATATCGGTGACGGAGCGCTGCCATGTTGGATACCCACCCCAGAAACGTCCGCACCCGCCTGAAGACCCGCCAGTTGATGCTGGTGGTCGTGCTCGCGGACGAAGGCAGCATCCACCGCGCCGCGGCCGTGCTCAATATCACCCAGCCGGCCGCCTCCAAGCTGTTGCGCGAGCTGGAGGAAACGCTCGGAACCCCGTTGTTCGAACGCATGCCGCGCGGCATGCGGCCCACGCTCTACGGCGATGCCTTGATCCGCCATGCGCGTACGGTGCTCGGCAGTCTCGACCAGGCCCAGGAGGAGCTCGCCGCACTGAAGGCGGGACGCCTCGGACAGGTGGCGGTGGGTGCCATCACCTCGCCGGGCGTGCGCCTGCTGCCGGCCGCGGTCGCAGCCGTCAAGCGCATGCACGCGAACATCCGCATCGTGGTCGACATCGACACCAGCAATGTGCTGCTCGAACGGCTGGCCCAGGACAAGCTCGACGTGGTGATCGGGCGCTTGTTTCCCGAACACGACAAGCTGCAACTGCACTACGAGCCCCTGGCCGGCGAACCCGTCCATGCCGTGGCCAGACGCGGCCACCCGCTGCTGAAGAGCGCCGCGCTTCGGTTGGCGGACGTCCAGCGCGAGGCATGGATCGTGCCGCCGGGCGGCAGTGTGTTGCGGCATCGTTTCGAACTGATGTTCCAGCGCGCCAGTCTGGCGCCGCCTTCGAATGTCGTCGAGACCTCGGCGCTGCTGTTCACGACGCGGGCGCTGGAGCAAAGCGACATGATCGCCGTGCTTGCCGAGGATGTCGCGCGCTACTACGCGGCGCACGGCATGGTGGCGATCCTGCCGCTGCCGATGGACTGCAAGATGGACGACTTCGGGCTGATCACGTCCACGAAAAGAATGCTCTCTCCGGCCGCGGCGCTGATGGTCGATGCGCTGCGCGACGCGGCACGCGAAGCATACTGAAGTTCCGCGGCGGGACGGCGTTGCCGCAGTTCTCGACTTCCACTTCGCCACGGAACAGACCGCCGCCGGCACGGGAGGACGCGTGCAGCCCAGGTCCTTTATCGGCAACCGGATCTCGCTGCCGAAGACTCGGCATCTGTCCCGGTTGGTACAACGGTACGAGCATCGTTCGTCGCTGCGCGCCGCGGAAGCCCTATTCCAAACCCGCCGACTCAGCGACTGCGTGGATTTTGCCGAATGCCGATCGATTTTTTTCCGACCTATTTCGATTGGATATCGCTCGGGCGGAAATTTTCATTGGTGGGATAGGTTCGCCATTTCTATGCTGCGTCCGACAACCACGGGACGATGCCGGTGATCCGGTGCCGGTCCCCTACGATAGAATTTTCGACCGGAAAAACGGGAGGGCGGTATGCGAGAACGACTGGCGCCATTGGCGTTTTGTCTGTGCGCGTTGACCGGTGCGGCGCATGCCGCCGAGGCGAAACGCGAAACCTTCGGCACGCTCGCCGACGGCAGCAAGGTCGAGGCCGTCTTGCTCGACAACGGAAAGGGCATGACGGCACGGGTCATCGCGCTCGGCGCGAGCCTGCAATCGCTCACCGCGCCCGACCGCGCCGGCAAAAGCGCCGACATCGTGCTCGGCTATGCCGCCCTGGATGGGTATGTACGCAAACCGCAGTATTTCGGCGCCACGGTCGGCCGTTATGCCAACCGCATCGCCAACGGCCGTTTCGAGATGGACGGCCGCACCTATCAGCTGTCGATCAACGAGAAGACCAACTCGCTGCACGGCGGCGAGCGCGGCCTGGACAAGGTGCTGTGGAAAATCGGCGAGGTTCGGCACGATGCCGACTCGGCCAGCGTGAGCCTGAGTTACGTCAGTCCGGACGGCGAGATGGGGTATCCGGGTACGCTTTCGATCACGGCGACCTACACGCTGGACACGCATGGCCGCTTGTCCATCGACTACCGCGCCGGCACCGACAAGCCGACCATCGTCAATCTGAGCAATCACGCCTACTGGAACCTGGCCGGCGAAGGTTCCGGTTCGGTGATGGAGCAGCGGCTGACGATTCCCGCCGACGCCTACCTGCCGGTCGACGAGAAACTGATCCCGACCGGCGAGATTCGCAGCGTCGCCGGCAGCGTGTTCGACTTCCGCCGGGCAAAGCCGATCGGTCGCGACATTCGCCACGGCGAAGAAGCACAACTGCGGATCGGGCAGGGCTACGACCACAATTTCGTTGTCGGCCGCGGTGCGGCGAGCGCACCGCGCATGGTCGCGCGCGTGGAGGATCCGGCATCGGGACGCGTGCTGACGCTATTTTCCGCGCAGCCGGGCCTGCAGTTCTATTCGGGCAATTTCCTCGACGGCACCACGATCGGCACGGGCGGACATGTCTATCGCCAAGGCGATGCCTTCGTCCTCGAGCCGCAGATCTTTCCGGACACGCCCAACCGTCCCGCGTTCGGATCCGCACGCCTGGATCCCGGCAAGGAATACCGCAATCTGATCATCTACGAATTCTCGATCGCGGCCGCGCCGCAATCGCAATAAGGGAATAGAGCCAAGAAAATCCACGACGCCATGCCGAAATCGCGGCGGCCTATCGTCCATCTGCTCGCTCGAGCCTATTGAAACGACTGGTGGTCGTCGCCGCGACGAGCGAGAGCGAGTCGTTCAACCGGCTCATCAAGCGGACTTTCTTCGCCGAGGATGGCCGCGTCGACGAAACGGTTCGTCACGAACGGCAAGAACGGATCCGCTGCGACCCTGATGAA
>CBJLOV010000279.1:0-3566 GCA_966424745.1 uncultured bacterium
GGTCTGCGCGTATTCGAACAATGCCTCCTCGTAGGAAACGTCGTATTCCTCCGGCGGCGTGTCGGACGTGCGGGTACGCGTGAACGCGTAGATCGACCGCATGATGTAGGTCCAGTAGTGCGTTCTGTCGGGAAGCGCGGAGAATTCGAACTGGTTGCCCCACACGTCGAAGTTGTGCGTCATCTCGTGCACGATCCCGTAGGTGTGGAATCCGGCCAGCGCGGTGGTCCAGAAGACTTCGTTGTCCTTGTTGTCCGGCGCGTCGGTGATTTCCACACCGCGCCCGCCCACCTGGCCGCAGCCCCATCCGCAGCCCGGCGGATTGACGAACGCCACCGTGATCGGCTGGGTGCCGGGCGGCACGCCGCCGACGAGATCGCTCAGGTAATCGAAGGTGAGGTCGAACGTGTCGATGAACTGGCGGCGCGCGTCTTCGTTGAACGTGGGATCGTCGTACCAGTGCTGCGGCACCAGCACGCGCACGTTGCGTCCTGTGTATTGCTGCAGGGTGTAGCTATTTCCCTTCCAACTGGTGTAGCTGATCGGAACGCCGCAATAGACCGCGCAGTTCAGCGACGTCGTCGCCGCGGCGGCCTCGGCCTGCGCGAGGGCGCGGACGACGGGAGCCGTCTGCGCGACGGCGTCGAGCGCGTCGGGGCTGTCGTGAAGCTCCGGGTTTTTCGCCGAGCCCGCAAGCCGCTCCGCCGCATCCGCCTTCGCCGCCGGCTGCGCGCAGTGCAATCCGATCAAAGCCAATACCGCGAAAACGGCGCGGATGAAGGACGAGGGCGATCTTTTCACGGCGGGCATCAATCCTCCTGTCGACCGCGTGCCGAAGGCGATGAGCCCGACCCGCCGGCGTCTGTATGAAAGCGATATGGGTTCGGCCGGCAAGCGAGCTGCCAAGACTCGCCGGCTTGCGTAGTGCATCCGTTTTCCGCAGCTTCAACGGCAACGCATTCGCCGCCCTTGCCCCCCGCGCGAATTCTACCGGCATTCGTCCGGTGGACATCCCGTGGCGCCGCTCTCTTCGTGCCAACGGCGTCAAGCTTCGATCATGCGCTTTGCGGCTTCGCGACACGCGGACGGAGGCAGATGCAGACAAGTCGGTGCAAGCTGACGCCGCGGGTCGTCAATCCGCAGGCCGGGCAAACAGGAACCGAGCCACCAAAACGGTCGAGATTCCGAGCAGAACGACGAGGCCAAGGAAAAACACGGCGGACGCGGGGCCGACGACGCCGAATGTCGCAAGCAGTTCGACTGCGGCCATGATGCACAGTACGGCTACGACCGAAGACACCACCACGATGTTCAGCACGGCGCGTTCGGCAGACGACAATCGATAGACGCCGCTGAGCACCAGCAACACGCCGGCCGACGTCGCGACGGCGAGTATCAGAACCGAGACTTGCCAAATCGTCGATTGCGGCACCGAAAAAAACGCCAGCACGAAAGGGATGAGCGAGAGAAAGACCGATTGGAAGCTGAATGCGAGGATGTTGCGGATTCGGAACGCGTCGACCGGCGTCCACTGATGGGGCTTGCCGCTCAGGGCAACCAGGATTGCCGAGAAGCCGGCGAGACCGATGGCGACCTGAGCAAAGGTCAACAAAGCATTTGCGATGTCGATGACGAACACTCCCGACGGTTAGGGTTCGAGGTGAGCGGCCGCGGCCGCGATGGGCATCAGGATACCGCAGCCTGTCCGGCGATCCGCTTCAGTGATCGAGCAATTGGATCGAGGCGTCGCGAAAGCCCGCAGCACAGAATGGATACGGGTCCGATGAGCCGGGCCCGGAGCCTTGAACCGCTCCAGCACGTCCCGGTCGGCGTGCGGCGCTACGGCGGCCTTTGGCGCTATCGGTTTCAGATCGCGACGGACCATGCCGAGGCGATGCGGCACCCGGCGGTGCCGCATCGACGAGACGCTCGCGATGCAGTCGCGTACGAAAAGAGCGCAGATGCCTGCGCTCAATTCCACAGATAGCAATATTCCTGGTTCTCTTCCAGATTCGGACCGGGGTTGCCCATGGCGTCGAGCACTTTCACCCAGCCGTCAGGGGTCTTCGGCGTCGGTTGCACGCCGCAATTGGAGTGCACCCAGTGCATGCCGCCGGGGAACGGCAGTCCGCACAGTTCGACGCGCGTGCCCGAGAGCAGAGAGGTGAGGGGATCCGGTACGGATTCGCCGGCCTGGTCGTAGCCGTCGGCATAGACGTTGTCGATCGCGATGTCGTAGGTGTAGCCGTCGCTGTCGGACTGCACCTGGATGTGCGTGTGCGACAACTCGACGCCCTGGCGGTAGGAGCCATATGCGAAGGTCGGGTCGCTCACGACCGTTCCGGTCATGAACGTGCCGGCCGCCGCGGCGCATGCATCCTGCTCGGAGGAGGTTTGGGCTTGGACGCCGATCGATACGAGAGCCAAAAGAAGAAAAAGAAGTGATTTCATTTTTCCGTCCTTAAGAGTGGTGATTGGCTAACCCGGGCGGGCGCAGCGCCCGTCCGGGTACTTGGCTATGTACGCGATGTTCGCGACGGCCACGTTACCATGCGTGTCGGCGGCTCGGTCTGCCTACTCGCGCACACTAATTCGATCGCGAACATCGACCGTCCGTGATCCACATCATCCATCGGCCCGGCGGCGGATTGTTCGTTTGGCCGCCAGGATATCCGCCGCGACTCTTCATCGGCTTCGCCTACACCTGCGCGCTCCGGCTTCAGGGGCGTTCCGTCGATGCAGTTGCATTCCGTCGCGCGCGGCTGTCTTGCCGCACAGTTCGGCAGCGAAGCGGAGCCGGGACTCACGGATCATCCGCGCGTGGCGATCTCCGCCGACGACAGCCGCATCGCACTGGCCGCACCGCCGTTATGGGGACGCTACGAGCGCATCTCGGTGATCGACGCCGGCACCGGCGCCCTCGTGCAGCAATGGCCCGGCGAGGGACGTACCCTGCAACTGCGCTTCATCGACGACGACCGCGCGCTGTTCACCGCGCAAGCCGTGCTCGGTGCGACGTACGAAGGCGCTGCCGCGCCCAGCGACCTGCGTTTTGCGATCGGGGACCTGGCCAGCGGCGATCTGCGCAATTTGGTCGACCGCAAGCCGGACGACAATTTCGCACGCGAAGATTTTCTCGCGGATTTTTCCGCGCGCAGCCGGCTGGTGCGCATGGTGCAGGTCGACGCGGATCGCCGCGATGCGGACAAGCCGACGTTCCGGTTGCGCGTGCGCAGCGCAGACCTCGGCCGCTGCGCTATCGACCGCGACGTCATCGAAGATATCGCCGCATCCGCTCGGATACAGGATGACGGGAAAATCGATGCGAAGGATCACATCGTGTCAAACATTTGATGTTCCCGCGGCGGGCGGCGAAGGCACTTTCGCCATGATGGCGAGCGGCCGCTGCTCGTTGTCGTTGAAGAACGCCATCCACTCCTCCGTGCCGTCGGCATGCCGGTGGATGAGATGCGGCGCGCTGACGAAGTGCGCGCCGCGCTTTTCCAGTTCGGCATGCGCGGCATGGATGGCGGCGACGCGGAAATAGAGGATCGAGGCGGCCGTAC
>CBJLOV010000280.1:0-3547 GCA_966424745.1 uncultured bacterium
CGCGACCTCCTCGCCGAGCGCGCGCCGGTATTGCCGGTCGAACGCGGCGAGCTGGCTTTCCAGTTCCGAATACGGGCCCGGTTCCCAGGCCTGCGAGGTGACGCCGCGATGCGCGTTCGAGCAGAGTTCCCAGTCCTGGCGATTGGTCAGATCCCAGAATTCCACCGCGGGCGCCGGGTCGAAGCCCGGAGCGGCGATCGCGTCGGGATGGAACAGCCATTCGCAGGTCACGCGGGTGCGGTCCTTCGACAGCGGCTGCGCGCGGTGCATCATCACGTAGTCCGGATGGAACGAAAGGAAACCGCTCGGGAACAGGCTGTAATAGTATACTTTTCCGCGTTCGGCCTCGGTCAGGCCGGGCAGGACGGCGGCGCAACGCTCGCCGCCCATGGTCATGCTGCCGTCGCGGTTGTTCATCCACATCGGGCCGCCGAGGACCGGGCCCTCCTCGAGATCGTTCTCCGAATTGCGGAACGGGGTCAGTTTGTTCAGGTGCGGATGCGCAAGCGGGCAGTGGTAGCACTCGCTGAAGTTGTGGAAGATCAGCTTCCAGTTCGCATCGACCTCGTAGACGCGGCGGTCGGCCGCGCGCAGTTCCGGCGTGCGCCACTGCTGGAAACGGCTGGCGAGGCCGGGCAGGGCTTCGGCGAACGGCTGCGGCGCCGGCGACAGATTGACGAACAGGAAGCCCTCCCAGTTCGTCAGCGCGGCCGAGTGCAGCGGATAGTCCGCCGGGTCGAAGCCGGCGACCTCGTTCATCGTCGGCACGCCGCGCAGCGCGCCGTCGAGGCCGAAGGTCCAGGCGTGATACGGGCATTGGATCGCCTTGCCGAGCGTGCCGTCGGCTTCGCGGCACAGCTTGCTGCCGCGATGGCGGCAGTGGTTGTGGAACGCGCGCAGTTCGCCGTCGTGGTCGCGCAGCACGATCACGCTTTCGCGTTCGAGTTCGAACAGGAAATAGCTGCCCGGTTTTTCCAACTGCGAGACATGGCCGGCGAGCATCCACGAGCGGAAGAAGATCTTCTCGTGCTCGGCGCGCCAGATCTCGTCCGAAACGAAATAGTCGCGACCCAGGGTATGCTGGCCGAAGGAAGTGCGTGCTTTCATGGTGGCGGTCCGGTTGGCGGCGTGCGCAGCGAGTATGCCTCAGGAATTCTCCGCGAGGCACGTCGGGCGCGGTCGGCGGCGGAACTGTTGCAGAATCGGGACTGCCGTCGCCGGCGATTGCTGCCGCAGGCTGTCAGCAGACCCCGGCGCGCGGCGCCGCGGCGGATTCGCGCTGGATTACACTTGCACACCGCGCAGCCGCCCGCACATTGGCATCATGTCTTCCGACCGTTTTCAGCTTGTTTCCCCGTTCGGACCTTCGGGCGATCAGCCCGACGCCATCCGTCGCCTCGTCGACGGCTTCAACGACGGCCTTGCCCATCAGACCCTGCTCGGCGTGACCGGTTCGGGCAAGACGTTCACGATTGCCAACGTCGTCCAGCAGATCCAGAAGCCGACGATCGTGCTCGCGCCGAACAAGACCCTGGCCGCGCAGCTTTACGGCGAGTTCAAGGAGTTCTTCCCGCACAACGCGGTCGAGTACTTCGTCAGCTACTACGACTATTACCAGCCCGAGGCCTACGTCGTCGCCAGCGACACCTACATCGAAAAGGACTCGAGCATCAACGAGCACATCGAGCAGATGCGCCTGTCGGCGACCAAGGCGCTGCTGTCGCGTCCCGATGCGCTGATCGTGGCGACGGTGTCGGCGATCTACGGCCTCGGCGATCCGGAAGACTACTTGTCGATGCGCTTGATCCTCGCGCGCGGCGAGCGCGTCGACCAGCGCGAGCTGATCCGCCATCTCACCGAACTGCAGTACGAGCGCGGCGACTACGAACTGCACCGCGGCAGCTTCCGCGTGCGCGGCGACGTCGTCGACGTGTTCCCGGCCGAGAGCGAGACCGACGCGCTGCGCATCGAATTGTTCGACGGCGAGGTCGAGAACATCTCGGTGTTCGATCCGCTCACCGGCGCGGTGCTGCGCAAGATGCCGCGCTGCGTGATTTATCCGGCCACGCACTACGTGACCACGCGCAAGCGCGTGCTCGACGCGATCGAGACGATCAAGCCCGAGCTGAAGGAACGCCTCGACCAGCTTTACAAGGCGAACAAGCTGGTCGAAGCGCAGCGCCTGCAGCAGCGCACCCAGTTCGACCTCGAGATGATGGCCGAGATCGGCTACTGCCAGGGGATCGAGAACTATTCGCGCCACTTCACCGGGCGTGCGCCCGGCGAGCCGCCGCCGACCCTGTTCGACTACCTGCCGCCGGATTCGCTGCTCGTCGTCGACGAATCGCACGTCACCGTGCCGCAGCTCGGCGCGATGTACAAGGGCGACCGCTCGCGCAAGGAGAATCTGGTCGAATACGGTTTCCGCCTGCCGTCGGCGCTCGACAACCGGCCGCTCAAGTTCGACGAGTTCGAAGCGCGCGAGCCGCGCACGATCTACGTGTCGGCGACGCCGGGCGACTACGAGATCCGCCATTCGGACGGCAACATCGTCGAGCTGGTGGTGCGTCCGACCGGCCTCGTCGATCCCGAAGTCGAAGTGCGCCCGGTGCGCACCCAGGTCGACGACCTGCTCGGCGAGATCCATGCGCGCGTCAAGCTCGGCGACCGCGTGCTCGTCACCACGCTGACCAAGCGCATGTCCGAGAACCTCACCGACTATCTCGAAGAGCACGGCGTGCGCGTGCGCTATCTGCACTCCGACATCGAGACGGTCGAGCGCGTCGAGATCCTGCGCGACCTGCGCCTCGGCAAGTTCGACGTGCTCGTCGGCATCAACCTGCTGCGCGAGGGCCTGGACATGCCCGAGGTGTCGCTCGTGGCGATCCTCGACGCGGACAAGGAAGGCTATCTGCGCTCGACCCGTTCGCTGATCCAGACGATCGGCCGTGCCGCGCGCAATCTGCGTGGCAAAGCGATCCTCTATGCCGACCGCATCACCGATTCGATGAAGCGTGCGCTCGAGGAAACCGACCGCCGTCGGCAGAAGCAGATCGACTACAACATCGAGCACGGCATCACGCCGAAATCGGTGGTGAAGAAGATCGCCGACATCATGGAGGGCGCACGCGCCGATGCTGAGACGGAACGCGCCGGCGGCAAACGCGGCCGAGCGGGCGCGATGGCGGTGGCCGAGGAACGCGTGGACTACGCGGCGCTCAGCCCCGAACAGCTTGCGGGCAAGCTCAAGAAGCTCGAAGCGCAGATGTACAAGCTCGCCCAGGACCTGCAGTTTGAAGAGGCTGCGCGCGTGCGCGACGAGCTGCAGCGGGTGAAGGCGCTGGGTCTGCTGAGCTGAGGGCGATCCCGGGGCCGGTCGTCACGGCGCTTTGTCATCGCCCGTCATTCCCGCGTAGGGCGGGAGAAGCGAAGCGTATCCCGCCTTCTTGGCGGATGCGGCACCGGGGGGGGGGGGAGGGGGGGGGGGTTTTCCGACCCACACAAGGAAGAGGGGAAAAGGGAAGACAGGGGGCGATCGAGGGGAAGC
>CBJLOV010000281.1:0-3505 GCA_966424745.1 uncultured bacterium
AGCCCTTCGACTTCGGCGCTTCGCGCCTACGCTCAGGGCGAACGGAGTTTTGAGATAGGTTCCAGAACTTATCTCAAAATTGAATCCGCTCGTGTTGAGCGTAGCGGAGCGCCGCTCCGCGAAGTCGAAACACCGCAATGGAAACGGCTTGCGGACTCTTCGACTGCGGCGCTTCGCGCCTACGCTTAGGGCGAACCGAATTTGGAGATAGGTTCCAGTGCTTTCGGTCGACGCCGATTCTCGGTCGAAACGAACGGCTCCCTCCCCCGACGGCTCTACCGTTGGGGGAGAGGGGATGCGGCAAGTTCTTGATCTTGTTCTTCGCGCCAAGCGAAAAGCGCGCCCTCACCCAACCCTCTCCCCCGAACTCGGCTCGGGGGAGAGGGCTTCTTTAGCTGAGGTCTCCGCAACCACGGAAGCCCGGCGCCAATCCGACTAGCTCTCAATTCCGTTTCGAGCTCTTCTTCCTGGCTCTTCTCCGTGTTCTGCGTGGTTCAATCTTTTCTTCTGCTTCTGTACGAATAGATAGACACGCGTCGACCAGACAAACGAACTCCGACAGTATTACTTGGCCTTGGCCTCGGCGATGTAAGCGTCGATGCGTTGTTCCAGCAGCGGCAGCGGCACCGAGCCGAGCGCGAGCACGGCGTCGTGGAAGGTGCGGATGTCGAACTTGCTGCCCAGCTCCTTCTCGGCGCGCGCGCGCAGTTCGACGATCTTCAGTTCGCCGAGCTTGTAGCTCAGCGCCTGGCCGGGCCAGGAAATATAGCGGTCGACCTCGGTTTCGACTTCGTGCTGCGACAGCGCGGTGTGGCTGGCGAGATAGTCGATCGCCTGCGCGCGCGTCCAACCCTTGTGGTGTACGCCGGTGTCGATCACGAGGCGCGCCGCGCGCCACATCTCGTAGGTCTCGCGGCCGAAGTCGTCGTACGGCGTCAGGTAGATGCCCATCTCCTTGCCGAGTTTCTCGCAATACAGCGCCCAGCCTTCGCCGTAGGCGGAGATGTAGCTGTGCGTGCGGAAGTCGGGCTGCGCCTTCGCCTCCTGCGCGAGCGCGCCCTGCAGCGAGTGCCCGGGCGAGGACTCATGCAGAGTCAGCGCGGTCAGGTTGTACAGCGGGCGCGAGGGCAGATCGTAGGTGTTGACCCAATACGTGTGCGCGCTGCCGCGGCCCGCGGTCCAGAACGGTGCGATCGCCGCCGGCACCGGCTCGATACCGAAGCGTCCGCGCGGCAGCAGGCCGATGTATTGGCCGATCTTGGCGTCGACGCGCTTGGCGATCCACGATGCGCGCATCAGCAGTTCGTCCGGCGTCTTCGCGTAGAACTGCGGATCGCTGCGCAGGAACTTGAGGAAGGCGGGGAAATCGCCCTTGAATCCGGTCGCTTGCATCGTCGCCTTCATCTCGGTATCGATGCGCGCGACTTCTTTCAGGCCGATCTCATGGATCGCCTCGGGATCGAGATCGAGCGTGGTGTATTCGCGGATCTGCTGGCGATAGAAGCTCTTGCCGTCCGGCAGGGCTTCGGCGGCCAGCGTCGTACGCGCATGCGGTACGTATTCCTCGCGGAAAAACTTGAGCAGCTTGGCGTAGGAAGGCAGCACCTTGTCGCGGATCGCCTTGACGCAGTCCGCGCGCAGCGTCGCCTGTTCGTCGGCCGGAATCGTCGACGGCAGGTTCGCGAACGGCTTGTAGAAGTCGCTGTCCTCGGGCCTGTCCGCTTTGGTGAACGTGGAGATGGAGACATCGCGCCCGTCCAGCACCACGCGCGGCACGGAGAAGCCGCGCTTGAGGCCGGCGCGCATGTTCGCGATCTGCTCGTCGAAATAGCGCGGCACGTCGTCGAGGCGGGCGATGTAGGCGCGCGCCGCGGCGGCGTTCTTCAGCGGGCGGTCGGCCATGAAGCGCAGATCGCTCCAGAACTGCGAATCGCTGTTCAGCGGCATTTCGTAGTCGCGGAAGCGCAGGCCCGCGGCGAGGTTCTCGATCTGCGGCTTGTACACCGCGTAGTTGATCTTGTTTTCCGCGGAAAGCTCCTCGGGCTTGATCGCCGCGAGCTTCTTCAATACATCGTCCCAGTACGCGAGCCGCGCCGCCTGCGTCTTCGCGTCGACCGCGGGCAGGCGATTGTCCTTGTCGCTCGCCTCACGGTCTTCGCTGTCGAGCCCGGGAAACTGCTGCTGGCGCCAGGTCCATTCGGCCTTGTACACCTGTTCGAAACGCTGGTCGGCACCGCCCTGGTCGACCTCTTTGGCGTGCGCGGCGAGCGCGAACGATGCGGCGCAGAAGGCAATCAGCGAGAGTTTTTTCATTGCAACACCCCGTGTCAGGACTTGGATTTTTTCTTCTTCGGCGGTTTCGGCGCCGGCAATGGTAGCTGCTCCGTCGTGATCGCGATCAGGCGGACCAGCCATTCGCGCTCGTCCCAGCGGTCTTCGCCGATCCGATACCAGGGCTTGGCCTGCGGATAGGGCTGCGCCGCATCGACCTCGCCGATGAAGGCGCGGCCTGCCTCGGTCGGCTTGACGAAGAGCTGGTCGTCGCAGATCAGGGCGACGAGGCGGCCGTCGCAGTAGAGACCGTATTCGCCGAACATCTTGCGTGCCGACACGGTGCCGGCGCCGGCGATCTGTTCGAGGATGAAATCGACGTTGCGTTGGGAAGAGGACATGGTCACTCCTTGTCGTTGTCGTCGGCGCTCGCCGCGCGCATGTACGCGTCGAGCCCGCGCTCGGCGGTTTCGACGAAGATCTCGCCGGTCGGTTCGAACGCGGCGATGCGGTCGGGACGGAAATTGCGGAAATCGCGGCGCAGCCGGCACCAGGCGCCGAGCGTCCAGGCACCGCCCCAGAACGCCAGACACAGCGGCTCGACTTCGCGGGCGCTGGTGCGGCCCGCCGCATCGGCGTAGTCCAGACGCAAAATGCGGTGAGCGACGACGGCCTCGTGCAGGCGGTCGATCACGCTCGCACGCTCCATGCGCTCGCGCCAGGTCGGCGCGAAGATGCGCGAACGCTCGCTGCGCTGGCGCAGCTCGGGCGGCAGCACCGCTTCGATCTTGAGCAACGCCGCCTGCGCGCCCTTGGCCAGACGCGCACCGGCGAACGCGCGCACGAAGCGCGTGCCGACGACGAGGGCTTCGAGTTCGTCCGCGGTGAACATCAGCGGCGGGATGTCCGCGCCCTTGCGCAGCACGTAGCCGACGCCGGCCTCGCCTTCGATCGGCACGCCCGAGGTCTGCAGATCGACCACGTCGCGATAGACCGTGCGCAGCGAAACGCCGAGCGTATCGGCCAGACGCCGCGCGGGCAGCGCCGTGCGGCGGCCGCGCAGAGCATGGATGATGAGGAACAGACGGTCGGCGCGGCGCATCCGGTCATTGTTTCCGCTCCGCGCGGTTTCGTCCAGCCGTCGGGCGTGCGCGGAAATCGTCCCGGGGGTAGGAGCATCCCGACCACGGGACGATTGCGGTTACTCGCTGAAAGCGGAAGAAAACCGCGAAGA
>CBJLOV010000282.1:0-3293 GCA_966424745.1 uncultured bacterium
GCTGCTCGCGATCGCGCTCGTTGCCACCTCGCAGCTCGGCAAGCGCCTCGGGTTTTCGCGCGAGGACCGCATCACGATCCTGTTCTGCGGCTCGAAGAAGAGCCTCGCCAGCGGCGTGCCGATGGCGAACGTGCTGTTCGCCGGCAGTGCGGTCGGGGCGATCGTGCTGCCGCTGATGCTGTTCCACCAGGTGCAATTGATGGTTTGCGCCGTGCTCGCGCAGCGCTACGCGCGCCAGGCCGCCTCGATCGTCCCCGCCGGCAGTCCGTCGTGAAATCGTCGAATGCGGAATCCCCCATGCAGCGTGCCGCCTTCCGTGCCGAGTCGTCCTGCACGAAGGGAGAATCGCTGCACGGCTGTGGAGGGCGGCGACGGGCACGCATAACCTTCCACGATCCAGTTTGAACTATCGGAGTCTCTGCGATGAGTCTGGTTTTTGAATCCATCCCCGCCGTCGCCGTTCCCGTCGCCGGCACGGATCAGGCTTTCCCCGTACACCGCATCTATTGCGTCGGCCGCAACTACGCCGCGCACGCGCGCGAAATGGGCTTCGATCCCAACCGCGAGCCGCCGTTCTTCTTCTGCAAGCCGGCCGACGCGATCGTCTACGTCGCGCCGGGCACGACCGGTTCGTTTCCGTATCCGAGCGAGACGAAGAACTGCCACTACGAAATGGAACTCGTCGCCGCGATCGGCACCGGCGGCAGCGACATTCCCGTGGCCAGGGCGCTCGAGCACGTCTACGGCTACGCGCTCGGTCTCGACATGACGCGCCGCGATCTGCAGATCCGGATGCGCGATATGGGCCGGCCCTGGGACATCGGCAAAGCCTTCGACCACGCTGCGCCGATCGGTCCGATCCACCGTGCGAGCGAGGTCGGTCATCTCGCCAAGGGCGCGATCTGGCTCAAGCTCAACGGCGAGTCCAGGCAGAATGCCGACCTGTCGGACCTGATCTGGTCGGTCGCCGAGACGGTCGCCTATCTGTCGAAGTTCTTCGCCCTCGTTCCGGGCGACCTGATCTACACGGGCACGCCCGAAGGCGTTGGCGCCGTCGTCAAGGGCGACAGGATCGAGGGCGGCATCGCCGGGCTCGGCGAGTTCGAGGTGGCCGTGGTTTAGCCCGCGGTCGGCGGTTCCATGCAAGAACCCGTCGCCCGCCCTCGTCGCTGGCCGCGGTGGCGTACTCGCCCGACCGGGTGGCCGCGCGACGGCCGTGCCGACGATGGTCCGGCCGGCGCATTCGTGCATCGGCCGTCGGCGAGGCGGTAAGCGCGGATTGCCGACGCGCCGAGTTTCACTGACTTCCGGCACTGTCCCCGCCGCCGGCGCGCGTGGAAAGTGCACAGCCCATCCCGCCCCGGAGCCGTTATGCCGCGTATCGCCGTCAAACCTTTGCTGCTCTCCGTCGCCGTCGCGCTCGGCGCGCACACGTCCGCCTTCGCCGCCGACGATGTCGGCACGCGCGTGAAGGCGCTCAACGCGCTGCTCGCCGAGCGCTGGGAGTACACGATGAAGCGCACGCCGGAATTCGCGACGATTCTCGGCGACTACCGCTACAACGACCAGTGGAGCGACCCGTCGGTCGCCGCCGCCCAACAGAACAAAAAAAACGACGAGGCTTTCCTGGCTCGCTTCAAGACGATCGACACGACCGGCTTCAGCGAGCAGGACCGGCTCAACCAGCAGCTCATGGTGCGCGAACTCGGCGACGACATCCGCAATGCCGATCTCAAGCTCAACGAGATGCCGCTCGACCAGTTCAACGGCGTGCACCTGCAGCTCGCGCAGTTCGTCTCGATGGTGCCGTTCGAGACGACCAAACAGTACGACGAGTACCTGACCCGTCTGAACAAGGTGCCGGCGCTGTTCGACCAGCTCACCGAACTGCTCAAGCAGGGCGAAAAGGACAAGCTGTTGCCGCCGCGCTACCTGCTCGAAAAAGTCGCCGTGCAGATCCGCGACATCGCCAAGCCGGCCGGTGAAGAGAGCGTGTTCGGCCGTCCGGTTGCGAAGTTCGCCGACGGCGTGGCCGAGGCCGACCGCAAGCGCCTGCACGACGCGATCCTCAAGGCCGTCGACGAGAAGGTGCGTCCGGCGTACACCAAACTCGCCGACTTCGTCGAAAAGGACTACGCGCCGAAGGGCCGCACCGAGCCCGGCATGTGGGCGCTGCCGAACGGCGATGCGCTGTACCAGTTTTCGGTGGAGCAGCAGACGACCACGAACAAGTCGCCGCAGGAGATCCACGAGCTCGGCCTTTCCGAGGTCAAGCGCATCGAGGGCGAGCAGCTCAAGATCGCGCAGAAGATGGGCTACAAGGACCTCAAGAGCTTCCGCGAGGCGATGAACAAGGACCCGAAGACGCACGCGACCTCGCGCCAGCAGATCGTCGATCTGTACAAGAAGTACATCGCGCAGATGGAACCGAAGCTGCCGCAGTTGTTCGGCCTGCTGCCGAAGACCGCGGTCGAAGTGCTGCCGGTGCAGGAGTACCGCGAGAAGGAGGCCGCCGGCGCCGAATACAATCAGGGCACGCCCGACGGCAAGCGCCCCGGCCGCGTCTACGTCAACACGGGCGACTACCAGAACCGTTCGCTGCTCTCGATCGAATCGACCGCGTACCACGAGGCGATCCCCGGCCATCACATGCAGATCTCGATCGCGCAGACGCTGCCGGGCCTGCCGCCGTTTCGCCAGCAGGCGGGCTATACCGCCTACATCGAAGGCTGGGCGCTGTATGCCGAGCGCCTGGGCGAGGAAGTCGGCTTTTATCAGGACCCGCTGAGCTACTACGGCCATCTGTCGGACGAGCTGCTGCGCGCCAACCGCCTCGTGCTCGACACCGGCGTGCACTACAAGCATTGGACGCGCCAGCAGATGGTCGACTGGTTCCATGAGCATTCCTCGCAGGACGAGCCCGACCTGCAGGCCGAGACCGACCGCTACATCGTGATGCCGGGTCAGGCGCTGGCCTACAAGCTCGGCCAGCTCAAGATCCTCGAGCTGCGCGCGAAGGCGAAGAAGGAACTCGGCGACAAGTTCGATATCCGCGCCTTCCATGACGAGATTCTGGACGGCGGCGCATTGCCGCTCGACGTGCTCGAAGCGCGCGTCGACGGCTGGATCGCGCAGGCCAAGGCGCAGGGAACGAAGAAGCCGTAACCCCGGGTCATCGACCTGCCGCTCGTTGGGTTCGAGGGGTGGCGAGAACGCAAAGAGGCCGCCGTTCTCCCATTGCCCGTTTCCGGGCGAACGGCTTTTTTCCCGATCGATCACGTCCGCGGGGTGTT
>CBJLOV010000283.1:0-2865 GCA_966424745.1 uncultured bacterium
CCGACGCCGGTCGCCGTGCGGAAACCCCAGCGCATCGCCACGACGCTGGCGACCGCGGCGGACACGACGACGGCGAGGTCGGCGATCCAGCGCAGCGCGCCGCGCGGCGTGCGCGGATACAGACAGTACAGCGCGCCGACGATGCAGAACGCCGGCAGGAACAGGATGAAGGCGAGGTCGATCTGGATGGCGGCAGGCATGAGCGGTTCTCGCGGGCTCTCAGTCGAGCACGATGCCGTGCATCGCTTCCACGTCCGCCGAGGTCAGCTGCGAGCGCTGGCCGCCGAACGTTTCGCGCACATAGTTGGTCACCGCGGCAATCTCGGCCGGGCTCAATTGCTGCACGAACGGCGGCATCGAATACGGCAGCGGGTTGTGCGCCGTCGCCGCCGGAAAGCCGCCGTACAACACCATGCGCACGGCATTGATGGGGTCGGGAGCGGTCGTCGCGACCGCGTCGCGCAGCGCGGGATGCTGCCCGGCCTTGCCTTCGCCGTCCTTGCCGTGACAGTCGGCGCAGGCGCGCTTGTAGATCTCGGCGCCGTTGCCGGCCGCGACCTGATGCGGCGGTTCCGGGAGCAAAGTGAATTCCGTCTTGCGCTGGGGATGCGCCGGCACGCCCTTGAGATAGCGCGCCATCGCGAGCGCATCGTCGGCGCTGAGCGCCTGCAGGCTGCGGTAGACGACCTCGGCCATCGGTCCGTAGGCCGCGCCCGCATCGCTCGCGCCCGAGCGCAGGTAGTCGGCGAGCTGTTCGACCGGGTAGCGCTGCAATTGTTTCGCGTCGAGCGGCGGCGCGTACCAGCCGCTGCCCGGTATGCGCCCGCCGGCGAGATAGCCGTCGGCCGCAAGCGCGCCGCTCGGCTCGCGCGCGCTGTGGCACATCGCGCAGTGACCGAGGCCGTCGACGAGATAGCGGCCGCGGTCTTCGCTTGCGGCCGCGGGCGCCTGCGCTCCCGGCCGGTAGTGCAGCATGCGCCAGAGCACGAGCGCGCTGCGCCGGTCGGCCGGAAAGTCGAGCCGGTTCGGCGGGGGCACGTTCGCGCTCGCCGGCACGCTGCGCAGGTAGGCGAAGAGGGCGTCGATGTCGGCGTCGGCGAGCGTGGCGAAATGCTCGTACGGAAATACCGGATACAGCGGACCGCGGCGGCTGACGCCATGGCGCATCGCGTGCGCGAACTCGTCGATCGACCAGGCGCCGATGCCGTGCTCGCGATCGGGCGTGAGGTTCGACGAATAGATCATGCCGTAGCCGGTGGCGAAGCCGCGGCCGCCGGCGAACGGCGTGCCGCCCTGCGCGGTATGGCAGGCCATGCAGTCGCCGATGCGCGCGAGGTATTCGCCGCGCTCGAGCGTTTCCGCGTCGGCGGGAACGACGCGTCCGCTGTCGCCGGGAATACGATACGGGGCGAAGCCGCCCTGCCGTTCGAACAGGAAAAAACCGATCGCGAACACGGCGAGCAGAAAAGGGACGGCGATCAAGCCGGCAATGCGCAGTCCTTTCATTCCGCCGCCTCCGCGTGCGGCAGCGATCCGCAGGCCTTCGGCGGCACGAAGCTGCCGGCCGGCGAAGGACGCAGGCCGTCCACGTTCGATTGCTGCGAGAGATACACCGCGATCGCGCGGATGTCGTCGGCGGCGATTTTGCCGGCGACGTCGTGCATGCAATCGGGCGGCGCGCCGTTGCGGATGCCCTCGCGCCACGCGCCGAACTGGGCGATGACGTAGTCGACCGGCAGACCGAGCAAGGCGGGCACGCCGGGTTCGAGGCCGGCGAGATTCGCCCCGTGGCAGGCGCTGCACGCGGGTACGTCGTGCGCGGGGTCGCCGTGTTCGACGAGATTTTGCGCGACGCGGCGACGCGCTTGGGTCAACTGCGCCGCGCCCGTGTCGGCACCGCGCGTGCGCGGCGGCAGGGCCGCGTAGTAATCGGCGATGCGGCGCAGGAAGGCGTCGTCGGCGAAGCGCACGTACCAGGTCATCGGCGTGCTCACGCGGCGACCCTCGCGGAAACCCTTGAGCTGTTCGAGCAGATAGCCGGCAGGCTTGCCGGCGAGGTGCGGATAGTACTCGGCGCCCTGCACCCCTTCGCCCTGCTTGCCGTGGCAGGCGGCGCAGGCGGCGAGGCGTTTGCCGAAGTCGTCGGTTTCGTCCGCGCGCGCGAACGGCAGCGCGGCGAGCAGGAAGACGAGGACGGCAATTCGCGGGAGCGCGCGCGGCAATCGGCGAAGCATCGGTTCAGCCCGTGACGCCGTGCGGTTGGATCCAGCCCATTGCGATGCACAACATGACGAACAGGATCAGCGCGACGGACAGGCCGATGCGCCGCGTCAGCGCGCCGACGGTGCGGCCGGTGCCGCCGTTCTCGATCATCATGTAGTACAGCCCCGCGCCGAGGTTGTAGAGGATCGCGGCGAGCGTCGCGACGACGATGATTTTTCCGAACATGATGTGATTCCCGACAGCCTTTTCGACGCGTGTATTTTACTCAGGCGTCTGCGCGGCAGGCCGATCAGTTGTGGCCGAAAAGACCGTATCAGCGGCGCGGGTCTGAGGTGTTTTGTCGCAGCGAAGAGGACGGCTTGATCGCGTCCTCCATTTGCACGTGCTTCGCTTGTCATTCCCGCACGCCGGTCATCCAGTTCTTGCTTTTGTTGTTTGCATTCAGAGCCAGAGCTTCCCCCGCCCCGTAGGGCGGGAGAAGCGAAGCGCATCCCGCTTTCTTGGCGGTGGTATACGGCAACGGCGGGATGCGCCGCTGCGCGGCTTCTCTCGCCCTACGCGGTGCGGGTGCGCGAGAGCAGGCCGGGGTTCGCTCGATGGACATCCGTGTCCATTCGCGAACTCGCGCGCATCCTGCGCGCG
>CBJLOV010000284.1:0-2638 GCA_966424745.1 uncultured bacterium
AAACCGGCCGGGAACGGCGGCTTGAAGCGCGGCTGGCCCTTCTTGCCTTCGAGCGATTCCATCAACGCGGTTTCTTCGCCGCAGATGTAGGCGCCGGCGCCGAGCGCGGTGTAGATATCCACGTCGATGCCGCTGCCGCCGATGTTCTTGCCGAGCAGGCCCGCCGCGTACGCTTCCTTGAGTGCCGCTTCGAAATGCTCGAACGGTTCATGGTGGAACTCGCCGCGCAGGTAGTTGTAGGCGATGGTCGAGCCGGTCGCGTAGCACGCGATGGCCAGCCCCTCGACGACCGAATGCGGGTTGAAGCGCAGGATGTCGCGGTCCTTGCAGGTACCCGGCTCGGATTCGTCCGAGTTGCAAAGGATGTACTTCTGCATCGTGCCCTTCGGCATGAAGGACCACTTCAGCCCGGTCGGGAAGCCGGCGCCGCCGCGGCCGCGCAGCGAGCTCTTCTTCAATTCATCGACGATCGAAGCCGGATCGGGTTTCTCGGCGAGGATCTTCTTCCATGCCTGATAACCGTCCGTCTTCAAATAGCTGTCCATCGACCAGGGCTGGTCGAAGTGCAGCGTCGTGTAGACGACTTGATGTTCCTGCGGTGCGGGGCCTACAGCCATGTTTCTTGCCTTCTAGCTCTTGCCGTCATTACTCGTCGCATCCTGCGACTCGCCCTACAGGGCCATTCGCTACGCGAATGTTCGCTTCGGCGTCCCGCCTTTGCAGTCCCGCGAAAGCGGGAATCCAGTGCCTTTTGCTTTTTCGAGGGCCGCGAGAAAATCAAAGCCGCCGGCTTCCCGCTTTCGCGGGAATGACGAGCTTTGCCATTCGCAATCCTCAACAAACCCTACTTCAACCCATCCAAAATCTGGTCCACCGACTCGGGCGTCAGCTTCTCGTGATAGTGGCCGTTGACCACCATCATCGGCGCGCCGCAGCAGGCCGCCAGGCATTCCTCTTCCTGCTTGAGATAGACGCGGCCGTCGGGCGTGGATTCGCCGACCTTGATGCCGAGCTTCTTTTCGCAGTGCTTGAGGATGCCCTCGCCGCCGTTGAGCCAGCACGAGATGTTCGTGCACACGGCGACGTTGTTGCGCCCGACCGGCGTGGTCTCGAACATCGAATAGAAGCTCGCGACCTCGTAACCCCAGACAGCCGGCAGGCCGAGATACTTCGTCACGGCCGTGATCAGCTCGTCGGTCAGATAGCCGCCGTTCTGCTCCTGTGCGGCGAACAGCGCCTGGATCAGCGCCGAACGCTTGCGGTCGGGCGGAAACTTGGTCAGCCAATGATCGATGTGCTCGCGCGTGTGCTGGTTGAGCACGACGAGCGGATCAACGTCCTTGACTTCGGCGTAGTGGCCGGTTGCTTTCATCTTCGAATACCTTTAGCGGTCGATCTCGCCGAACACGACGTCGTAGGTGCCGATCATCGCGACGACGTCGGGCAGCATGTGGCCGCGCACGATCGAGTCCATCGACGACAGGTGGGCAAAACCCGGCGCGCGCAGCTTCACGCGGAACGGCTTGTTGGCGCCGTCGGAAATCAGGTAGCAGCCGAATTCGCCCTTCGGCGCCTCGACCGCAGCATAGGTCTCGCCCGCGGGCACGCTGTAGCCCTCGGTGAACAGTTTGAAGTGATGGATCAACGCTTCCATGTCGTCCTTCATTTCTTCGCGCTTCGGCGGCGCGACCTTGAAGTTGCGCACGATCACGTCGCCCGGATTCTTCTTCAGCCATTCCACGCACTGCGCGATGATGCGGTTGGACTGGCGCATTTCCTCGACGCGCACGAGATAGCGGTCGTAGCAGTCGCCGTTGACGCCGACCGGGATGTCGAAATCCATCTTGCCGTACATCGCGTAGGGCTGCTTCTTGCGCAGATCCCATTCGACGCCCGAGCCGCGCAGCATCGGACCGGTCATGCCCCAGGCCAGCGCCTGCTCGGGCGGCACCACGCCGATGCCGACCGTGCGCTGTTTCCAGATGCGGTTGTCGGTCAGCAGCGTTTCGTATTCGTCGACCTTGGACGGAAAATCCTTGGCGAAAGCCTCGAGATAGTCGAGCATCGACCCCTCGCGCCATTCGTTGCGCTGTTTGAGATCGTCGCCCTTGTGCCAGCGCGACTCCTTGTACTTCGGCATCTGCGCCGGCAGGTCGCGGTAGACGCCGCCCGGGCGATAGTAGGTCGCGTGCATGCGCGCACCCGACACCGCCTCGTAGCAGTCCATCAGCTCTTCACGCTCGCGGAACGCGTAGAGGAACACCGCCATCGCGCCGAGATCGAGCGCGTTCGAGCCGATCCACATCAAATGATTCAGGATGCGCGTGATTTCGTCGAACATCGTGCGGATGTACTGCGCGCGGATCGGCGCTTCGATACCGAGCAGGGTCTCGATCGCGCGCACGTAAGCGTGCTCGTTGCACATCATCGACACGTAGTCGAGGCGGTCCATGTAGCCGATCGACTGATTGAACGGCTTCGACTCGGCAAGCTTCTCGGTACCGCGATGCAGCAGTCCGACATGCGGATCGGCACGCTGGATCACCTCGCCGTCGAGCTCGAGCACGAGGCGCAGCACGCCGTGCGCCGCAGGATGCTGCGGGCCGAAGTTGATCGTGTAGTTCTTGATTTCTTGCAT
>CBJLOV010000285.1:0-2437 GCA_966424745.1 uncultured bacterium
CGACTACGGCGGGCGGAGTCGCACGCCGCGCAGCGGCGTCTTTGTCCGGTCGCGCGCCGATCCGGCCGTACCGCCGCACGGCGGGTGCGATCGGCGCGCGCCGGTTCTCCCCGTATCCCTGTCGAGTGCGACTCGCTGGTTGGAAGCGAGCGAGTCGCGCGATGCCTTGAACCTTGTCGCCGCACGGAGGAATGGAATGACGTTTTGCAAAACGGTGGTTGCCGCATCGACGTTCGCGCTGGGGTGTTTTCACGGCGCCGCTTTCGCGGATCCGACCCCGCCGACCCCGCCGACGCTGGAGCCGGTCAAGGTCAAGGAGCACGGCGACGACACGCGGCCCAAGCTCGAGCACATCCTGCGCGAGGTCGACGGTCCGCTGATCACGGTGACGAAGAAGACCTCGATCACCAAGCTCGACAATATCCCCACCGTCGTCGACAACCATCTGCGCGAGCTGTTCGCGCAGACGCCGGGCCTGCTGATCTCCGAGCAGCAGACCGCGAGCCAGTTCAACCTGAGCTACCGCGGCATCGGCAATCCGCAGGAGTCCGAATTCGTCGCGGTGATGCAGGACGGCATTCCGCTCGAAGGCGACTGGATCGGTTTCCCGACCTTGTACGTGCTGCCGCTGCCGCAGACGATCGCCCAGGTGCAGCTGATCCGCGGCGGCAGCTCGCTGCTGTACGGACCCGAGCCCGCGCCGGTGATCAACTTCGTCAGCCGCAAGCCCGAGCCGAACCGCGAGTTCGGCGGCTACAGCGAAAACCTCGTCGGCGCGAACGGACTGGCGGCCACGTTCAACCGCGTGTCGGGCACGGCCGGGCAGTGGGACTACCTGCTCGATGCGCACTACCGCAGCAACGACGGCCAGCGCGAGAACGGCGGCGCCATCCTCAAGGGCGCCGACGCGCACATCGGCTACCGGCCGAACGACGCCGCCTATTGGGCCGTGGATTTCCACGCCTACGAACTCGCCGCCGGCGACCCGGGCAAGTACGGCTACGCGGTGTTCCGGCGCGATGCCGACTTCACGCCGACGCCGTACAACAAGGACTGGGTCGACCGCTACGTGCTCACCCTGTCCAACCGCCAGCGCTTCGGCAGCGACGCGGAACTCGTCACCAAGCTGTGGCGCGGCTATCAAAATCAAACGACGCGATCCGCGGGCGCCCTCGCCGACGTGCCGCAGCCGGTCTACCCGGCGCTGACCACGCTGCAGAACGCCGCGTTCCGATTCACCGGCATCGACTCGCGCCTGGTCGACCGCTGGGGCCGCGGCAATGCGTTCACCGCGGGCTTCGTCTACTACCACTCCGACGCACCGCTGCGGCAGTGGAACGATCGCAATCTCTACGCCGATCGCTATGCGCGTTTCGACGCGCCATGTACCACGCCCGGTTCGCCCGATTGCATCAAGTTGAACCAGCAACGCTCGTCCGACTACGCCGCGCTGTTCGCGGAAAACGTCTTCCGCTGGGGCGAATGGCATCTGGTGCCGTCGATGCGCCTGGAGCGCGAGAACGTCGATATCGATGAAACTGTTCACGTGCGCAATCCGCCGCCCGCCGGCGCGACGGCGCTGCCGCTCGTCGACCGCAGCGTCGACCACACCGTGCCGCTGTTCGGGCTCGGCTTCGGCAACGACTTCGGCCGCGGCAACGAAACCTATTTCAACGTCTCCCAAGGCTGGCGGCCGGTGCGCTACTTCGACATCGGCTCGCCGTTCGGCAACCTGGTCACGACCGCGCAGAACGATCCACGCCCGACCCATGTCCTCTCCTACGAAGCCGGCGTGCATGGCACCCCGGCCGCGGGATTGTTCTACGACGTCAGCGTGTTCTGGATCAACGTCAAGGACCGCATCGAAGCGCAGCAGGCGCCCGGACAGCCGAACGGCAACACGATCGACGTGAACACCGGCAACACGCGCCACCGCGGCCTCGAAGGCCAGATCGACTACGACGTCCTCGCCGCGCTCGACCCGCGCACGAACCGGCACCTGTCCGTGTTCGCGAGCCTCAGCCTGCTCAATGCGGTGTTCACCGATTCGCTCAGCAACACCGGCCACGCGCCGGCCTTCGCCCCGCACCATCTCGCCCGAACCGGCCTCGTCTACCGCGAAGACAAGAAATTCAAACTCGCCTTCTCGGTGCTGTCGGTCGCCGGCCAATACGCGCAGGACTCGAACAAACCGTTCGGCACAGCGGGAACCGATTCGTTCATCCCCGCCAAGGTCCCTAGCTACACCGTCGCCGACGTTTCCGCGGATTGGTGGATCGCGCCGCCACTGCGCCTCCTGGCCGGCATCTCGAACCTCACCGACCGCAAGTACTACGCCCGCGTCTTCTCGAACGGCATCGAACCGGGCCTGCGCCGGGCGTATTACGCGGGGTTTGCGTACGAGTTCTGAAAGCACGATCCCGGCTGTGGAGACGCA
>CBJLOV010000286.1:0-1953 GCA_966424745.1 uncultured bacterium
CGGCGCCGTGCGCGGCTTCCTTGATCGCGCGGCGCTCGACCTGGGTCGAGCCGCACGGCACGCAGATGATGATGCGCGGCGACGGCGAGAACATGCGCGACTCGTGGGCCGTCTTGATGAACTGCTTGATCATCTGCTCGGTGACGGTGAAGTCGGCGATCACGCCGTCCTTCATCGGGCGGATCGCCTCGATGTTGCCCGGCACCTTGCCGAGCATCTGCTTGGCTTCCTTGCCGACCGCCTGG
The DNA here is from genome assembly GCA_966424745.1 of uncultured bacterium. Classification (GTDB taxonomy): domain Bacteria; phylum Pseudomonadota; class Gammaproteobacteria; order Xanthomonadales; family Rhodanobacteraceae; genus Rudaea. The sequence continues at coordinate 246 of CBJLOV010000286.1, forward strand.
ATCGTCTTCTTGCCGTTGGGGCCGCCTTCCTGGCGAATCGACACGACGGACGGCTCATCGAGCACGATGCCTTTGCCGCGCATGTAGATCAGGGTGTTTGCGGTGCCGAGGTCGATCGCGAGATCGTTGGAGAAGTAGCTGCGCAAAAAACCGAACATTCAGAATCCTGTTTCGCTCTGGGCCGGCCCTGCATAGCGAGCGCTGAGGGCGGCAGCGGAAAAAATAACAGCCTCGGGAAGCGTGGCGGAAGCGGCCGCCGCGGCGCACGAAGCTGCGAGTGATGTCTACCGGGGATCGCACGAAGCACGCACGGCTTTGCCGGAACAGGGCGAAACGGTGCGGGAAAAGGCTGCCGGGTTTGGGTCGAACGCGTAATGATACCTTATAATTTCACGGTATTTGAATCGAAACGGGCGGTATTTTTGCCGCTTCGGCCCCGATTTTTGAGGGTGGGATCGCACCCTCCAACCCCCCGCCGCAGTGCTGCTTTCGATGCACTGCGCAGCCTTGTTTTTCCGGTGATCGCATGGCCCTGACCCTGACCGATGTGAAACGCATCGCGCACCTGGCGCGACTCGAAATGGCCGACGCCGACGCCGAGCACATGCTCGGCCAGCTCAATGATCTCTTCGGCCTCGTCGAGCAGATGCAGGCGGTCGACACCGCCGGCATCGCGCCGCTCGCCCACCCGATCGAACAGATCCAGGAAGTCGCGCAGCGCCTGCGCGACGACGCCGTGACGGAAGTCGTCAATCGCGACGACAACCAGCGTCCGGCGCCGGCCGTCCAGGACGGCCTCTATCTCGTGCCGAAGGTGATCGAGTAAGCATTCGATGACAAGCGCGCCGGCCGTCCAGCGCCGCGCGCGACCCAGAATTCCCAGGAAAACCACTCAATGCACGCAAAAAGCCTGACCGAACTGCGCGCCGCGCTCGCCGCCAAGGAATGCTCGGCCGTCGAGCTCGCGCAGCTCTACCTGAAACGGATCGACGCGGCCCGCGACCTGAACGCGTTCGTCCACGTCGACGCGGACCTCACCCTTGCGCAGGCGAAGGCCGCCGACGCCGAACTCGCGCGCGGCGCGGGCGGCCCGCTGACCGGCCTGCCGATCGCGCACAAGGACGTGTTCGTCACGCGCGGCTGGCGTTCGACCGCCGGCTCGAAGATGCTCGCGAACTACGAGAGCCCGTTCGACGCAACCGTCGTCGCCCGGCTGCAGGCAGCCGGCATGGTCACGCTCGGCAAGACCAACATGGACGAGTTCGCGATGGGCTCGTCGAACGAGAATTCCGCGTTCGGCGCGGTGAAGAACCCGTGGGACACGAACGCGGTGCCGGGCGGCAGCTCGGGCGGCAGCTCGGCCGCCGTCGCCGCGCGCCTCGCGCCGGCCGCGACCGGCACCGACACCGGCGGCTCGATCCGCCAGCCCGCGTCGTTCGCGGGCGTGACGGGCATCAAGCCGACCTACGGCCGCGTGTCGCGCTACGGGATGATCGCGTTCGCGTCGTCGCTCGACCAGGGCGGCCCGATGGCGCAGAGCGCGTCCGACTGCGCGCTGCTGCTGAATGCGATGGCCGGCTTCGACGAGCGCGACTCGACGAGCCTCGACCGCGACGACGAAGACTTCACGCGCCACCTCGGCCAGCCGTGGGCGGCCGGCAACGATGCGGGCAAGCCGCTCGCGGGCCTGCGCATCGGCCTGCAGAAC